>CASEGC010000045.1 GCA_949287365.1 uncultured Parabacteroides sp.
TTCAATACATCGTTGACGACGTTGGTGGTTGTATTGTGTATCTTCATCCTGGGTGGTAGCACGATCCGAAGCTTCACGTTCGCTATCTTGTTGGGTATCGTAATCGGAACGTATTCGACATTGTTTGTCGCTACGCCGATCGCTTACGAGTTGCAGAAGAAGAAGATAAATAAGAAGTTGGCGGCCGAACAAGGCAAGTAAGTAGCCCGTAGTAAATATTCTTGATAATATTCAAGTTTTATCACCTTAATGGAGTCATATCTCCATTAAGGTGATTTTTTTATCGGTGACGGTTTAGCGATTGTACTTTTACAGGCATGAGTCTACATATAAATCAAGAATGGATATACGGGCGGACGGGAAAGAAAAGTTCGGGAGACGGGAGGAAAAAACGGAAAGTCTATTTGAAAAAATCTTTAAGCTGCGGAGGAAAAGTCTATCTTTAGACTGCGGATATATATCTTTAGGTTAAAGATACGTATCTTTAGGCTGCAGATATGTATCTTTAGGCTAAAGATAGAGATTTATACGTCATATCGCGAACTTTTGCCTGCGAGGTTTGGAACTTTTCTCCGTTTCTTTTCCCTTTTTCTCTTATGTCGCGTGTTATTTTACCCTGCCACCGGTCAGCCAGGTCCTCGCATAGTAGGGCTCGCTGAGGCTGCTTACGATTACGCCTTTCGATGAGCTGGCGTGGATGAAACGTCCGTTTTTCAGGTAGATGCCTACATGGTCGGGCTTTCCGCGCTTTCCTCCTCGTCCGGTCTTGAAGAAAACCAAATCTCCCTCTTTCAGTTTACGCCGGCTGACTTTCTTGCAATCGTGTTTGAGCATATCCGCGGATGTCCGGGCCAGTTGTTTCCCGTAAATTTCCCGATATACGAGCGTCACGAAGCCTGAGCAATCAACCCCGCGTTTCGTCATTCCTCCCAATTTGTGGGGAACGCCCAGCCATCGCGCCCCTTCGTTGTACAGGAAAATGTTGTCGTTGGGCGTGATACGTACGCCATATAGTCGGGCCAGTTCTTTCGGGCCTTTGAAATCCGCGGGTAAGGCTATTTGGGGCTGTCTTTTCCCCGCGCAAGAGGAAAGGCCCGCGAATAAGATTAAAACCAAGACGAATCCTAAAACGTTATTTTTCTCCATGATTTTTTGTTTATCGACGCGCCGTATGTGGCGCGAATTGTTCAACATATTGAAATATATCTTCTAATATATCGACTTTTTGGTTAATTTCGCGATAAATACGACTAATAAAATGTAAATAAGGATTTATGGTGAGAGATAGGCTTGAAGGGTATGTGTTACTGTTGCTTTTATTGATGAGTAATTGGGCGTATGGGCAGGATAACCAACCGATCGCGGGAGGTATGGTCCAGCACCCTATACGGCACGCCCCTCTGTTGGAAGATACCATCCCCGATACGCTTAGTATAAGCGAGGCGGATTTGGAGCGCGTGATGGATATCCGGAAACAGTTCGAGAGGCAAAACCAGACCTACTCCGCTCCTGTCTATCCAAGTTCTAATTTGTTGCGTTTCCTGAAAAAGGATGAGCTGGAGATATCGGACGAGGCCATGTATTGGGCCCGTCTGGTGCGGGACGCTTCCACTATATTCGACAATACGATGACCTTCCGCGATACGGTAATCGTGAACCCTTTGTTCCTTCCCGCTATTTTTAAGGGAGATTATCTTCCGGATAAGCTCGTATTCTATAACCCGGACACGTTGAGGCAAAAGAGCCCGTATGAGCGTTTATGTCCGGTGGACACCATTTTCGAGGATATCAAGCGGAACGAGCGGCTGGAGAAGATGGCGTTCGCTTACGTGGAAAACAATTATCCTACCTATTTCCGTTATTCGGAGAGCGATTTGCCGGACGATATCATCAAGCAGAACGTCATCAAGAAAAGCATTTACGAGGATGTTCCAATCAAGGTGAAGGGCGACGCCAATTTCGAGGACGTGGAGGCTCCTGTCAAGTTCATCCCGGAACGCCGTTATTGGACCTCCGGTTTCGAGAGCACGCTCCAAGTGGCCGAGTCGTACGTGACCAAGAACTGGAGCGGGGGTGGTAATCCAAACCTGAACCTGTTGACCCGCCAGTACTTGAAGTACGATTACAAGAAAGACAAGGTGCTGGTGACGAACGAGATGGAAATCAATGTCAATCTGAACGCCATACCGAACTCGGTCGATTCGGTGCATAGCTATCAGGTCAATAATGATGTCTTTCGCGTACATTCCAACTTCGGTTATCAAGCGTTTAAGAAATGGTACTATTCGTTCAATTTCGAGTTCCTTACGCAACTGGTGAATAACCATAAGGCGAATAGTGAGAAATTATTAGCCGCCTTTCTCGCGCCAATGAAAATCAATTTAGGTATAGGTATGAAGTATGACTTGGAAAAGAAGGATTTTCCTAATAAACATAAGAACTTGAAGTTGTCCGTTAATATCGCCCCGTTGTCTTTCAATTATATGTATAGTCGGGAGAAGGGGACAGATATGGATTTATCCCGTCACGGTTTTGAGGCGAAGGAGAATCCGGTCGAGGGTGAAAACCCTTATAAGAACGTATATGCTAAATTCGGTTCGCAGGTTGACGCTAACCTCACGTTCAATATCAACCGGTACACCAGTTGGACCTCGATGTTTAAATATTCTACAACCTATAAGACGGTGTTTATGGAATTCGAGAATACCTTAAACTTACAGATAACCCGTTTCTTCTCTACACGTATTTATTTTAAGGCTCGTTTTGATGATAGCGTGGCGAAGACAGAGAATTTCAAGAGCTATTTCCAGTTCAACCAGTTGATGAGTTTCGGGTTCAATTACAAGTGGTAAGAAGGAGCGAGAAAATACGCATGATAAATATTGTTAATCATGAAATGATATTCAAATAATACGTACTTTTGCTTTCGTTTTGCAATGTCGAGATTACAAATATGAGTGAGGACATAAATCATATAGGTTTTGTCGAGAAAATCGAGAATGGGGTCGTGTATGTGCGTATAGACCAATATTCCGCATGCTCGGGTTGTCACGCGCGGACGATATGTTCCGCCTCCGAGAAGAAAGAGAAAATCATAGAGGTAGCGGACCGTTCCGGAGCGTTCCATACTGGCGAGAACGTGATGATATGCGGACGAAACTCCATGGGGTTGCAGGCTGTGGTCTTGGCGTTTGTCATACCTTTGGTGATAGTGGTATGCGCCATAACCGCCGGGACGAGTTTACGTTGGGATGAGACCATGAGCGGATTGGCCGGTTTATTGTTGTTGCTTCCTTATTATTATATTCTATATTTAACACGAGACAAATTGAGAAAGAAATTCGTATTCACTTTGAAAAAACTTAATTGATAAGATATCATGATTTTAATTGCCGTTATTTCTTTAGGTGCTATTGGGGCGGTAGGGGCGATATTTTTGTATGCCGCATCCAAGAAGTTCGAGGTTTATGAGGATCCTCGTATCGCGCAAGTTCAGGGTGTGCTTCCGGGTGCGAACTGCGGAGGATGTGGATATCCGGGATGTGCCGGGTTCGCCGGAGCTTGCGTGAAAGCGGATTCTTTAGAGGGAATGCTTTGTCCGGTGGGTGGCGCTCCGGTGATGGCTAAGGTCGCTACTATTTTAGGAAAAGAGGCTGGCGCTACTGAACCGATGGTTGCGGTGGTCCGTTGCAATGGAACCTGCCAAGCCCGTCCACGTACGAGCGCGTATGACGGGACGAAGAGTTGTGCGATCGCTTCCACGACATACGGAGGTGAGACGGGTTGCTCGTATGGTTGCTTGGGCTATGGCGATTGCGTGGCCGCTTGTACGTTCGACGCGATTCACATTAATCCGATTACGGGTATAGCCGAGGTGGACGAGGAGAAGTGTGTCTCATGTGGCGCTTGCGTGAAGGCTTGTCCCAAGAACATCATCGAACTTCGGAAGAAAGGACCGAAATCCCGCCGTGTGTATGTCTCTTGCGTGAATAAAGATAAAGGTGCGGTCGCTCGCAAGGCTTGCGCCAACGCTTGTATCGGGTGTGGCAAGTGCGCCAAGGAGTGCCCGTTCGAGGCGATTACGGTGGCGAATAACGTGGCTTATATCGACTATACGAAATGCCGGTTGTGTCGTAAGTGCGAGGCGGTATGTCCGACGGGCGCTATTCACGCGCTGAATTTCCCGCCACGGAAGGAGGCGACCCCGACCCAACCGAAAGCGGCACCTGAAGGAATGACGATGGCCCAGCCGAAGGTCACCTCGGCGAAACCAGAGGTGGTTCCTCAAGCTAAAGTGGAAGACAAAACAAGTTTAAATTAAAATCTAATAATATGCTAAGGACATTTCGAATCGGAGGTATCCATCCCCCCGAGAATAAACTGTCTGCCGGTAAGAAGATTACGGCTCTTGAGGTACCGAAACAGGTGATGATCCCGCTTAGTCAACATATCGGCGCTCCGGCCCAAGCTGTGGTGAAGAAGGGAGATCTCGTGAAGGTGGGTACATTGTTGGCGAAGGCGGGAGGTTTTGTCTCTGCGAATATTCATTCGTCCGTATCCGGCAAGGTAAACAAGATAGACGACGTGGTAGACGCGAGTGGCTATCGTCGTCCTGCCATCTACATAGATGTGGAAGGCGATGAATGGGAAGAGACGATCGACCGGAGTACGACATTGGTAAAAGAGTGCTCCCTCTCTTCCAAGGAGATTATCGACAAGATAGCCGCGGCCGGTATTGTCGGTTTGGGAGGCGCGACATTCCCCACGCAGGTGAAATTGATGCCTCCTCCCGGGAATAAGGCGGAAATCGTTATTATCAATGCCGTGGAGTGCGAGCCTTATCTGACCGCCGACCATTCCTTGATGTTGAAGAAAGGAGAGGAGATCTTGGTGGGTGTCTCGATTTTGATGAAGGCGGTCAACGTGAGTCGGGCGGTAATCGGTATCGAGAATAATAAACCCGATGCGATCGCTTATTTGCGGAAGTTGGCGGCGGATTATAAAGGGATAGAGATTATGCCACTTCAGATGAAATATCCGCAAGGAGGCGAGAAGCAACTGATAGACGCCGTGATTCGCCGGCAGGTGAAGAGCGGAGCGCTTCCAATATCGGAAGGAGCTGTCGTACAGAACGTAGGGACGGCGTATGCGGTTTATGAGGCGGTACAGAAGAACAAGCCTTTGTTCGAGCGTGTCGTTACCGTGACGGGGAAAGCCTTGGCCTCGCCCTCGAACTTCTTGGTACGTATCGGTACGCCAATCCGTTGCCTGATTGATGCCGCGGGCGGTATGCCCGAGAATACGGGAAAGATTATCAGTGGTGGTCCGATGATGGGCAAGGCGTTGGCGAGTGTCGACGCTCCGGTTTGTAAAGGCAGTTCCGGTGTTTTGCTGCTGACGAAAGAGGAGTCGGTACGCAAGCCTGCGAGAGAGTGCATTCGTTGTGCGAAATGCGTGAATGTTTGTCCGATGGGTTTGAACCCGACTCTTTTGATGACCGCTACAGAATTCCAAAATTGGGATTTGGCAGAGAAGAATTATATTACAGATTGTATCGAATGCGGATCCTGTAGTTATACCTGTCCCGCCAACCGTCCGTTATTGGACCGTATCCGGATGGGTAAAGGTAAGGTTATGGGAATCATCCGAGCGAGAAAGTCATAAAACGCAGTGACATGGAAAATAATTTATTATATGTATCGCCTTCGCCCCATATTCATGGTGGTGACAGCATAAGTAAAAATATGTATGGTGTACTGATAGCCTTGATTCCGGCGCTATTAGTATCCCTTTATTTCTTCGGTCTGGGAGCGTTGATCATTACGGTAACTTCAGTCGCGGCTTGCGTGTTGTTCGAGTATTTGATTCAGCGGTTCTTGATGAAAAAGAAACCGACGATATGTGATGGTTCCGCTATCCTTACGGGAGTTTTGTTGGCGTTTAATTTGCCTTCTAATTTACCGATATGGATTGTTTTGATTGGTGCGTTAGCGGCTATAGGCATCGGTAAGATGTCATTTGGAGGATTAGGTAACAATATTTTTAACCCTGCGTTGGTCGGGCGTGTGTTTTTGCTTATCTCTTTTCCTGCGCAAATGACGACATGGCCGGTTGTCGATGCGTTAAACGCTTTTCCTATGACCTATACGGACGCAGAGACGGGAGCTACGGTTCTTTCATTAATAAATGAAGGGGTGACCCAACTTCCTTCTTATAGCGATTTGATAGTGGGCGTAAAAGGTGGTAGTCTTGGAGAGGTGAGTGCGGTAGCTTTACTCCTTGGTTTTGCGTTTTTGCTGTGGAAAAAAATCATTACATGGCATATTCCGGTCTCTATTTTGGCTACCGTGTTTGTTTTCACGGGAATTATGCATTTGGTGAATCCTGAACAATATGTGAACCCATTTATTCATTTGTTGTCCGGAGGTTTGTTATTGGGCGCTATTTTCATGGCGACAGATTATGTGACTTCCCCTATGAGCAAGAATGGAATGCTTGTTTATGGTGTAGGTATCGGTTTACTTACTTCCGTGATTCGTCTTTTCGGGTCCTATCCGGAAGGAATGTCATTCGCTATCCTGATTATGAATGCGTTGACTCCGCTGATTAATAGTTATATTAAACCTAAACATTTTGGAGGAGGAAAGTGAGCATGGAAAAATTGAAATCGACTTTGCCGAACATGTTATTGTCGTTGACGCTTATCAGTGCGATAGCTGGAGCTATATTGGCAGGAGTTTATATGCTTACGGAAGAACCTATCGCCGCGTCTAAGGCCGCTACGTTGCAAAATGCGGTCCGGGCGGTAGTGCCTGAATTTAATAATAATCCGATAGAAGAAGCTTTTGTGGCGGCTACCTCTGATGGTGATTCCTTGAAAATATACCCAGCGAAGCAAGATGGCGAGCTTGTGGGGGCCGCGGTGGAAAGTAATACCCAAAAAGGCTTTAGTGGAGAGATTAAAGTAATCGTGGGCTTTGATGCCGATGGCAAATTGTACAACTATTCGGTATTGCAACATGCGGAGACTCCAGGTCTTGGCTCGAAGATGCAAGATTGGTTCCGCACTGAAGGCACGCAACGAAACGTTTTGGGACGGAATTTATCTGAAGGGCCTTTGATGGTAACGAAAGATGGAGGCTTGGTGGATGCGATTACGGCCGCGACAATATCAAGCCGTGCGTTTCTGGATGCGATAAACCGCGCTTATAGCGCTTATTCGGGAACGGATATGATAACGGGCGCTACTGACAAATCTCAAAAAGAAGGAGGAACAAACAATGAGTAATTTTAAGATATTGATGAATGGCATCATCACGGAGAATCCGACATTCGTGTTGCTGTTAGGTATGTGTCCCACGCTCGCTACCACTTCGTCCGCTATGAATGGGTTGAGCATGGGGTTGGCTACGATGTTCGTATTGGTATGTTCGAATATGGCGATATCCGCTTGCAAGAACATTATTCCCGATATGGTGCGTATACCGGGCTACATAGTGTTGATCGCTACATTCGTGACTGTTGTACAGTTGGTGATGGAGGCTTATATGCCGGCTCTTAATGCTAGCTTGGGACTTTATATCCCGTTAATCGTGGTGAACTGTATCGTGTTGGGACGCGCTGAGTCATTCGCCGCCAAAAATGGCGTTATAGCTTCCGCTTTTGACGGTTTGGGTATCGGCATTGGTTTTACCGCCGCTCTTACGTTGTTGGGTGCGATACGTGAACTTTTCGGTACGGGGAAATTGTTTGGTTTGACTTTGATGCCTGAGCAATACGGTTCCTTGATTTTTATCCTTGCGCCTGGAGCCTTTATCGCTTTAGGTTATTTGGTCGCTATTGTCAACAAATTGCGTAAAGTATAAAACGAACGATATGGAATATATATTGATATTTATCGCCGCGGTATTCGTAAATAATGTCGTATTATCGCAATTCTTGGGAATATGTCCTTTTTTGGGAGTCTCTAAGAAAGTGGAAACCGCTACGGGTATGGGGGCGGCCGTTACTTTTGTCTTGGCGATCGCCACGATAGTGACGTTCCTCGTGCAGAAGTATGTGTTGGACATCTTCAATTTGGGGTTCATGCAAACCATCGTGTTTATCTTGATTATCGCCGCGTTGGTGCAAATGATCGAGATTATCTTGAAAAAGGTCTCTCCGGCTCTTTATCAAGCGTTAGGTGTCTTTTTACCGTTGATTACGACGAACTGTTGCGTGTTGGGTGTCGCTATCCAAGTGATCCAAAAAGATTATAATTTGATGGAATCCGTGGTATACGCGGTTTCTATTGGTATCGGATTCGCGTTGGCGTTGATTATTTTCGCGGGGATTCGGGAGCAGTTGGCTATGACACGTATTCCGAAAGGTCTGGATGGAACTCCGATTACTTTGATTACCGCGGGTTTGTTGGCGATGGCTTTTATGGGATTTTCTGGAATCGTGTAATTTATAAGAGAAGAGAGCGTTGGCATGAAAAAGAAAATTTTGGTAGCCGGAGGTACTGGTTATATAGGTTCGCACACTACGGTGGAACTACAGAACGCCGGATACGAGGTGATTATTTTTGATGACTTATCCAATTCGAATGTAGAGGTATTGGATGGAATCGAAAGAATCACGGGTGTTCGTCCTGATTTTGTCAAATTGGATTTGAAAGATAAGGAAGCGACTCGTAAGGCCTTGGAAAATTATCCGGATGTTAAAGGTATCATTTTGTTCGCCGCGAGTAAGGCGGTGGGCGAGTCGGTGCGAATGCCGTTGAAGTATTACCGCAACAATATCGTGACGTTGATTAATCTGTTGGAGTTGATGCCTGAGTTTGGTGTAGAAGGAATCGTGTTCTCTTCTTCTTGCACCGTATATGGACAGCCGGATAGGGAGAACTTGCCGGTGACGGAGAACGCTCCGATTAAACCCGCTACGTCTCCTTATGGTAATACGAAGCAGATTAACGAGGAGATAATCCGTGATACGATTCATTCGGGCGCTCCTTTCAAAAGCGTTATTTTGCGTTATTTCAATCCAATCGGAGCTCATCCTTCCGCGGAGATAGGCGAGTTGCCCAATGGCGTACCGCAAAATTTAATCCCGTACTTGACTCAAACGGCTATAGGTATCCGGAAAGAGTTGAGTGTCTTCGGGGATGATTACAATACGCCCGATGGCTCGTGCATACGGGATTATATAAATGTCGTGGATTTGGCGAAAGCGCATGTGGTCGCGATGGACCGTATGTTGGAGAACAAATCGGATTATCCTATTGAGATTTTTAACTTAGGAACGGGGAAAGGCGTTTCCGTGTTGGAGCTGATTCATACTTTCGAGCGGGCGACGGGCGTGAAAGTCCCATATAAGATTGTCGGTCGTCGAGAGGGTGATATCGAGCAAGTTTGGGCTAATCCGGAACGGGCGAATAAAGTCTTGGGATGGACCGCCAAGGAAAGTTTGGCCGATACGTTGCTATCCGCGTGGAACTGGCAAAAACGTTTGAGGGAACGAGGCGTCCAATAAGTGATTAGATACGGAGAGAGGGCGTGTCGCGATGAGCGATGCGCCCTCTCTTTTTATGTTTGGAAAGGGGATTTCATTTGCCTGTACTCCTTCGGTGTCATGCCTGTGTGTTGCCTGAAATACTTATTGAAGAAAGACAGGTTGTTAAACCCCAAAGAGAACGCTATCTCCTTTACGGTCAGGTCGGTTGAGCGTAATTGGGCTTTGGCGTCCATCGTGATGATGGATGATATGATTTCCAGAGGCGTCAGGCCTATCGCTTTCTTGATCGTGGTGCAGAAGTGAGGCAATGATAGATTTAACCGGGCGGCGTAGAAAGAGACGCTATGCTCTTTTGTGTAATGCTCCACGACTAATTGGATGAATTTGCGATAAATCTCGTTGGTCCTCGTGCGTATGCCGTTTGTCCAATGGCTGTGGTTCTTGTATAGCTCGGCCGTTCCTTGCATGAAGATGGTCAGATAAGCGATAATCATGTTTTTGTTGACCGTGGAATAGGGTGGCTTGAGCGATTGCGCCTGGATTAACAAGCGATAGCCGTCGATATATAATCGCGCCACGACCTCTTCCAAATGCATCACCGGATGTTCCGTTATGATGGGCAGGAAACTCATCGTCGACTTGATGAAATTGATATTTGTCATGAATTCCGAGGAAAATCCCGCGTAATAGAAACGCGCGTTGTCCGATATTTCGTGGAACTGGACGAAGTTGCTCGGCACCAACGTGACGAAGTCGTACTTCCGGATCGTGTATTTCGACAGGTTGATGGATACTTGCACGGAGCCTTCTACACAAAGGAGAAACAAGCCAGCTTTTATTTTGCAAGGTAATTTGCTGAATTTGTCAAAAGTCTCTTTCGTGATGCGGTCTCCAACGACAAAATCGTTCGTGATATCGAATATGAGCGTTTCTTTTTCCATACCTGAGCGATAATTCGTTTCAAATATAGGAATTTATAAGTGTTTATTTTTTTGGATAGTAAAAATAGAACATAGAAACCAAAGAATAGTAGTGATTCCCTTTTGAGGGTATCATAAAAAAGAAGGCTATCCTCACGGACAGCCAATCTTATTGTTAACCTTAAATCTAATACCATGAAAAACACGTCGCAAAGATATAGGTTTTATGTTATATAGCATAATGTTTTGCCGATAATTCCACTGTTTTTAATGTTATTTAACCTAAATGCGGCGTGAATTCGCGAGAAAGGGAGATTAACCGTCGCGAGGTATGGGCCGGAAGCTTTATGAAGCGGCAAGGGAAAGCTATGAGCTACAAAATCAATCACTTGCGGTTTCCTGAAATTTCCTCGCATGGAAACGGCCGTTTCCTTACGAGGAAATTGTCGTTTCCCGCTAAGGAAACTGGCGTTTCTTAGGCAGGAAACGGGAGTTCCCTTATAAGGAAACGGGGAGGTTATTGTAGATTTATAAAAGAAGCTGACCGCTTTGTGTTTCATCCGTAGTGGAGGTTGACTCGGGTTGTTCAAATCATGGCTGTTAAAATGCAATTCAGGCGTGATGTTTTATTGATAAATGAAAGAAAAAGCAAGATTTTCCTTTTAAATCCTTTGTTCGTATGGATTAATTGTTCTACATTCGCGGTGTCAATTAAAGAAAACATAAGAATGGTGAACGGCAATGTATCGCATATTATTCTCGTGGAGGTCCTTCTAGTCATTAGCAGGTGAGGAGAAAGGTGTGTGAGAAGTCGTGGTCCTGTTGAGATATTTCTTAAGCCTTTCTCCTTTGGGAAAGGCTTTTTAATTAATAATATATATGTGTGGCGAGCCCGCAAGAGAGGTCTCGCGAACGAAAAGATATGGAAGATATGAAGAATCCGTTGAGAAGCTCGGTTTGTACCGAGGGCCGCAGGATGGCCGGTGCCCGGGCGTTATGGCGCGCCAATGGGATGAAGGATGAGCGATTTGGCAAGCCGATTATCGCTATCGTGAACTCGTTTACCCAGTTCGTGCCGGGGCATGTGCATTTGCATGACGTGGGGCAGCTGGTGAAGCGGGAGGTAGAGAATCTGGGTTGCTTCGCCGCCGAGTTTAATACGATCGCGATAGATGATGGAATCGCCATGGGGCATGACGGGATGCTTTACTCTCTTCCTTCGCGCGATATCATAGCGGATAGCGTGGAGTATATGGTGAACGCGCATAAGGCGGACGCGATGGTGTGTATCAGCAATTGCGACAAGATTACGCCGGGTATGCTGATGGCCGCCATGCGGTTGAACATCCCGACGGTGTTCGTCTCCGGCGGTCCGATGGAGGCCGGCGAGCTGGGCGACCGTCATTTGGATTTGATTGACGCGATGATTGAGTCGGCCGATACCACGGTGAGCGATGAGCGGGTGGAGCAGGTGGAACGTCACGCTTGTCCGGGTTGCGGATGTTGCTCCGGCATGTTTACGGCCAATTCCATGAATTGCCTGAACGAGGCGATTGGTCTGGCCTTGCCCGGCAACGGTACTATCGTGGCCACCCATAAGAATCGTATTCAGCTTTTCCGTGACGCCGCCAAGCGAATCGTGGAGAACGCATATAAATATTATCGGGATGGAGACGAGTCGGTGCTACCTCGCTCTATCGCTACCCGTCAGGCGTTCCTGAACGCCATGTCGTTGGATATCGCCATGGGAGGTTCCACGAATACGGTGCTCCACCTGTTGGCGGTGGCGCGCGAGGCGGAAGCCGATTTCCACATGGAGGATATCGACTCCCTGTCCCGTAAGATTCCTTGCCTGTGCAAGGTGGCCCCGAACACGCCCGTTTACCATGTGCAGGACGTGAATCGCGCCGGTGGAATCCTTTCTATCATGAATGAGTTGCTGAAAGCCGGTCTGGTGGATGGTTCCGTGAAGCGTGTGGATGGCATGACGCTCTCGGAGGCGGTCGACAAGTACGCGGTCACTTCCCCGAACGTGACGGAAGAGGCGATTCGGAAATACAAGAGCGCTCCCGCTCGCCGGTTTAGCGTTCAGATGGGCTCTCAGGAAACGTATTATGAGAAATTGGACACGGACCGCGCGAATGGCTGTATTCGCGACGTGGCGCACGCCTATTCCAAGGATGGCGGCTTGGCGGTGCTGAAAGGGAATATCGCCGTGGATGGTTGCGTGGTGAAAACGGCGGGCGTGGACGAGAGTATTTGGCGGTTCTCCGGTCCGGCTAAAGTGTTCGACTCGCAAGAGGCGGCGTGCGAAGGCATCTTGGGCGGAAAGGTTGTCGCCGGCGATGTGGTCGTAATCGCTTACGAGGGGCCGAAAGGCGGTCCGGGCATGCAGGAGATGCTTTATCCTACCTCTTATATCAAGAGTCGCCATTTGGGGAAAGCCTGCGCGTTGATTACGGACGGACGTTTCAGTGGCGGCACCTCCGGTCTCTCTATCGGACATATTTCTCCCGAGGCCGCTTCGGGAGGGGCGATTGGCTTGGTCCGCGATGGCGATATCATCGATATAGATATACCGGGGCGTTCGATTAACGTCCGCTTGAGCGAGGAGGAGTTGTTCTCGCGCAGAGAGGAAGAGGAGGCTCGCGGGAAGAAAGCTTTCACGCCACCGTTCCGTAAGCGAGAGGTCTCGAAGGCCCTGAGAGCTTATAGTAAGATGGTAAGCTCCGCCGATAAGGGAGGTGTGCGTATAGTAGAGGATTAGGATTAAACAACAAAACTAAAAAGGAAGAATATGGAGAAGATTTCCGGTTCGGAGGCTTTGCTGAGAACCTTGATAGCGGAAGGTGTCGATACGATTTTCGGTTATCCGGGTGGAGCGGTGATACCTGTATATGATTGTCTGTATGATTATAAAGATAAATTGAAGCATGTGCTGGTCCGGCATGAGCAAGGGGCCACGCACGCCGCTCAAGGATATGCCCGTGTGTCGGGAAAGGTGGGAGTGGCGTTGGTCACTTCCGGTCCGGGTGCCACGAATACGCTGACGGGAATCGCTGACGCGATGATGGATAGTACGCCATTGGTGGTGATTTCCGGGCAGGTCGCGTCGTCGTTATTGGGAACGGACGCTTTTCAGGAGATTGACGTGATTGGTATCACGCAGCCTATCACGAAATGGGCTTTCCAGATTCGCAAGCCGGAAGACATCGCTTGGGCGGTGTCGCGGGCTTTCTATATCGCCTCCACCGGACGGCCGGGACCAGTGGTCTTGGACTTTACCAAAGACGCTCAGGTCGGTGAGGTGGAATATGAATATAAGAAGGTGGACTACATTCGTAGTTACCAGCCGGAGCCGGATATTGTTCCGGAACGTATCCGTTTGGCGGCGGAGTTGATTAATAAGGCGGAGAAGCCATTTTGTCTGGTGGGGCAAGGCGTGATTTTAGGGAACGCCGAGCGTGAGTTGTTGGCCTTCTTGACGAAGAATGATATTCCGGCGGGTTCCACCACCTTGGGCTTGTCTGCCATGCCTTCGGATTTTCCGTTGAATAAGGGAATGCTGGGTATGCACGGGAACGTGGGACCAAATCGGAAAACGAACGAGTGCGACGTGCTGATCGCGATTGGTATGCGTTTCGACGACCGTGTGACGGGCGATTTGAAGACTTACGCCAAGCAAGCGAAAGTGATTCATCTGGATATCGATAATTCCGAAATTGGGAAGAATGTCCCGGTGGACGTGAAGGTGCTGGGTAACGCTAAATATACGATTCCTCAGATTACGGCTTTGCTGGAGGAGCGTAAGCGTCCGGAATGGAACGCCGAGTTCGAGCCTGACGCGAAAGAGGAGTACGAAAAGGTGATAAATAAGGAGTTGCATCCTTCTTCCGGCTACTTGAAGATGGGCGAGGTAATCCGGAAAGTGTCGGAGGCTACGGGCAATGACGCGGTGCTGGTCACGGACGTGGGACAAAACCAGATGATGGGTGTCCGTTACTTCAAGTACAGCCGTACGCGCAGCGTGGTCACTTCCGGAGGTCTTGGGACGATGGGCTTCGGCCTTCCCGCCGCTATCGGCGCCAAGTTCGGCGCGCCCGACCGTACGGTCTGCTTCTTCACGGGCGATGGCGGTTTGCAGATGACCCTTCAGGAGCTGGGCACGATTATGCAGGAGCGTCTGAACGTGAAGATTATCTTGTTGGACAATAACTTCTTGGGTATGGTCCGTCAATGGCAGGAACTGTTTTACGATAAGCGTTACTCCTTTACCGAGTTGGAGAACCCGGATTTCGTGGCGGTGGCGAAAGCCTATGGAATCGTCGCGCGGGAGGTTCGCGAGCGGGAAGATTTGGATGGGGCTATCCAAGAGATGTTGGCGTGCGACGGCGCTTATTTGTTGGTCGCCGATGTGGAGCCTCAAGGGATGGTTTATCCGATGACGCCGGCCGGCAGCACGGTGACGAATATTTTAATGGGAGATGATAAATAAAGGAGGAGCGTGAATATGACAACAAAGAAATTATATACCGTTATTATCTTTTCGGAGAACATCGTGGGCCTGTTGAACCAGATAACGATTATCTTCACGCGGCGTCAGCTGAATATCGAGACGCTCTCCGTTTCGCCTTCCGCCATCAAGGGCATCCATAAGTTCACGATTACGACCTTCGCCGACGCGGATATGATTGACAAGGTCGTGAAGCAAATTGATAAGCGGGTCGATATCCTCAAGGCGTATTACAATACGGACGAAGATTTGGTTTACCAAGAGATCGCGTTGTATAAGTTGAGCACGGAGCTGTTCATCAAGATGGGTGCGGTGGAGGATTTAATCCGTAAGTATAACGCCCGTATCTTGGAGATGAACGAGACATGTGTGGTGCTGGAGAAGAGCGGCCATTACGATGAGACGCAGGCCTTGTTCGACGAGCTGAGCGAGACAATCGGCGTGCTTCAGTTCATCCGTTCCGGACGTATCGCCATCACGAAGAGCAAGGTGGAACGCCTGAGCGATATGTTGGCGGAGATGGAGCGTAAACTGCAAAGGAAGTAAGCGTCATGGAGAAGGTGGGTTCCTTTCGTTTCGTGGCTGAGCCTTATTTGACGGATTTCCGGGGGCGGGTGACGCTTCCGATGATTGGGAATTACCTGATTCATGCCGCTTCCGGTCATGCGGAGGAACGGGGGTTCGGCTTCAGCGCGATGTCCGAACGTCATACGGCGTGGGTCTTGTCGCGCTTGGCTATCGAGATGAATGAATATCCCGCCGCGTTTACCAAGATAAGGGTGTACACGTGGATTGATGGCGTGGAGCGTTTCTTCACGAGCCGTTGCTTTGAGTTGGCGGACGAGGAGGGGAAGACGTTCGGTTTCGCCCGCTCTATTTGGGCGGCCATCGATGGGACCACGCGCCGTCCTACGGCGTTGGACAGGGAGGCGTTGGGTGGATATGTCTCCGAACGTCCCTGTCCTATCGAGCGGCCGGGAAAGGTCAGGCCCGCCGAGAGTCGGGACGAGGCGGGGGTCGCTTATACGGTGAAGTATAGCGATTTGGATATCAACGGCCATATCAACAGCGTGAAATATATCGAGCGTCTGTTGGACCTGTTCGATATCGACCGCTTCCGGACGGGGGAGATAGCCCGTATGGAGGTCGCCTATCTGTCCGAGGGGAAACCGGGTATGCCGCTTATTTTCCATAAGGCGGAATCCGCTCCGGGGAAATATGACTTGGCGGTCCTCTCCGGGGGGAATGCGATTTGCCGCGCCGCGGTGGCTTGGCGATAAAAGAGGAATATAATGGAATAAAAGAAAGAGATATTATTGTTTTTACTGTTTAATAAATTGATAAGAAAATGGCAGTCATGAATTTTGGCGGGGTTGAGGAAAATGTAGTCACCCGCGAGGAGTTTCCTTTAGAGAAGGCGAGAGAAGTGTTGAAAGACGAGACCATCGCGGTCATCGGTTATGGCGTGCAAGGTCCAGGCCAGAGCTTGAACCTGCGCGATAACGGTTTCAACGTAATCGTGGGGCAGCGTCCGGGCAAGACTTTCGATAAGGCGGTAGCCGATGGTTGGGTACCGGGCGAGACCCTGTTCGGTATCGAGGAGGCTTGCGAGAAGGCGACAATCATTCAGGTGTTGTTGTCCGACGCGGCGCAAATCGAGTGCTGGCCGATGATTAAGAAGCACCTGACGGCGGGCAAGGCGTTGTATTTCTCTCACGGTTTCGCTATCACTTACAGCGACCGTACGCATATCGTTCCGCCCGCTGACGTGGATGTGATTATGATCGCGCCGAAAGGTTCGGGAACGTCGCTTCGCCGGATGTTCCTGCAAGGTCGTGGCTTGAACTCCAGCTATGCGATTTATCAGGACGCGACCGGCAAGGCTTGGGATCGTGTCATTGCGCTGGGTATCGGCGTCGGCTCCGGGTATTTGTTTGAGACGACTTTCAAGAAAGAGGTATATTCCGACTTGACGGGTGAGCGCGGTACGTTGATGGGCGCTATCCAAGGTTTGCTTCTGGCGCAGTACGAGACGTTGCGCGAGCATGGGCACGAACCCTCGGAGGCTTTCAACGAGACCGTCGAGGAGTTGACGCAATCGCTGATGCCGTTGTTCGGCGAGAACGGTATGGATTGGATGTACGCCAACTGCTCTACCACCGCTCAACGCGGCGCGTTGGATTGGATGGGCCCGTTCCACGATGCCGTTAAGCCGGTGTTCGAGAAGCTTTACAACGAGGTGGCTTGCGGTAACGAGGCGCAACGTTCTATCGACTCCAACTCGCGTCCGGATTACCGTGAGAAGTTGAACGCCGAGTTGAAGGCGCTTCGCGATAGCGAGATGTGGCGTGCCGGCGCGGTAGTCCGCAAGCTCCGTCCGGAGAATAACTAGTCAAAGTTGAATTATGAGTTACGAATTACGAGCTATGTGGTTGTAACTCGTAATTCGTAGCTCGTAATTCGTAATTCATAAATATTTCCTACATTTGTCGCTGTCGTGACGTAAATAGAGGAAAATGAATAGAGTAACAACATACGCTTCGTTAACCTTTTTTACCACCGTAGGTTTGGTAGAGAGGGATAATTTCTTAGCAAGCAAGCAAGCAAGCAAGCAAGCGTAATGTCGCCTATACGATAAAGAATGAGACGGAAGCCCGTCCGTGGAGAGCGATTCTCCGCGGACGGGCTTTTTGCGTTTACGCGCCGGCGCGTGGGGCCTCCGAAGTGCTCGGAAACATAGCCGCGCCGGTTCAGAAGGTCGTGAACCACGGTTTTTGGTCTGCCGCGCCGGTGCGGAAGGTCGTGAACCACGGTTTTTGTTCTGTCGCGCCGGCGCGGGAGGTCGTCAACCGCGGTTTTTGGTCTGCCGCGCCGGTGCATGGGTATAAAGAGTGTGATTATTAATCAATAAACGAATAGATATGAGCAAGGAAATTAAAGATTTCGGGATTACGCACCTGACGCTGGGCGCGACCTGCAACTTCCATAAGAAGGTGAAGAAGGAGATTGATGCGTCGGGTGTGGCGGCGTTGCACGTGGAAGAGGAAATCACGCTTTACGAGGCATCAATAGAGAACCTGCGGAAGGTGGTGAACCGTCAGATGGCGTTCGCGGCCACGGTGTCGCTGGCGGAGACGGACGAGGAGCGGGATTACCTCATCGGGGTAATCAACGGCGTGGTGAACGCCCACCTGCGTAACCCGCTGAAGGCGAAGCGCGAGGCGGCGGTGAAGCTGTCGGCGGACCTGGCGGCTTATGCGGGCATCGCGCGTCACGAGTACACGAAGCAGTCCAGCGAGGTGGAAGGAATGCTGGCGGTGCTGGCCCGGCCGGAGGACGCGGCGGCGTTGACGGCGCTGTCGCTGGACGAGGAGGTGGAGGCGCTTCGCGCGGCGAACGAGGCGTTCGAGGCGGCCTACGACATCAAGATAACCGAGTCCACCGCCCGTAACCCGCAGCGGGAGGCTGACAGTCGCGAGCTTCGCGAGGCCGTGAATGCGGCTTACCAGCGGATAGTGAAGAAGGTGAACGCCTACGCGCTCATCCAGCCGACGGACGAGATAAACGACTTCATCGAGCGGGTGAACGGCATCGTGGCGCTTTACGCCAACATCGCCGGCGGCTCCGCGAGCGGCGGCGACACGACCGAGGACCCCACCACTCCCGGCGAAGGCGGCGAGGGTGAGGGCGAGGACGGCAAGGACGACGAGGGTACCGACCTCCCCTTCGAGCCGACCGACCCGAACCCCGACGAGGGTGGCGAGGAAGAGGAGACCCTCAGCGTGGTATAAATTTCTTTTCTTGAGGGCTTGAAGGGTGTGGTATAAAGTCCCCCTCTTGAGAGGGAAAAGGAGAAAGAAAAGCTCCCCCGGGAGGGGAGCTCCCGCGAAGCGGGTGAGGGGTTGGGTCAGGAGCAGAAACAGGGTTAGAAACAGAAACAGGGAACAAGCGACCCCTCAGTCTCGCCTTTGGCGAGCCAGCTCCCCTCTCGGGGGAGCTTTTCCTATCTTCCTCTTTCCCTACCCCCTCAGTCACCCCCTCAGTCCTTCGGACAGCTCCCCCTGTCGAGAGGGGGAGCGCGAAGCGTGGGGGTGGTAGCGCTCCCTTCCCCTGAGGAGAGGGGAAGGGCCGGGGATGGGGTCGAATCGGCCTAAGCTGTCGGGCGTTAAGCGGAGCGACCGGAGCGAGCGGAGTAGCCCGACAGGTTCAGCCTTGACCTTTTGGTTACTTTTGGGTTAAGCCAAAAGTAACGCTACCTAGTTAAGAAACAATTAAACAAACGGATTATGACAAGACATTTACTAAACAAATTTCTACTTTGGGCGTTCGCCCTATTCACTCTCCCCGCCGCGGGGCAGACCGTGTGGGACGGTACGGCGGACACGGAGTGGTACACCAATGGTCCCGATACTGATGGCGCGTATCACATCTCCACCGCCGCAGAGTTAGCGGGCTTGGCGAAGTTGGTGAATAACCGTATTGAGTATTTCAGCGGCAAGATCATCTACTTGGACAAAGATATCCAACTGAACGATACGGAAAATTGGGAAAGCTGGGACGCGTCTACCTCTGGGCTGAAATCATGGACCCCGATAGGTGGAGACCTCACTGAGGCGATGGATAGAATTTATTTTTCCGGTACTTTCGATGGGCAGGGCCATACCATCAGCGGAATCTATATTGCTTTTATGGGTGACGCTGTTGAAAGTTATAATTATCAAGGACTTTTCGGTTATATCGATGGAGTGGTGCGGAATCTGAACGTAACGGAAAGTTATATTTATTTTGAACTGTTCAGCTATATCGGCGGTATCGCGGGCCGATCCGATGGTACGATTCAGGATTGCTCTTATAGCGGAAAGGTAACGGGACAGAGTACGGTTGGCGGTATCGCGGGTTATTCTTCCGGCACGGTCAAGAATTGTATCAACCGCGGAACAGTAACAAGCTCAGGATCAGGAGCGGATAATAGCTATATCGGCGGTATCGCGGGTTATTCTATCGGTACGGTCGAGAATTGTACCAACAGCGGCACGGTTAAGGGTAATGGGGCGGATAGAGTAGGTGGCATCGGTGGAGACGCTTCTGAGATAAAAAACTGCTCTAACAGCGGAGCGGTAACGGGCGATAACAATGTCGGCGGTATCGCGGGAAACTGTGTAGAGATAAAAAACTGCTCCAATAGCGGAGCGGTAACGGGCGATGGCTATGTCGGCGGTATCGCGGGAATGGCTGTTAATAGTACGCATAGTGATGGTTTCTTGGAGAATTGCTTCAATGCCGGAACGGTAACGGGCACGAGTAAAGTCGGTGGCATCGCGGGAGATGTCTTTTCGACTACTCAAACGATAACGAGGTGCTACTACTTGGATACCTCTTGCGCGAAGGGCCTCGGTGGGGATAAAAGTTCCGCCACCATAGTCACCGAATCGAAGGATAAGGAAGAGTTCGCCGGCGGCGAGGTGACGCGCCTGTTGCAAGGCGAGCGGACGGAGCGCATATGGGGGCAAAAACTGGACGGCTCTGAAGATAGCCTGCCCGTCCTGCTAAGCTTCCTGAGCGAGGAGGAACGGGCCGGCTATATAGTCTACACCGTTACCTTCACTTACGAGGAAACGCCGGATGCGACGGAAAAGGCGACGGAGGTCCAATATGGCAACAGCGGCGCCGCGATTACCGCGCCAACCGTGAGCGAGGCGAAGGGTTACCTCTTCGTGTGGGACAAGGAGATACCGCGAGCTATCGATACGGAAAACGTGGAGATTAATGGTGAGTTCAAGAAGCTCTTCACCCTTACCATATACCAGCCTGATGATGATGGGCACGGTAGCTTTATCGCCACGGCGGGCGGCGAGGAGATAAAGAGCGGCAGCGATGTCGCCGAGGGCACGGAAGTGACCTTGGTCCCCACTCCGGACGAGGGCTACGGAGTGGATAAGTGGCTCGTGAAGGATTCTGAGGATAAGGAAATAGAGGTATTGGACGAGAATACCTTCGTGATGCCCTCCGACAACGTGACGGTGACGGTCGTGTTCGCGAAGGAAAGCTATACGCTCACTATCGTCCAGCCGACGGGTGGTGCGATAACCGCCATGATGGATGCCGTGGAGGTGAAGGACGGCGAGGGGGTGGAGTTTGAACGGACTGTCGCCTTCTCCATTACGATAGACGACGGCTACGAGTTCTCCGCTTGGCGCGTGACGGAGACCGGGAGCGGAAAGGAGGTAGAGCTTACGGAGAACGCCTTCACGATGCCTGCCGCCGCGGTGACGGTTACGGCCATTGTCACGAAGCTGCCCGAGCCGGAACCAGAAGAGCCGGAACCCGAGGAGCCGGACACTCCGCAAATCACCTACTATGACGTGCGTTTCGTACAGCCGAACGATAGCGTGAACTTCGATTACAAGAGCGACCAGGTACGTGAGGGCAACACCTTCTCTTTCTCCGCGAGTGCGGTGGAAGGTTATGACCCGAAGACACTGGTGGTGGAATACCGCCGCGGTCCTGTAGGTATCTGGCGTGAGGCTACCTTGGACACCGATGGCAAATACCACATTCGTGCCAACTACGCCGACCTCTACATCCGTGCTCGTGTGGAACCGTTAGTGCCTACGGGTATAGAGCAGGTAGGCGATGAGGCGATAGTGGTCTACGCCGATAACGGTACGATATGCGTCTACACGCCAAGCGAGGAACGGGTGATAATCGTCTCCATGAGTGGCGCGGTAGTCCGCATGGAGGAGCAAGTCGGCACCCGTCGCTACACCGACTTGTCCGATGGCGTGTATATCGTCCGGGTAGGCGAGCGAAGCTGGAAGGTGAGGATTTGAGGTAGTTAGTAGTTGGTAGTTAGTAGGCTTCATATTCTCGTCTGACTTTTTCCCATTCAGGAATTCTTTACGACATAGTCCTAACTACCAACTTCTAACTACCAACTACTATTAAAATCATAATCTATATAGGTAAATGACTTACGTATTATAAGCTATAATCCGTAAAAAACTACGAATTATATTTGTCAGTTAGAAAAAAGGCCGTATATTCGCGGCGTTCAAAAACAGAAAAGGCATTTATGAAACGTGGTTCATCGCATAGTCTTATTTCCCTACATATTATTCTACTCCGCGAGCGGGATAGGAAGTGAGACGTGTGCTTTGGGGCGTTAGGATAGAAAAAGCCTCTCTCACTTCCGGTGAGGGGGGCTTTTTGATTGTTGGACAGGATATTAAAGTATAAAGAATAGAAAAGATTATGTCAGACAGATTGTTTATTTTCGACACGACATTGCGTGATGGGGAGCAGGTCCCCGGCTGCCAGTTGAATACGGTAGAAAAGATTCAGGTGGCCAAGGCGTTGGAGCAATTGGGTGTCGATGTGATCGAGGCGGGTTTCCCGGTGTCGAGTCCGGGGGATTTCAAGAGTGTGGTTGAGATATCGAAGGCGGTTACGTGGCCGGTGATTTGTGCCTTGACGCGCGCGGTCAACAAGGATATCGACGTGGCGGCGGAGGCGTTGAAGTTCGCTAAAAGAGGTCGTATCCATACGGGAATCGGGACATCGGACTATCACATCCGGTATAAATTCAATTCCAATCAGGAAGAGATATTGGAGCGGGCGATAGCGGCCACCAAATACGCCAAGCGGTATGTGGAGGACGTGGAGTTCTATTGCGAGGACGCCGGACGGACGGACAACGAGTATCTGGCGCGGGTCGTAGAGGCCGTGATCAAGGCGGGCGCCACGGTGGTGAATATCCCCGATACGACCGGTTATTGCCTGCCCGATGAGTATGGCGCGAAAATCAAGTATCTGATGGAGCATGTGGATGGCATCCATAAAGCCATTCTCTCGACGCATTGCCACAACGATTTGGGCATGGCTACGGCGAATACCGTGCAGGGCGTGTTGAACGGCGCTCGTCAGGTGGAGGTCACCATCAATGGAATCGGCGAGCGCGCCGGCAATACCTCGTTGGAGGAGATTGCGATGATATTCAAGAGCCATAAGGAGTGCGATATCGTGACGAACATCAATACGACAAAGATTTACGGTACCAGCCGGATGGTGTCGAGCTTGATGAATATGCCGGTCCAGCCGAACAAGGCGATTGTGGGACGCAACGCTTTTGCGCATTCGTCGGGCATCCATCAGGATGGCGTGCTGAAAAAACGGGAGAGCTATGAGATTATCGACCCGAAGGACGTGGGTATCGACGATAATGCGATCGTGCTGACCGCCCGGAGCGGACGCGCCGCATTGAAGCATCGTCTACACGTGCTGGGCGTGGAGCTGGATCAAGAGAAGCTGAACAAGGTGTATGAGGAGTTCTTGAAGCTGGCCGACCGGAAGAAGGACATCAACGACGACGACGTGCTGATGCTGGTAGGGAAAGACCGCACGGCGATGCATCGAATCAAGTTGGATTATCTGCAGGTGACCAGTGGCGTGGGCGTGCAGGCGGTGGCCAGCATCTGTCTGAACCTGTCGGGCGTGAAGCGTTATGAGGCGGCCGCCGGTAACGGACCGGTCGATGCTGGCATCAAGGCGGTGAAGAAGGCCATCAGCAACAGCGACATGACCATTCAGGAGTTCCTTATCCAGGCCATCAGCAAAGGCAGCGACGACACGGGCAAGGTGCACATGCAGGTCGAGTATAAAGGCTCCACGTATTATGGCTTCTCGGCGAATACGGATATCATCGCCGCTTCCGTGGAGGCGTTCGTGGACGCGATCAATAAGTTTATCCATTAAAATCGATAGATATGAGCAAGACTTTATTTGAGAAAATCTGGGACAAGCATATCGTGGATACATTGCCGGATGGTACCATCCAGTTGTATATCGACCGCTTGTATTGTCATGAGGTGACGAGCCCCCAAGCTTTCGCCGGGTTGCGGGCGAGAGGGCTGAAGCCTTTCCGGCCGAAGCAAATCACCTGTATGCCGGATCATAACATCCCGACCCTGCGTCAGGACGAGCCGATACAAGACCCTGTCTCCAAGAACCAAGTGGATACGTTGGAGAGGAACGCCAAGGATTTCGGGCTGACCTATTACGGATTGTTGCATCCGAAGAATGGCATCATCCATGTCGTGGGACCGGAGACGAGTCTCACCCAGCCGGGGATGACGATTGTCTGCGGCGACTCACACACCTCTACGCATGGCGCTATGGGCGCGTTCGCCTTCGGTATCGGCACAAGCGAGGTGGAGATGGTGCTGGCTACGCAATGCCTGATGCAACGAAAGCCTAAGACAATGCGTATCACCATCGATGGTAAACGCAAGCCCGGTGTCACGGCGAAGGATATCGCGTTGTATATCATCAGCCGGATGACGACCAGCGGGGCTACGGGCTATTTCGTGGAATATGCGGGCGAGGCGATCCGGGCCACGACGATGGAGGAGCGCTTAACCATCTGCAACCTCTCCATCGAGATGGGTGCCCGTGGAGGGATGATCGCTCCGGACGACGTGACGTTCAGTTATTTGAAAGACCGTGAGTTCGCTCCGCGAGGCGAGGAATGGGAGAAGAAGATGCAGGAATGGCGCCAGTTGTATAGCGACCCGGACGCCGTGTTCGACAAGGAGGTGCTGTTCCACGCCGAGGACATCGAGCCGATGGTGACGTACGGCACGAATCCGGGCATGGGCAT
>CASEGC010000046.1 GCA_949287365.1 uncultured Parabacteroides sp.
TCTTTTTTCATTAGCATGATATTGTTCCCTTCCATTTTGTACATGACATTCGTCCCTTCAAAAAGGGTGGCTAGCACTTGGGCGACACTTTTGTCGTTCGCTTGCATGGAAACTTTCTGACCTAAGTCAACCTCTTTCTTATTGTAGATAAAGAGATAGTCCGTCTGCTTCTCGATTTCCGTCAAGACCTCTATTGTTTTTACGTCATTCACATGGATATTGACTCGTGCGTTCTGTGAGCGAACGGACGCGAATAACCCAGTGGTAAAAATAAATAGCGCTATTAAAGTTAACCTCATGATTCGATAAATTTTGTTGTGTGTTTTAATTGGAGACACGAATACTCCTTTTCCGTTTTTTTTCATACATTTGTAACGATTTTAATGTTGGTACTAAATAATTTAAGGATGATTTCGGTACTGGCTTCACTGGGAGATGCTGCAACATCTCCCAGTTTTTTACCGATAAAGCAGGATTGTCAGTTGATACTATGTTCCATAGGCATAATGTTTTTAAGGTGAATAATCGTTTATTTGATGGTGCTATTTGATGACAATCAGGTTTTTGTCATCATCTTTCGTGTAGCTGAAACGATGTTTCAGTTGTAGGACTTTCAGCACGTGTTCTATGCCGTCCCGAATCCGGAATTTTCCCGTGTAACGGTAATGGAGCAGGGATTTGTTTTGTATGTCTACCGTGATGTCGTAATAGAGTTCCAGTTTTTTCATCAAGTTTTGGATTGATTCGTCCTCGAAGCAGAGTAGTCCCTCTTTCCATTTGAAATAGTTGTAATCCGGGATGGAGGATACATGAATCGTATTGGAATTGGCGACCGCCAGTTCGTTAGGTTTCAAACGCAGGCTCTCTGCCATTCTCGGAGAGTTGATTTCCACGCTTCCCTCGATTAAGGCGGTCTCGAACAGGGAACTGTTCTCGTAAGCCTTGACGTTGAATTCTGTTCCCAATACCCGGACCGCGTAACGTGAGGTTTGGACCGTGAACGGACGGTTTGCGTCGTGCCGTACGGAGAAATAGCCTTCCCCGTCCAACATTACTTCACGTTTGTTTTCCGCGAACCGGTCGGGAAAGCGTAAGGTGGTCCCGGAGTTCAGCCATACCTCCGTCCCGTCCGCCAACGTCAACTCCGCCCGTTGTCCCGGTGGGACATGAATCGTTTGCGTATGGACAGTCTCCGACTCGTGCGGAATGATGAGCTTCGACGCGAAAAATCCCACGACGAGAATCGCCGCTATTTTCAGCGTCTCGAATGTCATGCGCCAGATTTTTCCGGTTACCTTTTTAGGGTTGGAAGAAGCTTGAGCCTCCGTCTGCCATAGCGAGATGTCGTACAACTTGCGCATGGCCTTGAATTCCCGCATGTTCTCCGGGTCATCGTCCAACCAACGGGCGATTTTCGCTCTCTCCTCGTCGGAGACCTCTCCGCGTATGTATCGTCTCAATAGCTCTTCCATGCGTATTCCGTACACTTTCGTTTTCATAAGAAGAACGAAGGAGAGCGGCGAATCCCTAAAGGGAAAATGAAAAAAAGTGAATTTTAATTCAAACTTTTCCCGACGATTCCGCCGAACCATACGGCGGCGATGCCCAGCGTCAGGCTGATGGTGGCGTAGAGCAGGAATGGTGCGTAATAACCTTGCCGAAGCATTTGCAGGCAATCGTTGCTGAACGTGGAGAACGTGGTGAAACCACCGCATAGTCCCGTGGTAAGCAGCAGACGGAACTCTAAAGATAATCCCCGGCGTGCGACCCAAGCGTAAAACAGTCCAATCAAGAAACTGCCCGCGAGATTGACCGCGAATGTCGCCCATGGGAACGAATAGGGATGAATCCGTTCGTGCAACGCCATTTGGATTCCATAGCGCAAGACGCTTCCGATACCTCCTCCTAAAAATATGACGATTAGTTCTTTCATTTTACCGTTTATGAAAAAGCGCGCTAAATTAACGTGAATCCGGTATAAATCCAAAGCGGAATAGCCTTCGGGAAAACATGTACGTGTTTTTGAGAAAGCATTGTCGTGTTTTCAGGGAAACACGCACGTGTTTTTAGCGGATTTTAAACGGAGAGAGTCGCCGGAGTTTATCCGTTGATTCTCAATGGATAAGGAAATAGAGCAAGGGGAGGTAATCTTTCAGGCTGACGCGTAACGCTTTCAAGGCTTTGGTGATATGGTATTCGACCCCTTTCGCGCTTAGTCCCATCTCTTGGGCGATTTCCTTGACGCTTTTGTTCTGGAAGCGACTTAGGACGAATATTCGTTGGGTTTGCGAGGGTAACGTTTTCAGCGTATCCCGGATAATGGTTTGTATCTCCGCGGAGAATATCTCTTGCGGGTCGCACGCCTCCAGCGTGGAGATGCGGATACTCAATTCCCGGTCGTTAAGCTCCGCGATGCGCTCAACCGCATTTTCGTGCGCCGCCTTATGGCGCAGATAGTCCAACGCTTTGTTCTTGAGGATGGTGAGGAGGAGCGCCTCGGATAAGTCGGCGTCTTGCTCCAACGACAATTTCCAATATTTCACGAGCGCTTCCGCCACGATGTCCTCGGCGGCCAGGTCATCGTGCACGTACGATTTCGTGAAGAGAAAAGACCTCCTGTAATTGCGCTCGTAAATTCTGTTAAAATCGTTGTCTCGCATTCCCATTTATCTGTTTACGCCGTAAAAATAGGGATTTTCGCGTGAAAATATAAGTTTTTTGTTGAATAGAAATGAAAAAAAGTCCCTTTAGAGGTTAGGGTTGATGAGTCTTCATGCACTATTAGAAATGAAAGGCTTGTTTTATTAAGATTAAAATCGTATGCGAAGAAAGCTATTATATCGTTTTTTTGAAGGAACTTGTGATATTTCTGATATCAAGAAAATTAAAGAGTGGGTAGAGGCTTCTCCCGAAAACAAGGAAAAGCTCCTGGAAGAAAGCGCGTGGTTTGATGCGATGCGAATTTCTTCTCAGAGGGAAGAGGCTTCTTTTTATGCGCATAAGGGAAAAATAGTATTTTTGAGAGAATTTTTGAGAATAGCGGCGGTAGTGCTGTTCGTCTTAGGAGGAATAGCGGGTTGGCGTTATTGGAAGACTTCTGACGAGGTCGCTATGAATGTGATAGAGGTCCCTGCGGGTAAAAGCGCGAACCTAACCTTGTCTGATGGAAGCAAGGTTTGGCTTAACGCTTGTTCCTCATTACGCTATCCTTCTATGTTTAATGAAACGGATCGCGATGTGTTTTTGGAGGGAGAAGCCTATTTTGAGGTGAGCGCGGATAAGAAACACCCGTTTATTGTTCATACCAAAGAACACGATGTCCAGGTTTTCGGGACATCCTTCCATGTACAATCGCTTTCGGAGCGTTTTAGCGTAGCCTTGATGACCGGAGCTTTGCGGGTTAGCTCTCCTGAGTTGGGACAAGAAGAGGCATTGACTCCGGGATATATGATATATATGGAGAATGGGCGATTAAGAGAGAAAAAAATCACGGATTACGACCCTTACCGATGGCGTGAAGGATTGATTTGTTTTGACGATATTCATTTCTCGGAGTTGATGAATCTATTTGAGAAATATTATGCCGTAAAGATTGAGATAGATAACGAGAAGGTCAAGAATTACGTTTGTACCGGGAAGTTCCGACAATCCGATGGGATTGATTATGCGTTGAATATTTTGAAAAAGGATGTCTCATTTACGTATATGCGTGAGGAGGAGACTAATACGATTCACATAAAATAAATTGCCTATGAAGAATATCTGATAATCATGAAAAACCGGCAATACCGGGTAAAAACACGAGCTTTTTCTAATTAATTATATGTCTCACTTTAAATTGATACAAAAATAATGGAGAAATACCATGAAAGAACGACGGGCAATCGGATTGGAAGAATCATGAAAATGAGTTGCTTGTCATTGATGTTGTGCGGAAGTAGTTTATGGGCCGCGGATTCGCTATCCTTACAGGAAGCCAGAGTGACGATTCACGCGAATAATATTCAATTGGAAGAATTATTGAGCGAGATTGAGAACCAGACGGATTATCTTTTTGTTTATAGCAAATCCAAGGTAGCGGTAGACCGGGTGAATGTTTCAGTGAACGCCACGAACAAATCCGTGAAAGAGATATTGGATGAGGCGTTGGCTGGAAGTTCTATCTGCTATTTTGTGGAAGGAACACATATCGTGTTGTCTCGTTCTTCCTCGAAAGCAAGAACGGAAACGCCTGGTGTTCAGCAGGGCGAATTGGAAATATCTGGAGTGATTACCGATCAGAATGGGGAACCATTGATTGGAGCGAATGTTCAAGTGAAAGGAACGACTACCGGAACGATTACGGATTTAGATGGACATTTTACGCTGAATGTTCCTTCGGGAGCCTTATTGGAGATATCTTATGTAGGTTTCTTGTCGCAAGAGATTAAGATAACCGAAGGAAAGACGGATTTGAAAATCCAGATGCGCGAGGATTCCCAATCGTTGGATGAGGTGGTCGTGATGGGTTACGGAGTTCAAAAAAAGAAATTGGTCACGGGAGCGACCGTGCAAGTGAAGGGTGAGGATATGCAGAAACTTTCCACGAATAGCGCGTTGGGGGCTTTGCAATCGCAGACACCGGGTGTACAAATCCGCCAAGCTTCCGGTTTGCCGGGTGAAGGATTTAAGGTCAATGTCCGTGGTATCGGTACGATTGGAGATTCCGCTCCTTTGTACGTGATCGACGGCATCGCGGGTGGTGATATCGATGCGTTGAACCCTTCGGATATCGAATCGATTGACGTATTGAAAGATGCGGCCTCCGCCGCTATTTACGGAGCTCGCGCGGCGAATGGTGTCATTTTGGTTACCACGAAACAAGGAAAGGCTGGAAAGGTACAAATCGCTTACGATGGATATGTCGGTTGGCAAAAAGTATCTAAATATCCAGACTTGCTGAACGCGCGGGAGTATATGGAAATCCAGGATATGATGCAGGTAGGTGATGGCAATCAGCCTTATGATTGGAAGAGTATGTTGCCTGATTACATCTATAATAGTGTCATGGATGGTTCTTGGGAAGGAACGGACTGGATGCGCGAGATGTGTAATGAGGGCGCGATGACTCAAAACCATTCCGTAAATCTAACGGGAGGTAATGAAACTTCCAAATTCGCGTTAGGACTTTCTTATACCAACCAAGAAGGTATTTTTGGTAATCCGATCGACCCGACATACGAGCGTTATACGGTGCGTGTCAACTCTGATCATGTATTGTTGAAGATTAAAGATTTCGACGCGATTAAGATTGGAGAAAATTTCACCTATACCTACAAGGACAGGACTAATATGACCGCCATTGGTGATATTTATGGTAATGACCTTCACAATGCCTTGGTCGCTAATCCGCTATTGCCTATTTACAATAAGGATGGCGAATATTATGATCAATACGATAAGAGCGAGGAAGGCTGGACTTTTGATGGAACGACGTTTAATCCGATAGCCAAGATGGTAGAGTCCAGCAGCGGAAATAACAAGAGAAAACGATATAATATACAAGGCAACGTTTATTTGGAGGTTCAACCGATTAAAAACCTGAAATGGCGTTCCGTATTCGGGTATAAGATGACCTCCAACTCTAATCGCTCTTATACGAATATCTATTATTTGAGCACCCAAGATCAAACAACCATGGATGAAGTATCACAAGACATCTCAACCGTTCATGGATATACATGGGAGAATACGATCAGTTATAATTGGAAAATTAAGGACCATGCGTTCGATGCCGTTATCGGCCAGTCTATCGAGAAATGGGGTTTGGGTGAATATTTGAGTACTTCCGCCCAAAATACGATTTTCCCGGGGCAATTTGATTACGCGTGGATTGATAACGCGAAACCGGCGGCGTTGAATAATGTCTCTATTTCCGGCTATCCGGGCACGGAAGGGGCGTTGGCTTCGTTCTTCGGACGTGTCAATTATAACTATAAAGAAAAATACATGGCTTCGGTCGTGATGCGCGCGGATGGTTCCGCTAACTTCGCCCGTGGACATCGTTGGGGGTATTTCCCTTCTGTTTCGGCAGGTTGGGTAATCACGAATGAGGATTTTATGGAGGGAGTTCGAGACAAAGGACTTGATTTCTTCAAGATTCGTGGTAGCTGGGGGCGTAATGGTAACTCATCTATCGATAATTTCCAATATCTTGCTACAATCGCGTCAGACACGAATAACCAATATTATTTTGGTACGGATAAACTGACGCCGTCGACCGGAGCGTACGCGGATATTCTCGCGAATGAAGATGTGACGTGGGAGACCTCTGAACAACTTGACTTTGGTTTTGACGCTCGAGCGTTGGATTCTCGTTTGGGTATCGCTTTTGACTGGTATAAGAAAACAACGAAAGATTGGTTAGTCGCCGCTCCGATTCCTGCTCTTTACGGTACAGGCGCTCCTTATATCAATGGTGGAGATGTACAGAATAAAGGTATCGAGCTTGGGATTACGTGGAACGATCATGTCGGTGATTTCACTTATGGCGTGTCATTTAATATTGGAACAAATAAGAACGAGGTGACTCGTATCGCTAATACGGAAGGAATCATTCATGGTCCGGCTAATATATTAAGTCAGGCGACAGATGAGGTGTATCGTGCTCAGGTAGGTTATCCTATCGGTTATTTTTGGGGATTCAAGACAGAAGGCGTTTTCCAGAATCAAGCGCAAATCGATGAATATCGTGCCGCGGGAAAAGGTATCTTGCAAGAAAACGTACAACCCGGTGATTTGATTTTTTCGGACACGAATGGAGACGGTTCGATAACAGACGATGATAAGACGATGATTGGTGATCCGAATCCGAATGTAACCGGTGGTTTAACATTGTCATTCGGATATAAGGGATTTGATTTGTCCATCACCTCTTATGGCGCTTTTGGGCAACAGATAGCGAAGTCGTATCGTTCTTACGCTGATTCTCCACAGGAGAATTTCTCGACTGATATTTTTGGAGTGTGGACAGGCGAAGGGACTTCCAATAAGTTGCCACGTTTGACGAATGGATCAAATCCTAATTGGCAGGAAGTTTCTGATATCGTGATAGAAAACGCTGATTTCGTGAAGATTTCCAATATTACGTTAGGCTATGACTTTAAAAAGCTATTTCCATCGATGCCTTTGAGTCAAGCGCGTTTGTATGTGGCGGCTCAGAATTTGTTTACTATTACCGGATATTCAGGCATGGACCCGGAAGTTGGAGCGAGCGCTAATGATGATTATTCTTGGGCATCTGGTGTGGATTTGGGTTTCTATCCTAGTCCGAAGACATTTTTAGTTGGTGTTAACTTGAAATTTTAATAAAGGAACGATTTATGAAAAGATATTTATTGATGCTGGCGGCAGGTTTTATGGCTTTGACCAGTTGTGAGGACTTCTTAGATACGGAAAGTTATACAAAACAGACTAGCGACAATTTTCCAGCGTCAGAGCAAGACGTGGATAATATGGTGACGGGCGTGTATTCTGTATTGAATTCATTAAGTACGGATTATTCTTCTTCTTATTTTTTCGTGGCGGAAGTGGCTTCAGATGATCGTTTTGGTGGTGGAGGAGCAAATGATAAACATTTTCAAGCTCCCGGACATTTATTGAATTTCGGTACGGATATGTTGAGACCGGCGTGGATTGATTATTATAAAGGGATTTATCGCGCGAATATGGCGATCGAAAATCTGGCGAGAAGTTCGGAGTTGGTTTCTGAAAGCGCATTGAGCAATTATGAAGGACAAGTTCATTTTTTGCGGGCGTTCTATACGAATGATATGGCGGAAATGTGGGGCTCTATTCCTTTGCCTTTTTCTTCAGAGGCTCAAAACCTGCCAAAGACGGATATTGATGTCATCTATGGACAGATCGCTTATGATTTGAAGTCGGCTATTGAATTATTGCCTTCCTCTAAATATTCGGAGACGGTTTCCGGTCGTATCACTAAATGGGCCGCGGAAGCCTTGATGGCTCGTGTGTTTTTGTTTTATACGGGATTTTATCAAAAAAGTGATTTACCCTTAGGTGATGGAACGGGTAATAACGTGGGTTCGGTTACTAAGGATGAGGTAATCGCATGGATAGATGATTGTGTGGCTAATAGTGGACATAGTTTGGTAAATGATTATCGTCGTTTGTGGGCCTATTCAAATCCTTATACGGCGAAAGATTATGATTTTGTTTCCGATTTGGCGGCTTCTGGTGAGACATGGGCTGTGGATGGTGAGAATCCAGAACATGTATTCGTTATCAAATGTTCTTCCATGTCTGACTGGGGAACGGTAACCGGATATGGAAATCAGTGGGATTTAGCTTTTGGGTTACGTGATCCGGGAAATGGTACCGAGAATACATTCCCATTTGGTAGAGGATGGGGGGTTGGTTCTGTTTCTCCTGATTTGTGGAATGATTGGAAAGAGAATGAACCGTTGGACCCAAGGCGGGAAGCGTCCATGTTTTCCGTAGCGGAAGATTATCCGGACTATGTGCAAGGAGCGGATCGTCAAATGGAAGATTCGCAATTTTGGCCAAAAAAATATATGCCGATTCAAGCGTATGACGAAAATGGCGTCCGTAAGAATACATTCGCTTCATTGATGTTTGGCCGTTCGGATGACGCTTATGATTTGGGGCACGTGGATGATTTATGTTTAATCCGTTATGCGGACGTATTGTTGATGCAATCGGAATTGAAAGAAAGCGCTGAGGGAATTAATGCGGTTCGTGCTCGTGTAGGTTTGCCTCCGATATCTTATTCGCAGGAAGCCTTACGACAAGAACGTCGCTTTGAATTAGCTTTTGAAGGGAGAAGATGGGCGGATATTCGCCGTTGGCATATCGCAGAAGAATGCTTGCGGAGTCAGGTAGGTCAACCTATTTATAATGAGGGAAGACCTTCGACAATGAAGGATTTTGGAACAGGATATGTGGCGAGATACCAGGCGACGAACGGCTTCTTTAAAATACCGGAATCGGAAGTAAGCCTTTCCTCTGGAATGTTAACGCAGAATGCGGGCTGGGAAGGTACGGATTCTGAATATATAGGTTGGTGATAAAATAAACATAGAATGAGAAGAAGAGATTTTATAACGAAAGGGATTGGCGCCGGAATAGCTGCTGGCGCCAGCCATTCGCTTTTGGCCACCAATTGGCAAGGAAAGAATGGTGATGAGAGTATGAATATGGGAATGGTTTCTTCTACGAATAGTGAGGAATTGCCCTATTTTTGGGATCGCCTTACTTCCTTAGATTTTAAAAAGGCGGTGGAGAAAGCGCAAGGAGTATGTATTATTCCTATTGGAGTGATGGAGAAACATGGTCCGCATTTACCGTTGGGAACAGACGTGATTCGTGCTCATGAAATGTGTAAAAGGGCAGCGGGACAGGAATATGCCATTGTATTCCCGGATTTTTATATCGGGCAAATATTTGAGGCAAAGCACCAACCTGGAACGATAGCGTATAGCACGGAGATGATGGTCAAGTTTTTGGATGCGACTTGCCGAGAGATCGCTCGAAATGGTTTAAAAAAAATCATTCTTGTGAATGCTCATGGAGGAAATGGTTCTTTCCTTCCTTATTTCTTGCAAATTCAACTGGAATCACCAAGAGACTATGCGGTGTTTTTGTTTGAATGGAGAGAGAGTAAGGAAACCCAAGAGAAAATAAAATCTTTGCGTAAAAGTACGACTGGAGGGCATGCGGATGAGATTGAAACGGCGGAGATGCTTGTGATTTGTCCGGAACATGTCCGTATGGATCAAGTGAATGCGCAATCAGGCCGGGATTTGGACCGATTGAAAATCCCGTATGCGTCTACGGGGATTTGGTGGTACGCGCGTTATCCAAACCATTATGCGGGAGAGTCCAGTGGCGCTACCCCCGCATTGGGAGAAGTACGCCTAAGTGCCCGTAGTCAGCAGTTGGCGGAGGCGATTAAAGCAGTGAAAGCGGATACGACAACTCTTCGGTTGCAAAATGAGTTTTTTCAGCAGAGCGATTCTCCATTGGAGACGAAAACATGGGAGTAAATGAAAAAATGATTTTATGATAAGGAAACGATTGAACTTATTAATAATTATGGCCATAGTTCTTGGATTCGTGTCTTGCGATAAGTCTGGGCCGCAAAATTGTGCGGATCAAATATGTCTGACGGAAGGTTGGCGAATGCAATCTTCCGCTAAAGTGACGCAGGCAGGAGATATCCTTTCTACATCAAATGCCGTGACTGATGGTTGGTATCCTACAAAAATCCCTGCGACAGTAATGGGAGCGCTTACGGCTAACGGAGAGTATTCGGATCTGTTTTTTGGTTTGAATTATCAGAAAGCGGATAAAACGCCATTTGATGTATCATGGTGGTATCGGACCTCGTTCAAATCTCCGGTTACACGAGAGGGACAACGAGTGCAGCTTCATTTCGAAGGATTGAGTTATCGAGCTAATATTTGGTTAAATGGTCATCAAATAGGGGAAAAAGATGACATTTATGGTGCGTTTTGCCAATTTACTTTTGACGTGACGGAGCTATTGAGAGATGAAAATGTCTTGGCGGTAGAGGTGTTTCGTGCGAGAGAAGGAGAACCTAATATTGGCTTTGTGGATTGGAATCCTCGCCCATTGGATGAAAATATGGGTATTTTTCGGAATGTCACATTGCAGGTTAGTGGCCAAGTAGATATGAAAAATACCTGGGTTAAATCAAAGGTGAATAAGGAAACTCTGGACGAGGCTTGGTTGACTATTGAGACTCAATTGAAAAATCTTGGAGATCAGACGATAAAGGGAACGATTGAAGGGCGTATCGAGGATCTTCGTTTTTCTGTCCCTGTGACCTTGAGCGGGGGAGAGGTGAAGACCGTGTCGATTTCGTCGGAAGAGGTAGACGGTTTACATGTCCAACATCCCCGATTGTGGTGGTGTAAGCAGTTAGGCTCCCCGGAGTTGTATGATTTGGAGTTACGTTTTATTGCAGGAGATCAAATCTCTGATGAGGAAAATGTCCGTTTTGGTATTCGGGAGATAGAAACATACTTGACAGATGATGAGTATAAAGGTTTTATTTTGAACGGGAAAAAAGTTTTAATTCGAAGTGCGGGCTGGAGCGATGATTTGTTCCTGCGCAATACTCCGGAAGATTATGAAACGCAAATCCGTTATGTGAGTGATATGAATCTTAACTCAATCCGCTTGGAAAATATTTGGGGAACAGGACAAGATTTGTATAATTTGTGTGATGAATATGGTATCATGATGATGGTAGGTTGGAGCTGCCAATGGGAATGGGAAAATTATTTTGGAAAACCAGATGATGATTTCGGTTGTATTCATTCTGAGCATGACATGAATTTGTTGGTTCGCTATTTGGAGGACCAAATGTGTTGGCTTCGGAACCATCCTTCTATTATCGTATGGTTAGGCGGTAGTGATAAGCTGCTTGATCCTGAATTGGAGAAACGATACATGGAGATTTGGCCTAATTTGACACAAATTCCTTTTGTGGGTAGTGCCGCTCGGCGAAATAGTGAAGTGACAGGTCCAAGTGGTATGAAGATGGCGGGACCGTATGATTATGTTGGTCCGAACTATTGGTTTATCGATACGAAAGCGGGAGGAAATTATGGATTTAATACGGAGACAGGAGTTGGATCTCAGATACCAGTTTATGAATCATTGTTGAAGATGATTCCAAAAGATAAGCTTTGGCCATTGAACGAGTATTGGGATTATCATACGACCGCTTCGGGGTCTATGAACAGTATGCGACTTACGATGGATGCTGTCACAGGAATGTATGGTAAACCATCGGATTTGCGTTCCTTCTTGAACCGAGCTTATTTGCTGAATATGCAGGCTACACAGAGTATGTACGAGGCGTTTAGGATAAATCCGGATCAAGCGACAGGAATCGTACAATGGATGTTGAATTCCGCGTTTCCATCCGTGTATTGGCAGCTTTATGATTATTATAAGATTCCGGTGGCTTCCTATTATGGAGTGAAGAGAGGAAACGCTCCGGTTCAATTGATTTATAATTATAAAGATAATGGTATTTATTTGGTGAATGGGACAGGAACAACGAGTGGAAAGTTGACTGCTGTCATACGAGGATATGACATTCAGTCCAGATTTTTGTTTGATGAGAAAATAGAAATCGCTTCTGTAGAAGCTTCTTCTGTTCAATCGATTTTTACAATTGACAATTCAGCGAAAAATACTTTCTTATTCTTGAGTTTATTGAATGAACAGGGTAATCAGGTGGCGAATAATTCCTATTGTTTGTCTTCAAAGCCAGATATATATGATTGGAAAAATGCGAATTGGTATATGACCCCAATCGCTTCTTATGGAGATTTTAAGGATTTGGCTAATTTATCACAAACGGATTTGGATATACAGACAACGGTCTTGCCTGATGATAAGGACGGTTGGGAGGTGATTCTAAAGAACGAGTCGTCTACTCTTGCGTTCTTGGTTCAACTGGCGGCGGTGGATGCTAATGGGGAGTTGGTCGCGCCGGTTTATTGGTCAGATAACTATGTCAGTATACCACCTGGGGAGAAAGTTGTTCTACAATGCTGTTTTGATAGAAATAAGACAAGCGATCCTGTACGTTTGAAAGTACAAGGCTGGAACTTGACAGAACGATTGATATTGTTGAGATAAGTGAAAGATATGAATTTGTACTGTGTATGGAGGCTACCTAAGTAATTAGGTAGCCTTTGGATTATTAAAAATATGTTATTGTTTCTTTTTGAGGAAATTTGAATGTAATTTTTTTTGTATGTTTGAAGAAAATGCAAAAGAAAAGTAATGGATACATCTGAATTTAGCAAATTGTTTAATCGATACCATAAGAATTTCATTTCTTTTGCGAATAGTTATATACGGGATTTATCGATGGCGGAAGATTATGTGACAGAAGCTTGGCTTTATTATTGGGAAAATAAAGATAGATTGCCTGCGGAAACGAATATTCCAGCTTATGTGTTGACAACCATTAAAAATAAGTGTTTGGCTCATTTGCGTCATAAAGTTGTACATGAACGAGTTATGAATAAAATACAAGATACTTTACAATGGGAAATGAATATGAGGATTGCCCGTTTGGAAGCGTGCGAACCTCATTGGATTTTCACGGAAGAGATGCAATCTATAATCCATGATGCTATTTTGAAATTGCCGGAACAAACTAGGACCATTTTTTGTATGAGCCGTTATTCTCAAATGTCTCAAAAAGAAATAGCGTCACGATTGGGAATTTCCTTGAAAACAGTGGAGTTTCATATGACAAAGGCGATGAAATTCTTGCGTAAAGAATTGTGTGATTATTTCCCTTCTGTAATGTTGTTGATCTTATTTTCAACTCCTCCAGCATAAATATTTCTTGTCGATTTGTAATTTTTGATATGGTTGTATTTATTGGATATTTTTTATGGGGCTGTTCTAAATATAATACATATAAAATATGCGTATCTTTATTCATTAAAACTAATTCGTGAATTTGTATGAAATGGAATTATAATATCGATTGTAAAATAAAATTTGTTTTGTCGCTTTTGTTTGGAGGTCTTGTTTTTTTATATTGGTATAGATATTATCCTCATCATTTGCATTATCAGGAGCAACTACAATTATTTTTGTTTACGGTTGATTATTTGGAAATGAAAATTGCTCATCCTGGAGGTGTCGCGGAATACATAGCGGAATTTTTGACCCAATTTTTTGTGTATGCATGGGTTGGTGCGATTGTTATCGCGGTTACATTGGTTATTATACAACTTTTGATGAATGGTTTCGCAAAGAAATTAAACGCATTAGATTTTTGGTATCCGTTAAGTTTTCTTCCCTCTGTTTGTCTATGGATATTTTTGTGTGATCAAAATGCTCTATTGGCGTTGCCAGTTTCTATCTTGTTGACATTATCTGTATTGTTGATTTGGGTGCGATTAACTCGGACTTGGGTTCGGATTGCTTATGCGATATTTATAATTCCTGTGCTTTATTGGATGGTTGGAGGGGTATATTTTATATTTGTGTTAGGATTAGTGGGATGTTCATTTATCCGGGGAAGGCAGACGATGAAGTCTTTTTATTCATTTCTCTTTGTGTGTGTTTGTATCTTACTTGCGATTCTTTGTCCTTTATTAGCGAAAGATTTGGTGCAATATTCTTTGCTTCGTTTGATCTTTGGTATAGATTATTATCGCTATCCGATGGTTTTTCCTTCCATAATGCTTCTCGCTATGGCTGCGCCCGCGATAGTTCCTTGGATTCAAAAATCATTGCCAATGATCCGGAAACATGCTTTATTGTGGATTTCTTTTGAATTTCTAATACTTTTGTTGGGAGCTTTTTATGCTATTCGAAAATCGAGTAACCCTGAATTGGAGGAAGCTTTAAAATATGATTATCTTACTCGTATGGGGCGTTGGGAACAAATTATCCAATCAGCGGAGAAGGCGGCTCCGGAATCTCCTTTGGCCGTAACATGTTTGAATTTGGCGTTAGCTAGAACAGGCCAATTAGGAGATCGTATGTTTCATTTTTATCAAAATGGTACGGAAGGATTGATACCTCGATTTAACCGCGATTTTACCACGCCATTACCTGCTAGTGAAGTGTTTTATTATTTGGGAATGATTAATGCGTCCCAACATTATACGTTTGAGGCAATGGAAGCCATTCCCGATCACAAGAAAAGTGGAAGAGCTTATGTGCGCTTAGCTGAGACAAATCTGATAAATGGACAATACGAGGTGGCCGCTAAATATTTGAAAACGTTGAGATATGCGCCTTTTTATAGGCGTTGGGCGATTAATGCCATGAGCTATCTTTATAATGAAGAAAAGATTGAGCGACATCCTGAATGGGGATGGCTACGAAAGATACGTTACACGGAGGATTTTCTTTTTAGTGAGACGGAAATGGACGCTATGTTAGGATTGTTGTTCCAACATAATATGCGAAATCGGATGGCTTTTGACTATCTTTTGGCGTATGTGTTGCAAAAGAAGGATTTGAAACATTTTATGGAATATTATCCATTGGGCGAAAAAATTGCTTATGATCACATTCCTCTTTCATATCAAGAGGCGTTGGCGTTTGTTTGGATACAAAAATATCCCGATTTTCAGGGAATACCTTGGCCTATTTCTGAGAGTGTATTAAAAGGGATGACAGATTTCATCCATATATATTCTACGTTAGAGAATCCTGAGCCGATACTGCGTTCTCGATATGGAAAGACGTATTGGTATTATTTGTTGTATAGAAAATAGCATATTATGAGATATTTTTCTTTATGTGGTATAATAGCTTTTACGCTATTGATGGCATGCCATGATTCCGTTGTTTCTCCAAAGATGTTAAATGAATATCCTTCTATTTATCCGGATTATGTCGGAGTTACGATTCCGGCAACAATCGCTCCCATGAATTTTTCCTGTCTGGATTCCTCTTATGAGCGAGTCGATGTGCTTGTCCAGGGAAACCGGGGAAAAAGGTTGCATGTAAGTGGAGCTCATATAGAATTCCCTGAGAAAGAATGGAGGAGACTACTTGTTGATAATCTGGGAGATAGCCTGCTTTTTACCGTCCGTGTTAAACAAGACGACACGTGGAAGTCTTATAAACCTTTTCCCATGTATATAAGCGTTTATCCAATTGATTATGGATTGGTATATCGAAGAATAGCCCCAGGCTATGAGATTTATAGCCACATGGGACTTTATGAGCGTGAGCTCTCTACTTTCGATGAGAGGAGTTTAATTGAGAACACGTTAGTGAATGGAATGTGTATAAATTGCCACGCTTTTAATCGGACAAATCCTAATGCTCTCAGCATACATGTCAGAGGTGAGCATGGAGCTACTTTTATGAGACACGACGGAGAGGATGAATATTTGGATACGAAGACCGATCAAACGATTTCAGCTTGTGTTTATCCTTATTGGCATCCGAGTGAGGAATATATCGCTTATTCCACGAATAATACCCGCCAATCGTTTCATGTTGCCAAAAATGAACGAATAGAGGTGATTGATTTGGAATCGGATATTGTGGTATATCATCCTTCGGATCATAGTTTGTTGTTGTGTGACTCTTTGCGAAGAAAAGATAGTTTCGAAACTTTCCCCGCTTTTTCTCCAGATGGTCGTAAATTGTATTTTTGTTCAGCGGTGGCAAAATCAATCCCTAAAGAATATAAAGAGATTCGTTATAATCTTTGTAGCGTTGATTTCGACCCTTCCGCTGGCACGTTCGGGGAGCGCGTCGATACGTTGGTCAATGCGGATGCCATGGGGAAAAGCATATCTTTCCCTCGTCCTTCTTACGATGGCAAATATATAATGTTCACCTTGTCGGACTATGGGAATTTCTCGATTTGGCATAAGGAGGCTGACTTGTGGTTATTGGATTTAGAGACTGGACGTTTGCGTGAGTTATCCGAAGTCAATAGCGGCGATACGGAAAGTTTTCATAATTGGAGCAGTAATTCTCATTGGTTTGTGTTCGGTAGCCGTCGGGAAGATGGTCTTTATACTCGGCTTTATTTGGCGAGTATAGATGAAAATGGAAAGATAAGTAAACCTTTTCTTCTCCCTCAGGCGGATCCCGCGACTTATTATGAACGCTCGATGTATTCATATAATGTGCCGGATTTTGTGAATACTCCCGTGCGGTTAGATGTAAATATATTTGAACGAAATATAGTTTCTGACAAAAGGATACAAGTTCAGGTCAAGGAATAAAAATGCTACGAGATATTTGATTGTTTCTCTTGTTGAAAAAATAGATGTACATTTGTGGAAAATCGATTAAAAAGGAGGAGATATGGCGACGAGAAAAGATAGGGTGCTTTGGGCGGATGATGAGATTGATTTGTTGAAGCCGCATATCTTGTTTTTGCGGGAGAAAGGGTATGAGGTCGTGCCGGTGGTGAGCGGACAGGACGCGATCGATTGTTGCGGCGAACAGGTTTTCGACATTATTTTCTTGGATGAGAATATGCCTGGCCTGACCGGACTGGAGACGCTGGCGCATATCAAGGAAATCGCTCCGAACGTGCCGGTCGTAATGGTTACCAAGAGCGAGGAGGAAAGTATCATGAATCAGGCGATTGGCAACAAGATCGCGGATTATTTGATTAAGCCGGTGAACCCTAACCAACTGCTTCTTTCTATCAAAAAGAACGTCCATAAAAATATTATTATATCCGAGACGGCTACGGTGGGCTACCAGCAGGAGTTCAATCGTATAGGGTCGTGGATTAATGGTTCCTTGACGGCGGACGATTGGATGGATGTCTATAAGAAATTGGTCTATTGGGAACTGGAACTGGAAGGCGGGCAGGCGGCGATGGCGGATTTGCTTCGTATGCAGAAGACGGAAGCGAATAACGCGTTCGCCAAGTTCGTGAAGAGGAATTACGAGGATTGGATTCAAAATCCGGAGGAGCGTCCGCTGATGAGCCCGGACCTTTTCAAGAAGAGGATTTTCCCGTTATTGGATGAAGGGGAGAAGGTTTTCTTTATCTTAATCGATAATTTCCGTCTGGACCAGTGGAAGGTGGTCAAAGAGTTGCTGTCTGGCCACTTTGTTTTTGACGAGAGCTTGTATTACAGTATCTTGCCTACCGCTACGCAATATGCCCGTAACGCTATTTTCTCGGGATTGATGCCTTCGCAAATCGAGCGGTTGTTTCCCGACCTGTGGGTGGACGAGGAGAGCGACGAGGGAAAGAACTTGAACGAGGCGCCGTTAATCCAAACCCAGATTGACCGTTTCCGTAAAAAATATACGTTCACATATAATAAGGTATATGATTCCCAATATGGTGAGAAATTGTTGGGCATGATACCTTCCTTGTGCCAAAACCAATTGAACGTGATCGTGCTGAATTTCGTGGATATGCTTTCTCACGCCCGTACCGAGAGCAAGATGATTCGTGAGCTGGCGCAGAGCGAGGCGGCTTATCGGAGCTTGACCAAGTCTTGGTTTCGGCATTCGTCTACGTTGGACTTGTTCAAGCGTATCGCGGAGCGGGGCGGAAAAGTCGTATTGACCACGGACCACGGGACGATTCGGGTGAATAACCCGATACGGGTCATCGGTGACAGGAACACCAATACGAACTTGCGCTATAAGGTGGGCAAGAACTTGAATTACAACCCGAAGGAGATATTTGAGGTGCGTGACCCGGAGAAAGTGGGACTTCCCGCTCCGAATTTGAGCAGCAAGTATATTTTCGCGTATGGGGAGAATTTCTTCGCCTATCCGAATAACTACAATTACTACGTCTCATATTACAAGAATACCTTCCAACATGGCGGAATCTCGATGGAGGAGATGCTCGTTCCCTTTATCACGATGGAGCCGAGATAAGCTCATCGCGCCGCGACTCCCTGTCTTTTATTCCTGTGCGTTTGTTTTCTGATGTGCGGGATAGCGATTAATTTCGCCCCGATGAATCATTAAGAATCCGCGTTAGATATATGGTGGCGAAAACAAGAATGTCCGATACCCGACGGGGTGGGACGAAAAAGGGGAAAATGGGTTTCTTCCGCTTGGTGGCGGAGCGCGTCCGTCATTTCACGGAATTGGGTAAATTGAAGACGGCGAGCAACTACGCTTGCGCGTTGAAACATTTCAGGTCTTTCAGGCAGGAGGAAGACATCGCCGTGGGCGACCTCACGGCGGGGATAATTCGGGATTTCCAAAGTTATTTGATAGGGAGACGACTGAAGATGAACACGGTCTCCTTATATAACCGTTCCTTGAGGGCGGCTTACAATTACGCGTTGGACGAGGAGATGATACAAGTGGACCGGCGTCCGTTCCGGAAGGTCTTTACCGGTTTGGAAAAGACACGTAAGCGGGCGCTCAAGAGTCCCATGGTCCGGCGGTTGATTCGTCTCCCGTTGGCCGAGTCGATGTTGAGGTTCGCCCGCGATCTTTTCCTTTTCAGCGTTTATATGCAAGGGATGCCTTTCGTGGACCTCGCCCATTTGACCAAGGCGCAGTTCCGGAACGGATGTATCGTTTACCAGCGGCGCAAGACGAACCGGCGGCTGGTGATTCGGGTACATGCTTGCGCGAGGCGTATCATCGACCGATACCGGGTGAAAGACCCGGATTGTCCTTATTTGTTCCCTATTCTATATAATCCGGCCAAGCGGGCGCGCGTAGGCTATTTCAGCGCCTTGCGCTCGTATAACAAGCGATTGGCGCGGCTTTCCCTTCTCTTGGGGCAGGAAGAGCCGCTTACATCTTACGTCGCCCGCCATACTTGGGCCTCGCTCGCGAGGGAATATGGCGTGAGGGATACGATTATTTGCGAGGCGATGGGCCATAGCGATATCAAGACGACCATGATTTACCTGAATTCCTTGGACACCGGGGTTGTCGCCGCCGCCAACCGGAAAATCTTGACCTCATTGATGACTTGGCGGATATGAGGCCGCTTCCTTTCGGGAGGATTTCCGCTCTCGCTTGATGGATGTCCCGGTATGAAAAGAGAGAGCTTGGAGAAATAACTTTCAAGATGGCGGGAAAAAGTCGTTTTCCTGCCCGGGTATTCTCTATCTTTAGCCTAAAGATACATATCTTCAACCTAAAGATACGTATCTTCAACTTAAAGATATATATCTTTAGCCTGAAGATAGACTTTTCTTTAGGGCGCGTCCGGTTTTTCCCGTCGGCTTTCGGGGTTTATTGATTGGTGTGGCGGACTTTTCTTCATGGGAAAATGGTGGACGAGGGCCTTCCTCTAATGTGTGTTATTAAACAGAAATTTGTTCTTGATTTTTTCGACTGGATAATCTATATTTGCGTTAATAACGTTTAACTCCCTCTTCCCAAGAGGGTTCCTCTTCCCAAGAGGGAGAACATATACTCGCCGTATACATATATTAATTATACATCTACACTACGATTCGACCCTATAGCCATAGCATGTTCCTTTTGGGAAGGAGACATGCCATGTTCTTTCACTATATCAGACCCTATATATGTCCTTTCTCCCTCTTGGGAAGAGTGTGCGTTTGGAAGTTTATAGGGTCTAAAATGGTGAAGATATGGTTTACATGACAAGTTTGTTGTATAGGAACGAGCACCTGAATTGTAGTGAATATGCCTTGACGGAGGCCGCGATGATCTTTAAGAGGTATTCTTTCAAGAAAGGGAAGAGGCTTCCGGACTTGCTGATGGATCATTCCTCTATCGTTTTCGTGCTGGAAGGAGTGATTCTTATGCATTGCGGTCCGTTTTTGGACCGGCGTGTCGAGGAACGGAACATGTTTTTCCTGCCCAATAATGTCTTGTGCAGTGGCGAGGTGTTGGAGGATACCGAGCTGCTGAGTTGCGTGTTCGACAAGGATACGCAGGTCTGTAACCGTTTCATGCTGGAGAACTTGGTCAAGTTGGACGGTTTCGGTTCCATCCGGTATGATTTCGATACGCTCTCTATCCGCGGGAGGTTGTGGGAGTTTGTCCGTTTTCTCGTGGAGTGCTTGGGCGATGGTTTGGGGTGTCGTCATTTTCACCAGATGAAGCGGCAAGAGCTGGCGCTTTTGTTCCGTGGTTATTATACGAAAGAAGAGCTGGCGAGATTTTTTTATCCTATCCTGTCGGAGAATATGGATTTCAGGGAGTCCGTGCTCGCGTGTTTCCGGGAGGCGAATAGTCTGGAAGAGATCGCTCGCCGGATGAATCTTACGCCCGTTACCTTCAACCGTCGTTTCAAGAAAACTTTTGGTGAACCGTATGCGCAATGGCTGGAGAAACGCAAGGCGGAGGATATCTTGCGAGATATACTCATCACGAATAAGACCTTTAGCGAGATCGCTGACGCCTATGGTTTTTCGTCCGCCGCCTATTTCACTACTTTTTGTAAACGTCATTTCGGGAAAAGTCCTTCGGAGATACGACAACAGCGGAACGAACGGGGTGAATGTGTGCCTTCGCGGTGAAAGCGCCATCATTATCTCGTTTGTACGAAAATCGAAAGATTTTGTCATTTTTCTGTAAGATGCGCCTCCTTGGGACGTTCTATCTTTGCGTTCGCTTACAAAAGGAAAGTGAACGTAATGATAAAGCGAATTTGTTTTTCTATTTTGGTATGGGTCACGGTGGCGATAGGAGGGAAGGCGCAAGAGGTCGCGCTCAAGACGAACGCTCTTTATTGGGCGACTACGACGCCAAATTTAGGAATAGAATTCGCCGTTAACCCGAAGGTGACGGTGGAGTTGATGGGCGCTTACAATCCGTGGACTTTCGCTGACGATAAGAAGATGCGCTTTTGGCTCGCGCAGCCGGAGGTGAAATATTGGTTGTGCGAGAAATTCGAGGGGCATTACCTCGGTTTGCACCTGCATGGCGCGCAATATTTCGGAGGTTTTAGCGACAAGCGTTACGATGGTTACCTGGCTGGAGGAGGTATCTCTTACGGGTACGATTGGATACTTTCCCCGCATTGGAACCTGGAGGCGACAATCGGTATCGGTTACGCTCGCCTGTGGTACAAGGAAAGCGACCGTATTTATTGTGAGAAATGTTACGAGAACAAACATAAAAACTACTTTGGCCCGACCAAGGCGGCCGTTTCGCTAATCTATATTTTCTAATGGGAAGGGACAATGATGAGTAGAAAGAACATACAATCGATGATTTTATGGCGAGCCGTCGCGCTCGGTCTGGCTTGTGGTATGGCGGGTTGCGCCGTCACACGCGAGGGACGGATAGAGGCGCGGGGCGTCGGCGAGTCGCTCGTGCCCGACAGCCGCTGGGAAGTGCCCGTGAATGTCACGTTCCGTGTGCCTGCCGATTATATCGCGAAGCGGAGTCGCTTGATGATTACTCCTCAACTGTTGGTGGACGATTCCCTTCTGACGGAGTACGAGCCGATAGTGCTCGACGCTACGATTTACGCCAAGAAACGCTACCGATTGGAGAAATTGGAAGGTTATCAGGACCCTTATAAAGAACAGGCCCGCTTGGTGGAGGAGCGCGACAAGGCGATAGAGATTCCTTATCAAACGACGGTGACTTTGCCCGCCGGAACGCTGGAGGCGGAGTTGCGCGCCGTGGTCTCTGCCGATGGTTGCGGCGAATGTTCGGGCATCGATACGATTCCGGTAGCCTCTATCTCCGACCCGTTAAGTCGCCTGAAGCCGGAGCCGCGATGGGTGGAGCCTAAGTTCGTGGTGCGTGAGAAGGTACGCGATGGTGAGGGTAAGGCGCATCTCCAATTCCATATCAATCAATTCGACATGGACTCGGAGCTGGGAGACAACCGGACTGAGATGGTGAAAATGCGCGAGGCGTTGGAACCGGTGCTTACCGATACGCTCGCGACGTTGAATACGCTCGCGATTACCGGTATCGCCTCGGCGGACGGACCGGTGAAATTGAATACCGACTTGGCGCGTCGGCGTGCCGAGGGCGCGAAGGCGTGGTTGGTGGCTGAAATGGACATCCCTGCCGTCGTGGAGCGAAAAATCTCCGTGGATTCCCGCCCGGAAGGTTGGGAACCGGTGTTGGAGGCGATGCGCGCGGCGAATGACCCGGACGCGGATGCCGTGGCGGAGGTGTTGACACGCTACGCCGACCAACCCGAGGATACGCAGGAACGTTATATCCGTCGTTTGGCTTGCTGGAGCAATATCAAGGATAATTATTTGCAGGGTGACCGCGTGGTGGAATATCGTTATTCGTACACGATACGGAGTTTCACCTCCGACGCGGAGATACTCTCGCTTTATGAGACACGTCCGGACGCTTTCAACGAGGAGGAGTTGCTCAGGGTTTCCGCTCTTGTGGCGGACGACGGGAAACGGATGGAGGTCTATCGGACCACGTTGCGCTTCTTCCCTCGTTCCGCGGTAGCGGCGAACAACCTCGCCTTGATGCTTTGGGAGCGTGGCGATGAGGCGGAGGCGGAGAGGCTTTTGGAACCTGTCGTCGACACGCTGCCGGAGGCGCGGTATAACTTGGGCATGATGAAGGCCGGACGACGGGAAATCAATGAGGCGGCGCGCCTTTTGGAGCCGTTCGATGACGAGAACGCCCGTCTGGTGAAAGGTTTAGCGGGAGGTAAGGAATGATGAGGAATGTTTATACCTATATCTTATGCGGCATCGCGTTGGCGGTGATAAGCGCGGGCTGCGTCCGCGACGAGATTATGCCTTGCCCTCCTTTGCGGGTTACGCTGGCGGTGAAGGACAAGAATTATTTCAACATCGACATGGGCGTGCGTCTGGGGTTGGAAGAGCGGAAATCGGAGGACTTGCCGTTTCGCGATTACGTCTCTACCCTTTATTATAAACTGACCGACGCCGCCACCGGCGAGGTCGTGCGGGAACAGACGTTGCAGACCGTCACGGCGGGCGATAAGGAGATTGGAGTGGCTTTCCCGGAGGATTTGCCGTTCGGTACCTATATCCTCACGGCGTGGGGTAATATGCGGAGCGACCGCCCGCTGACGGATGATGCCACGGCCTCGGAGCTGCATCTATATAACGTGGAAGGTAACGATATCTACCTGACGAGCGATACGCTGGAATATAACGAGTTACGCTTCGAGTACCGGGCGGAGATGGAGCGCGTTAAGGGAAAACTTATCGTGCAGGCGGAGAACTTGCCGGATAATATCGACTACTCCACCAAGGACGTACATAACCTGTTCGCTTTCGTCACCGCCAATTTCGAATACGACCGGGTGACAAGCGTACATACCGATACCCTTTGGCGGGAGCCGAACCACATCGTCACCAAGACGGTGCTTTGCCCCTCCACGGCGATCGATAATTCTTTCTTGAGCGTGAACTTTTACGATTATAGCCGTAACACGGAGCTACGAGCAAACGATGGCTTGTATAGTTGGATAGCACCGGAGGATATACGTATCCAGATGGCGCGCAACGAGTTGACTATCCTGCGGTATGTCTACGTGAGCGGCGGTTCGGTGGACCCCGGGCCCGGACCTGACCCGGGTCCCGATGATCCGGATCCTGACGACCCGGATAACCCACCCGGACCCGATCCGGATCCTGATGACGGAAACAGTAATTTCCAGATTTATGTCTTGATTAACGATAACTGGGAGAGTCTCCACCCGATGGAAATCGAGTGAGCGATTTGGGTTTCAGAATTCAACGTTCTTTCCGAAAGAAGCTTGAAAACAGGAAATGAGATTTTATATACATATTTTGTTCAATTAAATGTTTAAGTAAAATGAAGAAGTATTATTTGTACGCGGGTATGTTAGCCGCAGGAATGCTTGCGTTCTCCGCTTGTAGCGATGACGACAATCCTATCAACGGAGGCGCGGGGAATCCGGAAGTAGCCGCTGGCGAACAGGTGATCGTGTTGGACATGCAGGATACCGATGTCCTTTCCACGAAGTCTCGTCCTTTGTATTCTACCGAGAATAAGGGCGCTGAGCTGGTAACGGACGTGAAATTGATGGTATTCAAGCATCAAGAGGGTGCCCAGATGCAATTGGAGCAAGTGATTTCGATTCCGAATTGGGACCAGACCTCTACCGATTACAACTACGGCCGTAAGTTGACCATTAAGTTAGGAACGGATTATGATTCCGATAAATTGGAGACAGGAAACACGTATACCATTTATGCGGTAGGTCAGGACGCTACGGCGCAAACACCCGCTCCGTTTACGGTAAATGGCAATCATACAATCGCTGATTTAGTAATTAATAACGGTTTGCAAGACGGTTTGACTTGGAACGGTAATACGGAAGTTGGTGAAGGCTTCGTTAAGACAGACTCTGTTAAATATTGGAACGAGGCAGGCAATGCGTTCCAAGCTCAGGCGGTAGGTGAGATCTTCTCCGGTATTTCTGACCCGGTTAATATTACCTTGGATGGCGGTTTTACGGCTGAGGTATTGCTGAAGCGTCAGGTAGCCGGTGTATTAGGTTACTTCAGCCGTATCCCGGCATGGGTGGTAACCGATGCGGAAACCGGAGTTCATAAGTCTGTTGGCGCTATTCGTTTGGTGGCTTCCAGCCGTAACTACAATATTGACTTGACGAACAAGTTGGGTGTTCAGGCGGATGACGCTACGGGTGAACTGCCTATTGAGAGCGTTGTAAATGGATTCAATGCGGATGACGTTAATTTGAATGCGGACGCTCAATATAGTTCGTCTGCGGACGCTTACGTCGTTTATACGATTGACTTGGCGAAATGGTTCACGACATATAATGAAGCCAATACAACAAATCAAGAGTACTGGAGTGATGGAACGAATTTGGCGTTTGATAAAGATTGGGAAACGAACCTTGGGACGGACGTTCCTTTATTAGGTATCAATACGGACGCTTGGTATAATCCTTACAATCCGGCGAACACGGGTACTGGTTCCGTAATCGTTGCCCCGAACGCCGTATTAGCGGGTGAGTTCGTGATTCCGTTCAATTTGGATCCTTCGAAGAATACGTTCGAGGTCCAATTGCTGGATTCAACGAAGACCGAGGTAATCAAGGCTTGGGACGTGAATTTGGATGAGGCTTCTCGTTCGGGTGATGACCAAGAGAAGATTTACAACATCTATCGTAACCACTTGTATCAAATCGGTCAACGCGGCGATGGCGATGATCCGGACAATCCAGGAAAAGACCCGGATAAGCCACAACCGTTGGATAAGGATCAAGAGTTGACGATTAAGATTAACGATCAATGGGAGTTCATCCACAATATGGAAATCGAATAACCACAACTTATTTGTAACAATAAAAATTGACCCTTTTCCCCTTTGGGGGCAAGTGGAGCGTCGGGCGAGACGGTCTCTTGCCCCTTTTAGGGAAAAAGAAATTTACGGTTTAGGATTTAAAACTTGAAATCTAAAATGAAAGCGTTTCTCTCCATACTATTCACTTCGCTTATAGCCTGCTTTTTCCTCGCGGGTTGCTCGGACGATCCGTTTGAAGGAACCGGCGATTTGCCCGAGCGCGGTATCATTATCCAGCTGAGTACCGGAAATTTGGAGACGAAAACGGATTTAACCAGCTCGGCGAACTTACACAACGTGCGTGAAGTGTATGCCTGCCTTTTCCGCGGAACGGGCGATGACGCCGTGTTCGAGTCGTGCGAAAACCTACATTGGAATCCCCGTGAGGAGAATAATTATGGCGAGGGGAAAATCCAGTCTTACCAATTGGAGCTTCCGGATGAGAAGCTCGTCCAAATGACAGCGGGCACTTACACCGTGCTGTGCGTCGGCTTAGACAACGAAACCAATGATGAAACAAAAGAAATAACAGGCTCAGGGCCTACGTATGGATTGAGCGAGGCGACCATGAGCCAATGGAAAACCCTGGCGGACGCCAAGGCGACACTGGCGGAAGGAAAAAACATGACGGATATCGCTCATTCCGAGTTGTTCGCCGGATGGTCCGCTTTCGAGTTCGACCCGGATGCCTTGAACACGGTCTCCGTCGTGATGCTGCGCCGGGTAGCGGGCTTCTATGCCTATTTTAAAGATATTCCTTATCAAATCACGAATACGGATGGAACCTTCCGGGTAACCCGAATCAAGCTCCGGTCGCATAAACCACAATATACGAGCGTGTCGCTACGGCGCCCGCAACCAGATACCAACGCTACTGTACAAGGAGCCGATTTCGGCGAAAGCCCTTCTTCCTCTGTGGACGCGGACGTCTTGACGGAAATTGTCTTGAAAGCGGAAGACGAGAGCGGCTGCGGAAGCGGCTCTAAGGATAACGCTTTGTGGAACATATCAGAAGAATATACCACTGCCTTAGGTCTCCGAGCGAATACCATCTTCTCGGGTGTTTACTTGCTGCCTATCGAAAAAGACGGTGTGAAGCCTACTTTGACAGCCGAGGTTTGGGGTTGTACCTTTACGTCGAATGGAATGGATGAGACGTTGGATTATGAGAATGAAAAATGCGTGAAATCCTTCCCCGTGGTGAACGACGCGGACAACACGCAGCAATACGATATGGAGGCGAACAAGCTTTACCACATCGGTTATCGCCCCAATGCGGACGAAGACAATACGGACGATTATCCGGTCAGCTTGGCGGGTTCGCAAATCAAGTTGGTGGTAGAGGATTGGGAAAACCAGGATATCGAGGTAGATTTTCCCTCTGTCCCCATCAATCCGACCATGAGTTACCTGCATGGCTATACCGAGCGATACGTGTTCGATTGTGTGAATCAATACGATACGCTGAAAATCAGTCCTTCCATCTTGAAAACACCGTGGAGGCTCCAAGTCGTAGGAGAGGATGGTGTGTCTACCGTCGATTGGGTTCGTTTAGTGGACGTGGATGGGAACTCTTATACGACCACGATAGGAGGTACGGGTTCTGAATTCGCGGAAAAAGGCGCAACAATTGTTTTCCGTTTGGCGGATTATATAGTGGAACGGGATTATGATAATTACTCATCCGCGGGATTCGACTCCAAAAAGGATTTTATCCTGAATGATATTCGTTCCGCTCAATTTCGGTTGGTACCGTTGCAGAAAAATGAGCAAGGAGGAGATGATGATTATGATGAGATTATGGAGAAGGCGCAATACCTGCCCATCAAGCAATACAACGCCATAACGGTGAAGTTTGATGATAATGAGAAAGTTCGTGCGTTCGCTCGCTTTAATATCGGTGTTCATCGGGATGTGAATGGGGAGCCGATTAATCAAGGTGGAGGGTATGAACCTTTACCGGAAGGCTATAAAGCGTATTATGAGGACATGGATGTTACGGAGATATATAATGATGGCCGGGGTGGTCATTATCCGTGGGGAATAACTAACTGCTGGGCTGGGAATGCATGTCGAGATGATGGTCTTCAAAACTATTTGAATATTGATGAAGATATAACGGAAGGAGGAGCATTCGCCGTTTGTTATCGGCCAACCATCTTTTATAATAACAATACGCTTCAGAATGGAACAACGAACCAAATTTGGTTTTTCCCTGCGAGGGATGAGATTGGCGCTCTGATGGAATTGATATATCGTTCTGGTTTTAGTTCGGAAGAACTGAACTTATTAAATGTAGTGAATGATAATTACAATGGAACGATAAAAGGTTATTGGACCTCGAGTGTTAATACAGGGCTATATCATACTAATCGAGCGATTGTTACTATATGGAAGGATGGGAAGCGAGAGGATATCGAAAATATCTATAGAACTAGTGGCTTTTTCTTACGGAGAGCCTATAGTATACGTGGAGGAGTTATCGGTGAATAATTAATAAATGCCTATGAAACAGTTCAAATATATCGTTTTATGTATTTGGGGATTGCTTTGCGCCTGCCAACCGGAGGCGGATTGGGCACCGGAGCGAGGAGCGATAACCGAAGGAATGGTAACGTTCGCCATCACGCCGGAAGCTACCACGGACGTGTTGACCAAGGCCGACGCGGATGAGGTAATCGAGAATGTGACGCTGTTGATTTTTGATGGGAATGGGGATGAGATTACCCGGGTATATCAGGAGTTGGTGGGTAATAACAGCTCGGTGAGTGTCTATTTGGAAGCGCGGGAACAAACCATCTATGCGTTGTGCAACTGGCCGGACCCCACGGCATTGGATGCTATTACGACAGAAGCGGAACTACAAGAGGCTTATTACCGTTTTACGGAACAAGAGGGTGCGGAGGGCGCTTTCCAGGGAAGCTATATGATGTCTGGTAGGCTGGCGCTGAGCGGCGGAACTATCGAGGAATATTACGAGTTGACCGTAAGACGCTTGGCCGCCAAACTGACATTCAATATTTATTTCGATCCGGAAGAAGAAGGCGACCAGTTTAGTCTGAGCGGTGCCTATTTGCACAATATCCCAGCGGGCAGTAAAATCATGGAGCAGGAGAAACCTCTGTTTGAAGATGATACCACCAGCTTGAATATCAACGATTATGTCTTTAACGCGTTGAATGGTGAACGGGAAGACCGTTATTACCAATATGGCGATAGCGTTTGGTTGAACCTTACGGAAGAGAGCGAGGCGGGTCCCGGAACCGGTATCATGACGACCTATCACACGGCGACTTTCCATACCTTTGAGAACCGGCAAGGTTCCGTGAAGGATGATCCGACGATTTGGCCGGATTTGGAAGGCTTGCGTACTACGGATGAAGAGGCGTACAAGTATTACCGTCAGCTCTACAAGCGGAAATTGGCGTTAGAGCATAAGCGGATTTATCATATCTCGGAAACTGAAACACAAGAGGAGACCGGCTTCGCCTTCGCGACTTACCTGAGTATCCACGGCGTGTATCAAACGGCGCAGGGCATCAATTATGAGGTACACTATTACGTCTATTTGGGTGAGGACAATTACCGGGATTTCAATATTAGGCGGAATCATCATTATACCTATCGGATAACGATTAAGAGTGTGACCGAGGCGGATACGCGGGTGCTCGCCTCCGACCTGACCGAGCTGAAAGCGTTCGGTAATTGGGAAGAGACGTTGGACGCACATTGCAATGCGGTACAGGTGCTGATGTATGCGCCGGGCAGCTGGGAGGTAGAGGTGGAAGAGCCGGACGCACATCCGTGGTTGGAGGTATCGACCAGTTCGGTGTATAAGCCCCGGATCTTTGGCGAGTCCGGTACGGATAAGGCGGGTTTCCGCTTGTCGGGTGGTCGTGGCTTGCATTATTTTTATATCCATACGGATGAGTTCGTGCCGAAAATTGCGGTAAACGAAGGTAATCCGGATAATAACAACCCGAGCGATATCAGGAAAGGTATGATTATTTGCCGGAGCGGTGACCAAGAGTTGCGTTTGCCTATCCAACAATATGCCGCCCAGATGATTATCCTGTCAGGATACGATCCGCACCACCCGTTGCAGCCCATCGCGGACACCTTCTATGTGGAGCGTAAGTTGGAGCGTAAGAACATCGCATGGGGATTCGATAGTTATTGGAGCTACATCACCGATGACCTGATCGCCTCCGGGCAGTGGGATGGCCTTTCGAATACCCGTAAGCTTTATCAAGTCGCGATGGATGGCGATAAATGGGGCGTGGAGCCTGCCTATCCGGCGGAAAGCTATCCAAATGGCATTCCGGATGACATCGCGTTGGGATACGCCTTGGAGAAGAATCGCGACCGCAACGGGAATGGGGTGATCGATTATGATGAGATATTGTGGTACCTGCCCGCCGTGAATGAGCTGGAGCGATTGAGCGAATCGCTGGAGGCGTTGGAGGGGCAAGGCAAGGTGGAGTTGGATGAGGATAGCGGAAATTTCCATACCTCTACACCCTCTTCCGCCGATCCAGCGGGTGTGACGACCGGTTTCTCCTATTATGTCAATTTGCGGAAAGGCAAGTATGGCATTGGCTTGCGTACGAACCGGTATAACGTGATTTGCGCTCGCCGTGCCAGTGGCTGGTTAGGTCCGGAAACGGGCAATGTGAGTGGCGACGTGACAGTCGATAAGGATTGGAACGAGGAAGAGGAGGAGATTATGCCGAAAGATTTATGAATTAGGAATTCAAATTTCAAAATTAAAACGGCTTTGAGATTAGGACTTTGAATGATAATATATGAACAAACTATTTCGGAAAATGAAACATAAATCGCCAATGACCAATGGTCGATTGTCAATTCTCCTGTTGACCGTATTCTTGTCGTGGACGGGATGCTCCGATGATGAAGGGGTGATAGATATACCGGCGGATAAGGCAGCGTTGACGTTCCATGTCACGACCCGTGCGAACGAGAACAGCGAGGATGCGGCGATTACCGATCGTCAGTTCGGGCATCTCTTATTGGCGGAGCGGAAGCCGGAACATTCGCCTATCGATGGCGATGAGCGGTTGCATTGCGATCCCGCTCATCGGTATGATTTAGAGGGAAGCCAGTTCCAGATAGATAGTTTGTTGGGGCAGTGGTATAAGTTCGCGTTTGTCTGCCTGCCCGCCTTGCCTGATACGGAGATGGGGAAAGGAATGCTTATCGCGGAAGGGAACGGCGTTACGTATGACACGGAGCATGACTTCAACAAACTGATGGTGAATTACATGAGCGCCTTGGTGTATCAGGAAAATAATTTGGAAGAAGCCCAGTCGGAGGATTTGGCGATTTACCGGAAGGTGATTGACCGCTGGGTGGATGCGGTGAATCCCACGAGCGAGAATGTGGCCCTGACCCGCGTGACCGGCGAGCTGGTGATGGACATGGGTATCCCGTCCGATCAATTCAATACGAAAGAGAAAGGTAATGTTATCGCTATTGAGGTCACTCTTCCTCAGCCTTCGCTTTATCTCTACATACATGATGAGGCGAATGACGAGGTAATTACGAGCCGGGGCGTTTCCACGTATAGGTTTGTTTGGAACGTAGACGCCGGGGCGCAGGATACCCGGCAGCGGTTCCGTGTAGCGTTGTTGCCTGGGGCGTTGGATAACGGAGATACCAAGGCGACGGTGACGGTAAGTTTTGAGAACGGAGAACCGGAAGAGTTCGTGTTGAATAACGAGGATTCCGAGGCGATCGAGATTAAGAAGAACACCCGCACGACCGTCCTATTTAACGGGATGCATACGGATGAGTTCGAGGTTCGTTACGCGGGATTTGACGACCGTGCGTTTATTGACGTGGCGGATGATGGTTGGTATGGTTGGTAGTAATTTATAGATAGGATGAAAAAGGTATCATACATATTGTTGTCGTTGCTGGGATTGATGGCTTGCGAGAACGAGCTTTTCGAGGAGGGCGGTTCGATGGCTCCGGCGCTTGACGGGACGACGTTCGTGATAGATTATAGCGCCGATGCCGGAGGAACGACCAAAAGTATCCACGAGAACTTGCCTGCGAACCAACGGATTAGTTCATTGACCTATTTGTTGTATGAAGGTACGGAGGGTACCTTGGTCAAACGTCGCGAGATTCCAGATATTGGCGAACAAACGACTTGGCCTTTGAAGCGGGAGAAAATGACTTGGACACAACGCGAGGCGTTGAAAGATACGTTGAGCGTGGAGCGGATTTATAGGGTCGTATTTATCGCGAATATCGATTCCAGTAAGTTGAGATGGGAGGATGAGAATGGAGCTTTGTGCAGTCCGTTGAGGAACCCGGGACGGTATGCGGACGCTTATCTTTGTTATCCCACGGATAAAGCATTTACTGATAACTCGATGTTCTATTGGTTTAATACCACGATCGAACCGGTATCGGTGGATCGTGATACTCCGTACAATTGCCCGGTCATCTTGCGGCGTGTGGTGACGCGGACCGATGTCCTGACCGAGCATTTTCCGGCTTGGGAGGGTATAGATGGTACTGCGGATGGAGAGGAAGAACAGTCGATACCAGAGGAGGTAAAGGCGTTTATCGAACCGTATGTACGTAGCCTTTTCACCGAGGCGGTGGGTGAGACTACGAACACGAACGCGTTTATATCTGTGCAGGTCGAAGAGAAGATGAAAGAATTGTTGACAAGTATAGCCGAGTATTTCAAAGGCCAAATCATTTCGAAACCGGAAGATGCGGAGCTTACGAAAGACGAAATCGCTTCCAACGCTAATTATGCGAAATGGTGTGATGCGGTAAATAAATTGATTGAGGCGCTTGACTATGAATCCGTTCTCACTTTCCTGTTACAAGAGGGACCGTATGAGGCATTGATGAGCCCGTTGCGGACGGATTGCTTGAACAATCCGGATTTACGTGCGTTATGGAAAACTTCTTGGCGGTTCGGTGATGAGGCGATAGTGACGTTTAATCAGACTGCTTCCGATGATCCCGCTACCGCGACGGGAGTGGCGCGTATCTCATTGGACCAGACAACGGCGATAGGAGTCGGTGAGTCGCCTCGCTTGCCGGTGGATTCTTCCGCGGTCTTGACGCAAGACGGGATAGAAAGCCAATACGATTTGTTTACGTGGATTGGTTTTGGCGACCCGAATAATAACATTTTCGAGAAGATTTCTTTCTATACGGAGGGTGTTGATACTCCGGAAGAGTTACCTGTCTCGGATTTGAAAACCGGACAATCCGGTAACGAATGGTATCAATTGATTTATCGGCCGATGCGACAACTTGGTTTTGGAGAGACGCTAACCGATCGTTTGGAAGCGACCAATGTTTCGGGTGATTTCAAGCAAATTTTGAATTTCTCCAGCTTGACCCAACAAAACGCGGAGGGTCAGGAGGAACCGTGGAGCCAAGAGGAGATTGACGCATTAATCGTCGCGATGAATCAGGCGGATATATTGGGAGAGAACGGAACGTATGCGGGGCAGAAATTGGACACTATTACGTTCCCGATTACTTTGAAAGACTTATCCCCAAGTGGGGCGTTGAAGTTTACGGAAAGTTGGACTATCCAAAAAGTACAAGGACGATGATAAAGAGAAAATATAGTATGCTGATCGCGTTTTGCCTGCTGAGCCTTTTTTGTGCTTGGGGGCAAGAGGAGGTATTGAATCAAGAGGCTTTGACGGAACGATACGGAGGCCGGATCGCGTTGGTGGGGCAGCATTGCATCGTGAATCAAATCTCTACGGTCGCGAATCTGTTGACGAATTACGATCATTTGGAGTATGTCACCGATGAGGATTTGAACAACTTCGCGACTATTACGGCTGGAGTCAATGCAGGTGTAGCCGTATTGCCTTTTTTTAGTGTGAAAGATACGAAACACACCTATGCGGCAGGGACGAAAGCCGGGTTCACGCTTGTCTCCACCGAGGGAGGCGGTTTGCTCTCCTTGAATGTGATAAAGCTTTTCTCGATAGGCGTTTATAACGATGGCAAGTTGATGGAAACCTTGGATGTGGAAGAGGGACAGGGAACCGGTGTCGGTTTGGAGTTGATTAAGATACCCAATTCGGACGATATTTCCGTGGATTTGACAGTTACTCCGACATATGATTTTGATGAGCTTTATTTGGAGTATAATGGTGTGAATGTATATGCGCTCCAAGAGTTCAGTATCAAATATGCTTTCGTGGGTGAGGCGGTGGAATATCCAATCGTATTTGAGGATGAATTCGTAGTGGATAAAGAAGAGTATAAGATAAAGGATTTGGATAATTCTATTGATTGGAGTGAATGTGATGCTTCCCCGTGGCCCAAGGAACATACGTGGTGGTGGCATACTGGAACTATGGAAGAAGAGTTTTTTGATTCCGATTTGGATAATAAAATGACCACGGCGATAATTGATGCGTATCATGTTCAAATTGGATTTAAAGAACCTTTTGAGGCCGGAACGGAAATTGGGTTCAAGACTTCTAATAAAGGACTCGCTGATGTGAGTGTGGGCGGATTCGTGATTATGGATTTATATAAAGATGGGGAGATAATTCAAACCGCACGGATTGAGGCGAGTATATTGGGATTGGGAATTGGAAATAGCGGTGATTCCAAAAACTCGGTGATCGCGGAACAACCGTTCGATAAGGTACGTTATACGGTAGGTGCCGTGCTACCGCTGAATTTGGGAGAGTCGGCGGTTTATTATAGTTTCATCAAGAAAAAACCGGGCGTGGAGCACCATTGTCCGATTAACGCGAATATCTCTTCGCGGATTTGTGAGGGAGAAACCACTTATCAACTGGAGTGGAATAAGGATATTGACGTGACTTGGAGCGTACAAGAGTGCCCCGAAGGTTCTAGTGTCCAAGTGGATGAAAAGACTGGAGCTGTTACAAACATCGATCATAACGGTGAGTATGTCTTTAAAGCGACAGCCACGGATGGATGTACCGAGACCGTGACGTTGACTAAGGGAAAAACTTTCGGTGGTGAAAATTCGTGCGGCACGCCGATTATCAATACCGCAGGCGAGGCACCGGTTTACGCTATATCGAGTAAGCGGCATGAGTCAAGCGGTTCCCTTTTGAACATTAGCAGTTTAAAGAATAGCTCGAATGTATTGGATGGCGATTTGAACAATTACCTGGAATACGTATCCGGAGTGAGCGTGGTGGACAATATGGGTATTATTGGTATAAAGACCGTGGATGGCTCTTCTTTCAACGATCGATTTAGCGAGATAAATGGCGATAAGCGGGTTGGCTTTATCGTGGAGAATACCTCGACCTTCTTGGACGCCAAGGTATTGGAATTCTTTCAAATCCGGTTGTACAAGAACGGTGTGCGGGTGGAAGAGGTGCCTTTGGTCATCGACGAATCAAATACGGTCAGTGTAGGGTTGATTGGTGAGGAGCGTTCCCAAAAGGTTCGTTTCAGTATCAAAGTTCCGGCACATGTCGATTTCGATGAGTTCCAGTTGTGGAAGTCGGGTGTCTTGGATTTGGGGTTGAGTACACTGCGGGTTTATTACGGTTTCATTGAATCGGCGGATGAGAATTGCTCGGATCCGATCAGCAGATCTTGCGCGTTAACGGTCTCTTCCTCCTCGGAAGAGGTAAATGCGACGTTTGTGCCGCAAATTCCGTTTCAGACCGCCTCGGTCGTTTCTGTATTGAAGGATGCCGGCTATTTAATCGACGACGATATGGGGACCGCTTTGAACTACGTGAATACTATAGAGGTAGGTTCAGGCATAATTTTATGCGTGAAGTTGGGTCGTGTGATTGACGATCGTCAACAATTTGGCGTAGTGGTCGATAATGAGACCTATCTGGCAGGTGTGAGTGTGGGTACGTGGATGACCGTTTCCACCTATCTGAATGGAGAACCGACAGGCGATGAGTTTACGAACTGGGGAACGGTAGGCCTGGATGTGATTGGTTACGGTGACAAGAAATATTTGATATCGAATCCGACCACGGCTTACGATGAGGTACGGCTTACGTTGGCGGGTATCGCGAGCCTGTTGAATGGTTACAAGATTTATGGACTCTTCTTGCGGAGCGATTTGGATAGAGATGGTTTACCGGATTGCTTGGATCCGGATACTTGCGAGGGCGAGCTTTCCGGCATATCGATTACGAGTGACATCTGTGAAGGAGAGTACGTGATGTTGAGCGGACTTGTACGCTTTGAAACGGACGAGAGTAGTAAAAAATATCGGATAGAATGGAAAGGAACAGCCAGCGATGGTACAGCGGTAACCGGTACGGAAGATATTGAAGCCGTAAAGGAGGGAACCGTCAATGAGCAGATTTTGAGCTGGACCCATCTTATGGAGAATGCAGGGCAATATGAATTGAATGTGTATAAATTCGATGAAAATCAACAGGTAGAAACGGTTCCAATTTATTCCCTTGATTTTTGGGTTCATCCATTGGTTACGACTTGGAAAACGGAAAGCGCGACAACGGATTGGAATACTTGGGAGAATTGGACGAACGGTTCGCCATTGGCTTGTACGGACGTAATAATTCCTTCGCCTTCCAATGGACGAAACGACATGAACTATCCTATACTGACGACCGATAAGTCGAACGCTTGCCATTATATTCATTTCGCATCGAATGCGGAGGTGGTGAACACGCATTATCTGACTTACGAGAAGGCATGGGTGGAAATGAGTTTGAAATCCGATCGTTATTATATGGTTTCCGTTCCGTTGAAGGAGATACGTTCCGGCGATTTCTTTTATCCGAAGACGGGAACAGACTATCCGGAATATTTCACCGAATTGAACGAAAGCTCATTACCTGCCAATCGGGTTACCCCGACGGTTTACCAACGTATGTGGGAGTCGGTCGCATACGATCGTTTGATCACGGGTGGGCGTGATTTGGTTTATCCGGGTACGACCCGTTGGACGACTCCTAGCAATATGCTAGCGGCTTATTACGATTTGAACGATGGATTCGGGCTTTCTTTGTGGGTAAATCCGGATGGGCCTAAAGAGGATAATGAGCCTGAGGATACTTATTATACTTTCCGCTTTCCAAAGGCGCATGAGAAATATTTCTATTATGATGCGGACGGACAGGTCTTGGACGTGTCGGAACAGATGAAACGGGATGTGGCCTCTATCGGGCGTTTCATTTATGAGGACGCTAATCGGCAAGTGGATTTCCCCGTAAAGGTAAAAGTGGAGAATGCGGATTATAGCAACAAGACATTCTTGATTGGTAACCCGTTCATGTCGCATATCGATGTGGCGGAATTCATGAAGGAGAACGAACAGGTCCTGTCAATCAAGGTTTATGACGGAACCGGAGCCAATTCATTGATAGCGGATGTAGAAGATGGTTTCTTATCGACAGGCGATGATACGAACTCGCTATCATTAATCGCACCGACACAAGCCTTTTTCGTTACTGTCGCGGATGATGGTTTGGAGACGGATGAATGCGAGGTTTCATTTACGGAGGCGATGTTAACTTCCGGAAAAGGACAAAGTCTGTTGCGCTCCGCCGAGCCGGAATCGGGAAGCGAAAAAATACAACTACGGGTGCGGAATGAACAGTCGAAGGCGCAAGCCTTGATCAGTTTCTCTTCCAAAGCGAGTGATTCTTTCTCCGAACGTGAGGATTCGGAGGTGTTGTTGGACGAAAGTACGCCTTCTCTGCTCTCTCTCTTCTCTGTCGTGGGTGAGAGGGCTCTCGACATCCAACAGCGGGCGCATGGTGGAAAAATCCCGTTAGGTCTGTATCTGTCACGGGAAGGTGATATCACCTTGTCTGTCGTGATGCCGGATAATTATGAGGGTTGGTCGTTGGTTGATCAAGCCTCTGGAAAACGTTATTCGTTAATTGCCGGGAAGACGAACGAGATTTTGTTGGAAGACGTGACAACGAACGTAGGGCGTTTTTATCTGCAAGGAAACTTGTTGACAAGTACCGATGCGATCGTGGCGGTTCCTTCATGCGTATATGCTTATCAGGAATCTGGCGATATCGTGGTGCGATGCGAAGATGGAATGTTGACGCGATGCGAGCTTTATATGGTGGATGGGCGGTTATCCAGTTTGGCGAATTTCCAATCGAACGAATACCGATTCTTGAAAGGGAAAGGGATTTACATTATTAAAGCTTATTATGAGGATGGCCGTTTCGAGACGTTGAAATTAATAAGTCGTTAAATGAGAGGATATAGGAAATGAAAATAGGGAAATACATATGGTTAGGATTGTTGTCCGGATGCTTATGGGGATGTAGTTCCGATGCGGATTTGGGCGAGGAACCGGTGGTGGAGGAATTCGCGGAGATACCTATTACGTTTAATTTCTTGACAAAAGGTTCTTTGACCACACGGGTTTCCGAGGATCCGAACGATGGTATTCCCGCTAGCGAAGCTCGAGAGGTTTATGTGGATCGCGTTCTATTGAAAGTCTATAAACGGCCAATAGGTACTTATTCGGATAATATCGAGGATTTTATGTTGGATGAACGGAACGATAATAAAGTATTGGTCTGTGAGGAACAGACGCAGTTCCCCTATTATATCGCGCATGGGAGAATCGATATGTCGTCGAACTATGAGTACAGGGTTTCCGCTATCGCCTATTCGGAGGAATTGAACGAGAGAGAACTTTTTGATTTTGAGGGAAGGCGTTTGGAGAATACCCGATTGATGTTGATAGACGAGCAACGTAAGACCCCGGAGATTTTTTTCGGCGTTCCGGTGGCGAACGGGCAAGATTCGGTGTTCCGTTACGCGGGTTCCTCCGGACAAGAATTAGAGGGCTGGTTGTATCGGGGAATCGCCGGTATCGAGCTGAATTTAGGGCATGTGGATGAAGGGATTTCTAAAATTGAATTATTGGCGGACCAGCTGAATACTTCCGTATATACGCGTTATTATGATGATTTCCTTTCGCCGTTGGACCTGAAACAGGATGACGGAAGTTATACTCATTTCGTGTTAGGTAGTACTGATGCGAATAAATCGGAAGATGGAAGATATAAGTTTGAGAATGACTCCGTACATATCAAAGGAATGAATCTTTTGCAGGGTTGTACCGCGTTGCGTTTGCGTATTACGCGTGTGAATGAAGGGAAAGAATCTTACGAGTATTGCAAGTTGAAGCTACGGGAGACGGCTGTTTTAGGGCCGGAAGATTTCCAAACACGTGCGTTGCCTCCGGATGAAGGTAACGGTACGGGAATTATCCCGGGGGAGAAAGAATATCCGGATAATCCGGAAGAACCGGAAAATCCGGAGGAAGATCCTTACAAGGTCTGCTTCTTGCGGAACAATTATTATCGGTTGGAAGGCGATTTTCAAAATCTGACCACAGAGAAATATGTCTTGAAAGTGACGGTCAATCCCAACTGGGATGCGGATATTAATCTTTCGTTGGATAAATTTTCAGGTTCTGACGGTAATTAACAAGGTAAAGGGAAGGAGATGATAAACAAATATCTATTAAAAGCGTTCGTGGGAATTTGTGTTCTCGCGTCTTGCGACAACAACGAGGGACCGGGGATGCCGGAGATTCCGGAGGAGAAGACGCAATCGTTTACCCTGCGTGTGGAGAGCGTGGGCGAGGCTTCCTATCCGGTAGGGACGCGCGCCATCGCGGGGCGGCCGCTGTTCAGCACCGCCTCGAAGCAAGCGATTGACTGGGTAGAGTTTCTGATTATGAAGTATGGCTCTCCAGCCGAGGTCGTTTACCGCGGACGCATCGACCGTTGGAGCGATACGGACAACCAGACGAGCGCGACCTATACGGATGGCATCGACCTTGGGCGGCAGGCGGAGATCGTATTGAAAGGCGACGACCTGCTGGAGGAGGGAGAGACCTATTGGGTGTATGGCGTGGGCTATCATACGGATTCCTACGGTGGCTACGAGCCGTTTCCCGGCGTGAAGGTAGGCGACTCGTTCGCGCGGACGGAGTCGGTGACCGTGCCCAGCGACGAGGCGGCGGACGAGATATTCGCCGGCGCGGAGCTGCTGCACGTGGTGGACGGAAAGATTATGACCGCTCCGGACTCCTATTCCGAGCTGACAGACGGCACGGTAATTTTGCGTCGGCAGGTGGGCGGTACGTTCGGCTACTTCACCCATATCCCGACCACGGTGACAAAGGATGGGGTAAATCG
>CASEGC010000047.1 GCA_949287365.1 uncultured Parabacteroides sp.
GAAAATAAATATGTATCGCTCTATGTTTAAATATTGTTTTATCCTTTTCTCCCTTCTCTTGGCAAGTTGTCACCACCAACCGGACTATCCATCCATCTCCCAAACCTCTCTATCCAAAGAGTTGATAGAGACAAAAGCGGATTCGGGATTGGTTATTCTATTAAAGGACAATTAAGTGGTAGCGCAAATAAACCTAATTCGGGAGGATAGCCTTTATAAAGAAAGCAATGAACAGGTATTCCAAACGAAACGGGATATGGGGAAATTGCTTTCTCCTATTAATTGGATGGAAGCGTTGCCTCGTATTCCGTTGCAAGATACGGTGGACGTGGGGAATGGTATCTATATGAATAAGGAAGGCAAAGAGATAAGGGATCATAACGCCGATAGAGGTGGCTATGGCGTAATCACCGCGGAACAAGTGATCGCTTTTGATTCCAAGGTAGGGATGAGCAAGCTCATGGAAAGATATGGTATCCCACCCGCACGGTATTCCCCTTTGGAGGTTGTTGAGTACTATAACCGGATAGCGATGGGAGATACCGCGTTGTGCTCCGGTGGAGTGATGAGAGATATTCAGAGCGTGTTATCTAAAGTCATAGCGGAAGGAACGGGGAAGAATCTCTACCGGGAAGACCTCCCGATAGCGGGGAAAACGGGATACTCCGAAAAAAATGTTTCGGCCTGTGTTTACCTTTCGCACGGTAATTCGATATATACATGTCTGGTGATTATATCGAATCCAAAAGGGGGCTATCCTTCCGGCGGGACGATGTGCGGGGATGTGATAAAAGGGATTATCAATGGATTGAGTGTTGAATGATAAGTGATGCGATTCGGTGATTTTAATAGTAATAAAGGACGGGGAAACCGTCCAACTTTGTTTAACCGACTGGTGGAGCGAAGCGACACCTGCGGGACAAGAGTTGTTTCCTTCCAGTCTCGACCTCGGAGGGGTCGAATAATGTTTGTATCATGAATTCCCCCATCATCATATCCTCCGTAAACGAGTTGGTTCGGGTGTATCCGGAACGCATTGTTTATGTCTCATCGGATGGCAATTATTCGATGATGGTGTTGCACGACAAGACGGAGCACCTGTTCTCGTTCAACCTTTCCCATTTCCAGCAAATCTTGGAGAGGCAGATGAAAGCGGAGGCTTCCGTTTTTATCCGCATCGGGAAAAGTTTGATAATCAACCGGACGTATATCTATAAGATCCACATCGGGAAGCAATCGCTCGTCTTGTCCGACGCACGAATCCGGAATACGTTCACGCTGACCGCTTCCAAAGAGGCGTTGCGGCAATTGAAGAGTTTAGTGGAACATGAAATGGAATGAGTATGAGACTAATTAGAGAGATGAGGGAGAGAAGCGAGGACGAGATTGAGGTATTAGGCTCGGCAAGGCGGGAGAACGATTCCCGGAAATGGCTTTGGATAGGGATCGCGTTATTATTTGTGCTCGTCCTCGGTTTCTGTGTTTGGAAACTCTTCTTTATCCGGCCGGTCGAGGAAGAGGGAACCTTATTGGAAGAGCCGGCTCCGGAAATAAGCGTCGCGGATTCCACGTCGCTCGCTGGGGATGAGCGTCCTTACGTTACGTTCGAGAAAGATTCCATTAACGATGTCGTGCTCGCGATCTACGCGCTCCATCAATTAAAGGCGGAACTTTCTTTAGCCCTGCCCGATACGAGCGACACGAGTGTCTATTTCGTTTTGCAAGCGGCGGATATACGTCGGGACAATCTTCAAATCTTGGGAGATTTCGTCTTGCGAGGGAAGCAACTGGCCCGGGGCAAGCGGAAAACCGGCTTTTGCGCGATACGGAACGGGCAGATAACGTTGGGCAATAGCGCCAGCGACGTGATGAAAGATGATTGCGTCGTGCGCCAAGGCGATTTCTTCCGCCAATACCCGTTGGTGATGGAGGGCGAGGTGATCGTTAACGGCTTGAAAGGGAAAGCGCTACGGAGAGCGTTAGCGCAACGAGGAAACGACTTTTATATCGTCACCACCCCGAATAGGGAGTCGCTCTACGATTTCTCGGAAGCCTTGGCGGATTACGGATTCACGAACGCCCTCTATTTGGTGGGCGGCATCTCGTATGGCTGGTGCCGCATGGACGCGAGGGTGCATGAGTTGGGCGTAAGGCGGGGAAAGCCCCTGCCCAGCCATAACTACCTCGTTTTCCGAAGCGCGATATCCTTGGAATAGGTGTCATTTCATACAACACGATGCGCGTTTCATACAAGCGGAATCTTTCTTTTTTTTACATACATATAATAAACGATAGCTTTGTAACATAAAAAGTTCTGAAAAATGAGAAGTTGGTTATTAATTGTATTGATCAGTATCTCGGGAGCGATAGCCGCACAAGAGATTCAACGTCCGGAATCGTATAATTACCTTCAGGGACAAGAAGCGCTCGAAAACAATAACGTGGAAGAGGGGATAACCTACCTGGAGAAGGAAATCGCGGAGAATCCGGAAAATGGGTACGCGTATCTTTATCTCGGGGGCGTTAAATTCGGGCTGGAAGTATACGGCGAGGCTTTAAGCGCCCTCCATAAGGCGGTTCGTTATATCCCGGACGCGGATAAAGAGTATAAATTCTATGCCTTTTTGTTCAGGGCTGGCGTTTATAATCATTTGGAACAAAAGGAGGAGGCACTGGAAAATTTCTCGGCGGCAATCGCCATGGACTCCACCAATTTGAAAGGCTATGAGGAGAGAGGTGACTTTTATTATCAAAACGAACGATACGACTTGTCGGACGCGGATTACCGAAAGTTAATCGCGTTGGACGAGGGGAATATCATGGGCTATATGGGTATCGGACGAAACGCGAACGCGGAAAAACGTTACCGTGACGCGATCGAGCAATTTGATTACGTAGTCAAATTGGCTCCGGAATATTCGTCCGGATATAGCTTCCGGGCGGAAAGCTACGCCGAGTTGGGTGAATATGATAAAGCCATCGATGACATTCTGAAAGCGTTGAGCATCGATGGCGATGACAAGGCCTTTTACTATATGCAACTCGTGGCGGATTCCGCCTTTTTCCAGTTATCGACCCGCTTGAAAGTCCAGATGCGGAAAGAACCGGACGAGCGGTATTGGCCGTATTGCTTGGGTATAATTTACGAGCGCAAGCATCAATATAAGCAAGCCTTGCCCTATTATAAAGCGACTTACGCGGAAGACGCCGACCCGGTGATTGGCGAGCGAATTGTCGATTGCCTATCGGAATTGGGCGCTTATCAACAGGCGTTGGGGTATGTAGAGGAGGCTATTCGTGGGGATTCGATTAACTATAATTGGTCATGGCAAGAGGCGGATCTGCTGGATAAGTTGGGGAAAAGCGAGGAGGCCATCCAAGCGCTTACGTCATACATCGAGAAGAATCCGGATGAGCCTTACGGATATGCCAATCGTGCCTGGATCAAAGAATTCTCGAACGATAAAGAGGGCGCGTTGGAGGATTATGAGACCGCGATCGTGTTGGAGCCGGAGTTTACGCCTCTATATCATATACGCAAGGGCGTGTTACAGAAGCGAAAGGGGAAAGAAGCGGATGCCCGGAAAGAGTTCGAGCGCATTCTGGAGTCGGACACGGTTCCGGATGAAAGTTCATGCGCGCATTACGCTTATTTCTATTTGGGCAGGGTGGACGAGGCCCGGCGATGGATGGAGAAAATATTGGAGCGAGCGAACGACAAAGGAAACGATTATGACGCCGCTTGCCTCTATGCTTTACTTGGAGAGAGCGAACAGGCGATTCGATGCCTGCGGAACGCGCTCGAAAAGGGATATAGGGATTTCGTGCATATTCAACGGGATACGGATTTGGATAATCTTCGGGAGCTACCCGCCTTCAAGGCATTGCTTGCCGAATACGCGGAAATCTATCAGAAGGAGTTAGAGGGTTTGCGAGAAGAATCCATAGGGCGGGAATACATCGAGAAAGTATCCGAGATCCCTTTTACGAAAGAGGGCGATGCCTATAAAGTCCCCTGCGAGATCAATGAATTGCCTTTGCATTTCATTTTCGACACCGGAGCGAGCGATCTCTCTTTGTCTACCGTGGAGGCGACATTCATGCTAAAGAACGATTATCTGAAGAAGCGAGACATTTTGGGCACGCAAAATTACATGACCGCGGATGGAGAAATAAAAGAAGGGACGGTTATCAATATCCGTAATGTATCGTTTGGGGATTTGAATCTCAACAATGTCAAGGCCTCTGTCGTAAAAAGCCAGCGTGCCCCGTTGCTCCTTGGGCAATCCGTCCTCAATCGCTTAGGAAAGATCGAGATCGATAATAAAAAGAAAGTCTTACGGATAAGTTATAAAGCGGAGAAGTGATCGATAAAATATTCATGCTCTGCGTCCATTTGTTACAATGGTTAGCGGATAAATTAGGGATGACCTACAATGAGGTCAACGTTTGGATATTCTGTGTGATATGGCCAATTATTACATTGGTCTCGATTGGGTTGAATGTTTATTTGCTTTTGAGATAGGAACCAATAGAGGATAAAATAGCATCTTTTCAGAGCGGTCGATTATGGAAAATGTAGATAACACTATGGATTTATTCAAGGCTTTATTGGCTCTTTTGGTTGTAATAGGTGTAATAGGCATTCCCGCTTATTTTATTCTAAAAGGACCTTTAAGTTCTAAGCGACCCGAAAGGGAATATCCTGCGGATGATGATAAGGGCAGCTCCACTCAGGTAAGTCCCCAAAAGGTTGACACAGATGATGTTGGAAGCTTGTTCCTCGTTGGATTGTTTGCTATATCATTCGTTTTAATGATAATCAATGATATACTTGAGCTCGACGATAAAATAAGTGTGTTTCAATACATATTGATGGTCATCGGTTTGATTACTCTGGGTTGGGGATTGTACTATTTCGGGAAGAAGTTATTGATACTTCTATTTGGTGACATGTTTAGGGGGGTATATTCTTATGACTATCTGTTTCATTTGGAATGGATCGTTCAGATGTTTGAGAAGCGTGGTTTTAGGAAAAAAAGGTTTAGTTGCTTGAATCCGGGTTCGGAGCGTCCGGGCATTCGCTTGGTAAAAGGAAAGGATAAGGTTGTGATTTATTTGGTGGCTCCCTTGACATCCTCGGATTATCGTATTCAAGTAATACTCGAGAAGCAAGATATTATGATGGAAATTCCAGACGAGGGCTCTATAAAGTATTCTTTCGTTTTGGAGAAATGGGTGAATCATTATTTTGAGATCGAGGAGGAGCCAACAAGTGGCGATAATAACGATAATAATGATGATATTTATCAAACGGAATTTAATGATATTTTGCCGTATATAAATTCTAAATTCCATTGACGAGATGAGCGGTACTCCGGGCAAAGGACTGAGCATATAACGTTTAATCTCGCGAAATGTAAATAAAATCAAAATGGATATGTTTTGGAAGTTGTTTAAAAGAAAGAAAGGGATGCGTTCGGAAAAGAACGTGCGGGAAGAGGTTTCTATTCCCGTTAGGGAGCCGGTCGATTTGATTCGTTTCTTCCGGAATGAACGACCCGATAACCGAGGACGTTATCATAAGGACCTCCTCCAATATGACGCGGATTTTATAGAACGCAAGCATGATTTCATTCAATGGATATTCCCTACGATGGAGAAAAGCGGATTCAGTCCGGACGCTCCAACCATTGACGAGGATTTCAAGGAGCGATTCCAGAAGGATGAATGGGCCAAATCCAATTATTGCGCGTCTTGCCGATTGTATCTGAATTATATCGGGTTCCATTGCGAGCGGGGCGAGATTCGGTGCGTCCAATCCGGACGGATTTATGAGTTGCCCTTTCATAACTACTTACGGATTACCCGTATGCTTAATTCCCTCAATCAAGTGGGGAACAATTCATGCTCGGCGAATGTTTATCAAGAAATAAGGAAGGAAATCAAGCTCGACTCTAATAAAATAGATGAGAATACGTTAGAACATTGGAGGAATACACAAGTTATGAATAGACGAAGTAATATCTTGATAGGAGCGATAGCGGGAGACATCATCGGCTCGGTTTATGAGCGTCGTCCGATAAAGTCGGTCAATTTCTCGCTTTTCAAGGAATATTCCCGATTCACGGACGATACGGTAATGACGGTGGCTAACGCGGATTGGCTATTGACCCATGAGGATTTGGTAGACGTGATGAAGAGGTATGGGAATAATTATCCCGCGGCAGGATATGGAGGGATGTTCATGAGATGGTTGATGTCAGACAATCCCCGGCCATACAATAGTTATGGAAATGGTTCCGCCATGCGAGTAAGCCCCGTGGGCTGGGCGTTCGATACCTTGGAGGAGACTTTGGAGAAAGCGAAAGAAAGCGCGGCGATTACGCACAATCATCCGGAGGGAATCAAAGGGGCGCGAGCGGTGGCGGCTTGCGTTTATCTGGCAAGAACGGGCAAGTCAAAGGAGGAGATAAGAGCCTATATAGAAAACACTTTTGGCTATGATTTAAATAGGACTTGCGAGGAGATACGCCCGACCTATTCTTTTGATGTGACTTGCCAAGGGAGTGTCCCGGAGTCTATCATCGCTTTCTTGGATAGTACAAGTTTTGAGCACGCCATCCGCTTGGCCGTTTCCTTGGGTGGCGACGCCGATACGATGGGCGCCATCACGGGAGGCATCGCGGAAGCCTATTACCAGGAAATCCCGGAGGAGATAAAGAGAGAGGTGCTCCGGAGGTTGCCGGATGAGTTCACGGATGTGATGGAACGTTTCTACGAGAAGTTTGTAAAGGATAAGTTAGGGAGGACTTGTTTCTCCACTGATAATTGACAAAGATAGAGGGTGTGTCAAATTGCGGAAAAGCATGCGGACGACGCAGACGGGCGCAGATGAACGCAGATTGTTTTTTATTGATTTATAATTAAATAAGTCCGCGTTTGTCTGCGCCATCCGCGTCTGCGTGCTAATACCAAATTTCGACACACTCCTATGCTTTCCCCCGGGGAATCCTATGTTTTTATTCTAATCTCTCCTTCAAAATTTTATCGATAACAAATTTCACGTCGGGAAGATAGTTCTTGATTACATCGAAAACTATAGCGGCATCAATGTCAAAATAGTGATGGGCTATGATATCTCGCATGCCCATTACCCCTTTCCAATCTATTTCCGGATAGTCGCTAAATAATTTTTTGTTTGTTATCTTATCGATTTTTTTAACGCTTTCGCCAATGGCGATTAATAGCATGCAAATGCTTTCCAAGCGCTCCATGCCATAGGGCGTTAGAAGAAAGTCGTCCGCTTCCTGAATGCTCTCGGCTCTTTTCAATATTCTTTCTAAAGCGGATTGGATTTTCATTAGAGAGGAATAGACCAATTCCGTGTCATACATAAATCACCTCCTTTTCTATTCGATTTTTTAATAGGATGTCCATTCGCTCGCGCATCCGAACGATATCTACGCCGCATCCAAATAAATTCTGCAATTCCTCTTTGATGTGTACTAACGCGAACATGTTGGGACTTAATGTCTCCACGCAAATATCCACATCGCTTTCGTCGGTTTGTTCCCCTCTTGCTACAGAACCGAATATGCCTATTCGTGTGATGCCGTATTTGGTCGCGTTTTTGGTCATGTAGTCACGCAAAAGGGTGAGATATTCCACGGTAGATTTCATGTCTTTTTCGCTTTTCTTGTTTCTCCTCTGATAATTGACAAAGATAAGGTTTTCCCCCGAGGAAACCTATGCTTTCCCCCGGGGAAACCTATGTTTTCTTTCCTGGAAACGGTTATTCCGTATAGAAATATATAAAAAAGATTATATTCTGTTGGATGTCAGGGCGATTTTTCCTATATTCGCGACTGATTAAGTGAAGTTGAGGAGGGGGCGGGCAGTCCCCTCTTTTTATTCTAATATAATAAT
>CASEGC010000048.1 GCA_949287365.1 uncultured Parabacteroides sp.
GGGTTCCCCTACATCTTCCGCGGCGCGCTGGACACGCACGCCAAGGCCATCAACGAGGAGATGAAGCTGGCGGCGGTGAAGGCCATCGCCGACCTCGCCAAGGAGCCGGTGCCCGACGTGGTGAACGCCGCCTACAAGCTGAAACGCACCACCTTCGGACGGGATTACATCCTGCCGAAAGCGCTCGACCCCAGGCTGCTGACCCGCGTATCGTGCGCCGTGGCGAAAGCCGCCATCGAGTCGGGCGTGGCGCGTAAGACCATCACCGACTGGACCGGCTACGCCAACCATCTGCGCGAGATGATGGGCTACGACAATAAGCTGCTGCGCTCCTTCACCGACATGGCGAAGGCGAACCCGAAGCGCGTCGTATTCGCCGAGGCGAACCACGTCAACATGCTGAAAGCCGCGGCGACAGCGAAAGCCGAGGGCATCTGCTATCCCATCCTGTTGGGCAACGAGGAACGGCTGGCGAAAATCGCCGCGGAGGAGAACATCAGCCTCGAAGGTATCGAGATAGTCAACCTGCGCCACGACCGCGAGACGGAGCGTCGCCACCGCTACGCCCGTGTCCTCGCCGAGAAGAAAGCCCGCGAAGGCGTGACCTACTCCGAGGCGTGCGAGAAGATGGTAGACCGCAACGCGTTCGGCATGATGATGGTCGCCACGGGCGACGCCGACGCGTTCGTGACGGGCGTGTACAGCCGCTACTCCGAGGTGACGAAGCTGGCGGAGCAAATCATCGGCATCCGCCCGAGCTACAACCACTTCGGAGCGCTGAACATCCTGACCTGCAAGAAAGGCACCTTCTTCATCGCCGATACGCTGATTAACCGCCATCCCTCGTCGGAGGTGCTGATAGACATCGCCCGCCTGACGCACGACGCCGTGAAGTTCTTCGCGCACGAGCCGGTGATGGCCATGCTGTCGTACTCCAACTTCGGCTCGGACAAGCAAGGCAGCCCGCTGAAGGTGCACGACGCTATCGACTACCTGCACAAGACCTATCCCGAAATGGTGGTGGACGGCGAGATGCAGGTGAAGTTCGCCCTCGACAAGAAGCTGCGCGACGAGATGTATCCGTTCAGCAAGCTGAAGGGGCAAGACGTGAACACGCTCGTCTTCCCGAACCTGAGCTCGGCGAACAGCGCCTACCAGTTGCTCGACGCGCTGGGCATCACGGAGACCATCGGCCCGATCCAGATGGGATTGAACAAGCCTATCCACTTCACCGACGTGGAAAGCTCGACCCGCGATATCGTGAACCTGACGACCGTCGCCGTCGTGGACGCCATCGTACAAGAACAAATCGAGAAAGGCATCGTGAAGAAATAATCCGGCGCCGGACCAATCGTGTAGGGAAGCTCTCCTTCGGGGGAGCTTCTCTCGTTTTTCCCCCTTCATTTCTTATCTTAAATCAAGAAAACGGTGCGAGACGCAAAAAACATGCTGTAAAACATATTTCTCGTCGAATATCGTCCTACATTCGCGGCGTAAGGATTTAAAGAAACGGTAAAAGTTTAGGTTTTCAATTTAATTTCAGGCGATTCCGAAAGGAATCCGAAAAGTTTAGGTTTATCAATTTAATTAACTACGAACGATGAAACGTTTTGTCAAACACGCGTGGGTCCGCTTCGAGAGATTGCTCGCCGCCATCGGCCAATCGCAAGCGGAACTGATGAAGTGGGGGTATTACCATAGGTAATTCACCTCCCTTTCCCCTTCGGGGGAATATTTAAGAGATTATCCCGATAACATACACGACCGGCCGACCTCAATCGACCGGTCGTTTTCCTTTCCGCGGGAAACGCGCCGTCAAGCCACCCTGCAATCCGCCATCCGCTTGAAGCCGTTCAAGAAATCGGCCACCTCCATCCGCTTCTTGCCGGCGAGCTGTAGGGAATGGAGACGGAGGAAGCCGCCGCTCACGGCGATGTCGACGTACGACTTCTGGTCCGTATGGATGGAACCGACGGGGAAGGCGTGTTCCGCCGGGCGTTTCTCCGCACGGTAAATCTTCAACGTCAAGCGTTTCCCCTCCTTGTCGACCAACTCCGTCCACGCCGCGGGATAAGGCGACAAGCCGCGGATAAAATCATAAATCCGCTTCAAGGGAAGGCCCCAATCAATACGGCAGGTCTCCTTGAAAATCTTCGGCGCCGAAGGCAACTCCGCCGGATTGGCGCAGAGGCGCTCTTGCGGCACCGCCTCCACCTTATCCGCCAGAATCAAGTCCACCGTCTCCAAGACCAGCCCCGCGCCCATCGTCATCAAGGCGTCGTGCACGGTCCCGACATCATCCGTATCGGCTATCGGCAGCCGCCGCTGGAGGATAATCTTCCCCGTGTCAATCTCGTGCGTGAGGAAAAAGGTGGTCACGCCGGTCTCCGTCTCGCCGTTTATCACCGCCCAGTTGATGGGCGCGGCGCCCCTGTACCGCGGGAGCAGCGAGGCGTGCAGGTTGAACGTCCCCAAGCGGGGCATGGCCCAAACCACCTCCGGCAGCATACGGAACGCCACGACGATTTGCAAGTCCGCCCGCAGCGCGCGAAGCTCCGCGAGGAAAGCCTCGTCTTTCAACCGCTCCGGTTGCAAGACAGGAAGCCCCACCGACTCGGCGTACAGCTTCACCGCGCTGGCCCGCGCCACGCTGCCGTGGCGACCCATCGGCTTGTCCGGCATCGTGATGACGCCCACCACGTTATATCCACCCTCCACCAACGCCCGCAGGCTTTCCACGGCGAAATCGGGCGTTCCCATGTATACGATTCGTAAATCCTCTTTTTTCATCTTTCTCTCTATTTCAAATCTTAAATTTCAAAATTCAAATCTCAAATTCATGCCTTCGCACACATGCGACGGGACTTCGCGGCACTGTCTCGTACCGTCGCACACGTGCGACGGCGTCTTGCGCTAATCTCCGGTGAAGTTGTTGACCAAAACCTCCCGGTAGGAGTTGAATATCTTCGATTTCGACATGAAGCCGATGTAATGCCCCTCTTCGTCCACGACCGGCAAGTTCCACGCCTTCGTGTCGTCGAACACCCGCATAATCTCGTCCATGGGGGTGTTCACCACGATTTTCGCCGGGGCGGACACCATAAAGGTCGATACGCGGAACCGGTCGTACAGCTCCGGGCGGAACATGATGTTGCGGATGTTGTCCAGCAAGACGATGCCTAACAAAACGCCCCGCCCGTCCACCACGGGGAAGGTGTTCCGCGCGCTTTTCGAGATGACCTTCACCACGTCCCCCAAGGTCATCTTGGGCGAGACGGTCTGGAAGTCCTTCTCTATCACGCTGTCGGCCCGGAGGAGCGTCAGCACGGCCTTGTCCTTGTGATGGGTCAGCAACTCGCCTTTTTGCGCGAGGCGCATCGAGTAAAGGCTGTGCGGCTCGAACAGGATAATCGTGAGGTAGGAGCTTATCGAGACAATCATCAGCGGGAGGAAGAGGTTGTACCCGCCGGTCAGCTCGGCGATAAGGAAAACGCCGGTCAACGGTGCGTGCATCACGCCGGACATCACGCCCGCCATGCCCAGCAATGCGAAATTTTTCTCCGAGAGATACATCGTGACGGGGAAATAGTTGGACAGATGCGCGAAGACGAACCCCGCGATACACCCCAAATACAAGCTGGGGGCGAAGATACCGCCACACCCTCCTCCCGCGTTCGTGGCGCAGGAGGCGAACACTTTCGTCAGGAGGATAAGCCCCAAGAATATCAACACCCCGAAATAGGAACCGTTCAGGCTATAGAACGGGCTCTTGTCCATGATATAGGAGAATTGCCCGTTCAGCAAGGAGGCTATCGTGTCGTATCCCTCGCCGTACAACGGGGGAAAAAGGAAAATCAAGACGCTCAGCGTCACGCCTCCCAGCGCGAACTTCTTCCAATAAGAACCCAGACGACGGTACATCCCCTCCACACGGTTCGTCACCCGGGTGAAATAGAGCGAGACCAATCCGCAGAAAATGCCTAACAGCAACACGTATGGAATGCGTTCGATCTTAAACGCCTCGGTTTGCGAGAACTGGAACATGGCCTCCGTGCCCGTGAAAATATAGGACATCGTGGCAGCCGTCACCGACGATATCAATAAAGGAAGCACCGAGGTCATCGTCAGATCCAGCATCAAGACCTCGATGACGAACACCAGTCCCGCGATGGGTGCCTTGAATATACCGGCTACCGCTCCCGCCGCGCCGCAACCGACAAGCAGCATCAACGTCTTCTGCTCCATCCGGAACAGACGGCCCAAGTTAGAGCCGATGGCCGCCCCGGTCAGGACGATGGGCGCCTCCGCCCCCACCGAGCCTCCGAAACCTATCGTTACCGAGCTGGCCACGATGGAGCTCCACATGTTGTGAGGCTTTATGCGGCTCTTCCGTTGCGAGATGGCGTACAAGATTTTCGTCACGCCATGGCTGATGTCGTCCCGCACGATATATTTCACGAACAGGCCCGCCAACAAAATCCCGACCACCGGATAGAGCAAATAGAGATAGTTCGCCCCGTCCACGTTGAAATCGCCCGTCAGCAAATGCTGGATGAAATGAATCAATTGTTTCAAGATCAAAGCGGCTATCGCGGAGCAAATCCCCACGATAAAACTGATGATCAGGATGAAATGCTTCTCCTTGATATATTTCTCCCGCCACAAGAGAAATTTATAGAATAATCCCTCATTCGCCATCTCAAATTCCTTTCCCGGTAAAAACCGTTTTGACCGTATATATAAGAATCGTTATATCCATCATCAAAGACATGTTCTCATAATATAATATATCGTATTTCAACCGTTCTATCATCTGGTCCACGTTCTCCGCATAACCATATTTCACCATGCCCAACGACGTGATTCCCGGCCGCACGTTATGCAACAGATAATAGAAAGGAGCCTTTTCCACGATTTGGTCGATAAAGTATCGCCGTTCCGGACGCGGCCCCACCAACGACATATCACCCTTCAGCACGTTCCAAAACTGGGGCAACTCGTCCAAACGGTATTTCCGCATCACCCGTCCGAAAGGCGTGACACGGCAATCATTCTCCGAAGAGAGCAAAGGGCCTCTCTCCTCCGCGTTCAGGTACATCGTCCTAAATTTATAAATCGTGAAGGGTTTCCCTCTATATCCGATTCGTTCTTGTCCGAAGAACACCGACCCGGGAGAATCCCTTTTCACCCGATAAGCGATGTATAAGAACAACGGAGACAAGACGACAAGAAAAAACAAAGAAAGCGTCTTATCCATAAAAAATTTGATGTTCTGCTCTATCGGCAAGAAATTATTGCCCGTGACATCCACCAAGGGGACACCTTTTATTGTCTTGATTTTTACTTGAGACCAAGAGCTCGACTTATCCGCCAAGATTTTTATAGGCAACTTATAGCAATACAGCGAATAAAGGATATTCAGCAAATGGGTACTACCGGCCTTATCCAAAGCCACGACCAGTTCATCCACCCGTTCCCGTGCCATTATCTCCGGCAGGGACTCCTGATCTCCTAACCGAAGACTCCTGTCGACCACCGCATCCTCCTGTTTCGCTCCCACCGAAACAAACCCTACGATATGATATCCCAAACGACGCAAATCTTCCGCTATATGGAAAGCATTCTCCCCCACGCCGATTATCAGCACGTTCGAAGCCCATTCACCGCACCGGATTTTTCGCAATCCCGCTTGCGTAATCAAAAGGCGAGGAACATAAGTGATGACAAATTGCAATCCCCACAAAGAGAAAAACATATCATAATACAATTGGTATGAATGGGGCAAATCATTCAACACGAAAGTAAAAAACAAGATTAAGACCCCAACGGTAACAAAACCTAAAGTGGAGAACAGCTCCGTGAGTCTCGATTTACCGAAAGGCCTGTTATAATATCCTGAGAACCAAAACAAAGCCAGCCAAAAGAGCGGAATAAGCATCTGCCATTTATGCAGGAAAATATGTGCCAAATAAACTCCAAACGAATCGAATCCTTCATATACGGCCACATCGTCATAGCGTATCAAGCTAAACAATAACCATACTACCACCGAAGCTATGAAATCCGAGACAACATACTTCCCGACTTGAACGCTTTTCCTCATTCTCACCTGATTACTTTCACGAGCCCCCCCGCTCCCAATTTAATGATATTGGATGGCGCCGCCTTGCTCCTGTCATCTTGACGATAACCCACCACATAATCCACTCCATTTCTTATTACCTCCGAGACTTCGCTGAAATTAGCGGGAGAGGGCTCTCCGCTCACGTTAGCGGATGTAGACACCAAAGGCCGGCGAAAACGTTCACACAATCTCCGCGAGAATTCCTCATTCGTAATGCGGATACCCACGCTTCCGTCTTCCCCTAATAGGCTTGGAGCCAGATTCCTCGCATTCGAATAAATAATGGTCAACGGTTTATTCGCCACACGAATCAAATCCCACGCTATATCTGGAACATCCGAGACATACATATTCAATTTAGCTTCACTGTCCATCAAGACCAACATCGCTTTATTGTCCGCGCGTTTTTTCAACGCATAAACCTTCCGGACCGCCTCCTCATTGGTGGCATCGCAGCCAATGCCCCAAATCGTATCCGTAGGATAAAGTATTATCCCACCTGAAGCCATCACCTCACATGCCTTTTTAATGTCTTCGATCATTACGTTTTATTAATTTTCGCAAATGTACAAATCATTCTCATAGTTCAAAAAAATAATAACAAAAAAACGATTTTCCTTCAGCTATACTAATTATACCGTATTTAATTTCTAATTTTACGGATTAATAAAAAACTATTCGTGAAATAGCATTTTACGTCAACGATAGATTCTAAGAAATCTCACACTCTTATCAAAAAAGAGCCGTGACGTACGAAAAATCACGATAGCTAATAGACGAAAAAAGAAAAAATAATATATAATGACTAACAAATGGAACTTTCAAACCTCATCAGAAGAAGAACTGCGAGAAAGAGATCGGTTAGCGGCTGAACTAGGGTTAAGCCCTGTCATCAGTCTTTTGCTTGTCCAACGTGGTATAACTTCTTCCGAAGCGGCTCAAAAATTTTTCAAACCAAGTCTAGAAGACTTACATGATCCATTCCTAATGCCGGACATGGACAAGGCGGTAAAACGCCTGAACAAAGCGTTAGGGAACAAGGAAAAAATTTTAATCTACGGAGATTATGATGTAGATGGAACCACGGCCGTAGCGCTTGTATACAAATATTTACGTCCATATTCATCATATTTGGATTTTTACATTCCGGATCGATATGACGAGGGATATGGCATTTCTTACAAAGGTATCGATTATGCTGTCGAAAACGGCATATCGCTTGTCATATCTCTTGATTGCGGTATCAAAGCGGTCGAAAAAATTGAATATGCCAAAGAGAGAGGCATTGATTTTATCATCTGCGATCATCACATGCCAGACGCGATCCTGCCAGACGCCATAGCCGTTCTTGACGCCAAACGTACGGACTCCACTTATCCTTACGAACATTTGTCTGGATGTGGCGTAGGGTTCAAGTTTATGCAAGCGTTCGCCAAAAGCAATAACTTCCCTTTCTCCAATTTGGAAAAATTGTTAGAGTTGACCGCCGTCAGTATCGCATCAGATATAGTGCCCATCACGGGAGAGAATAGAATCCTAGCCTATTATGGACTGAAGCAATTGAATAATAACCCAAGTTTCGGACTGAAAGGTATCATAGACGTATGTGGATTAGCGGGAAAAGAAATCACCATTAGCGATATCGTATTCAAAATCGGTCCGCGCATCAACGCTTCCGGCCGTATGATGAACGGTAAAGAAGCGGTGGAATTATTATTATCTAAAGACAGGACCACCGCGAAAGGAAAAAGTGAAAGTATCAATCACTATAACGAAGAGCGGAAAGAATTGGATAAAAAAATCACCGATGAGGCGAATTCCCTAATCGAGAAGACACAAAAAGAAGACGATCGTAAAGCCATCGTGGTTTATAATCCCGGATGGCATAAAGGCGTAATCGGTATCGTCGCTTCTCGATTGACCGAGAAATATTACCGTCCGGCGGTGGTCTTGACTAAATCCTCTGGATTGATCACAGGCTCGGCACGCTCCGTAATGGGATTCGATATCTACAAAGCGATCGAGAGTTGTCGGGATTTATTGGAAAATTTCGGGGGACACACTTACGCGGCAGGGCTCTCGTTAAAGGAAGAGAACTTGTCCGCTTTCACCGAACGTTTCCTGAAAATAGCGGCAGAGGAGATTATTCCTGAAAATATGGTTCCCCAAATCGACATCGACGCGGTATTGGATCTCCGGGAGATAAATCAAAAGTTCGTGAACGACCTAAAGAAAATGAGTCCTTTCGGCCCAGAGAACCAAAAGCCCATTTTTTGCTCTCTCAACGTGAAAGACTACGGAACAAGTAAACTCGTCGGGAAAGAGCTGGAACATCTTAAGTTGGAACTGATAGACGAGAATTCCAATACGCCTATCCATGCCATCGCTTTCGGTATGCATAAGCATAACAGCCATATCAAAAGCATGAAACCCTTTAACATTTGCTATACGATCGAAGAGAACACCTACAACGGAAATACTTCCATCCAACTAATGATAAAGGATATAAAGCCTGGGAACTTGTCCGATGACTCCTGAAGGGAAAGACTATGGACATTTACCATAAGACATTAGAGAAATATTGGGGATATTCCACTTTCCGGCCTCTACAAGAGGAAATCATTCGTTCCGTTTGCGAAGGGAAAGACACGCTTGGACTGATGCCTACCGGAGGAGGCAAATCTATAACTTTCCAAATACCGGCATTGGTGATGGAAGGGATTTGCCTCGTCATCACGCCATTGATCGCCTTAATGAAAGATCAAGTGGAAAACCTTCGCCGAGTCGGAATCAAGGCGACAGCAATTTATTCCGGCATGACCCGCCAAGAAATCATCACTCAATTGGAGAATTGTATCTTCGGTGATTATAAGTTCTTGTACGTGTCCCCCGAACGATTAAGCACGGAAATATTCCAAACCAAATTGGCCGCGATGAAAGTATGCCTACTCGTCATCGACGAAAGCCATTGCATTTCCCAATGGGGCTACGACTTCCGTCCCTCTTACCTCCGTATAGCGGATATCCGGCAAACGCTACCGGACGTGCCGGTATTGGCATTGACCGCTACCGCCACACCCGAAGTGGTAGAAGACATACAGAAAAGGTTGCTCTTCAAAACCAAAAACGTATTCCAAAAAAGTTTCGAACGGAAAAATCTCGCGTACATTGTCAGAAAGACAGATGACAAACTGAACGCATTAATCCACATCTTAAATAAAGTCTCCGGCTCCTCTATCGTTTACGTACGGAATCGGAAAAAAGCGAAGGAAATCGCTATCTGCCTACAAAAAGCGGGCATCTCCGCCGATTTTTTCCATGCGGGCTTAAACCGGGAAGAAAAAGAACTCCGCCAAGCTCGCTGGAAAAACGATGAATGCAGAGTAATCGTGTCAACCAACGCGTTCGGTATGGGAATCGACAAGCCAGATGTCCGGTTAGTCATACACATGGATATGCCTGGTTCTCTGGAAGAATATTACCAAGAGGCCGGACGAGCCGGTCGAGATGGGGAGAAAGCCTACGCCGTGACCTTATGCTCCTCCACGGATAGCGCCAAACTGAAGAAGCGGCTATCGGATGAATTTCCTGAAAAAGCGTTCATTTACAGAGTGTATGAGGCTTTGGGCAATTATTACCAAATCGCGGTAGGATACGGGTTGGACACGGTACACGATTTCTCGTTAACCGACTTTTGCTCCGCTTACAAATTTCCCATATTACAGACTCATCACGCATTGAAAATCCTTGAGCTTTCCGGTTATATCGAATATACGGAAGAGATAGATAACGCCTCGCGGATAATGTTCACCACAACCCGGGATGAACTTTACAATTACCTGAACGAGAATAAACGCACGGACGCAGTGACGCAAGCCTTGTTACGCTCCTATACGGGATTGTTCGCCGACTACGTATATATAGACGAACGCACGATCGCCACCCGAGCGAATGTCTCGCCACAGGAAGTCTACGAGACGTTAGTGGGCTTGTCGAAATTCCGAGTCGTGAATTACATCCCGCACAAGAAAACGCCCCTTATCATTTATACCCAAACACGCGAGGAACAGCGTTATCTGAAGATTCCCCGCTCCGCGTATGAAGAGCGCAAAGAACGCCTGACCAAACGTATCAAAAAAGTATTGGAATATATCGAGGAGAATTATTACTGCCGTTCCCAAACGCTCCTCGCCTACTTCGGGGAGACGGATACGAAACCTTGCGGACATTGCGATGTCTGCCTCTCCAAACACGAATCCCAACTGAAGAACTGGGAATTCAATCGCATCCAGGAACAACTGCTCACCGCGGCGGGGGAAAAAACCGTACCCGTGAAAGAACTCATCCAAGAGTTGCCTTTTCCCGCGGAGAAAAGCCTCGCCGCCATCCGCTTCCTCGCGGACAATGACGAAGCCTTTCTTCTTGAAGATGGATATTTGTCCGTCAAAAAGAAATAAACCGCAAAGAGACACACGCCTACTTGCCGTAGCAAAGCGAGGCGGCCCCGAACAAACCCGGATTCTCAAGCTCCGAGAAAAAGATTCGCAATCGCTTGATTGAGTTCGGATAAGCGAAATCCTTCAAATTCTCATACATGCTTTCCTCGAAAAGCGCATGAGCGGCGGTCACCGACCCACCGAACACGATCATCTCCGGGTCCACCGTCAAGACCACTATCTTGATAGCCGCGGCGATATGCTCGCCCAACTGACGATAGGCCTCCAACGCCCGCTCGTCTTTCCGCATGGCGCGGGCGTACATCTCTTTCCCATCCACGCCCCAAACGTGCGCGAAATAGGAGCCGCTACAAAAATATTCCAATATATGCCCTTGATAAGGCAACATGCCGAACTCGCCCGAACCGCAATTCGCATCGGCGAGAAGCTGTCCCTTTTGGATAATCCCGCCACCCAAACCGGTACCCAAGGTCAGTCCCACGAAATTCTCAAAATCCCTGCCGACCCCAAAGATACGCTCGCCCAAGGCGAAACAATTCGCGTCGTTGTCCATATAAACCGGCACATGGAAACGCACCTCCAACAACTCCCGCAAACGGACCTCCTCCCAATGCGGGATATTCACCGTGTTGTAAACGATTCCATTCGCCCGGTCCACCACGCTCGGCACGCCAACTCCTATGGCCCTCACCTCCGCGTTCCACACCGAACGAATCACCTCGCTCAACGCTTCTATCGTCTCCTCCTGATTCTTAGCCTCCTTAGGGGTCGGCGCCACGCCTTGAGCCTCTAAACGATTCCCCGCGATACGCCCGGCACGTATATTCGTACCTCCGAGATCAACCCCGACATACACCTTGTTCTTTTCCGCGTCCATTGTTCTCCTAATATTATTTTTAACACTCACCCGCATCTAACGCGAATGTTCCACAAATTTAAGAGAAATCCATGGAAAAACAACCGAACCACTATACTCCTGTCGCGAAGAACACGAGGATTTTTTTTTACATCGGCGAGCTTTTTATAAAAGGCCCGCATGAGAAACTCTCTTTTCTCCGACAAATTCTCTATCTTTAGCCTAAAGATACATATCTTCAACCTAAAGATATGTATCTGCAGCTTAAAGATACATATCCGCAGGCTAAAGATAGACTTTATATTTAAGGGGAACGAATTTTTTCCGCGGACATAAAGGAAAATTTCTCCAAGCGCATTACTTTTGTATCCGAAAGGACGAAAGCGACGAACGGTTCGTATCCGTAAGGCGCACGTACAAAGAAGCAAACGAAATCAACACTCAATAAATAGCGATGGAACAACTCATCAATAAAAATCCCCGTATCGAGGTAGTGGACGCCTTGCGAGGATTCGCGGTAATGGCTATCCTTCTGGTCCATAATCTGGAACATTTCATTTTCCCGGTTTACCCGACGGAACCACCCCGTTGGCTAAACATTCTGGACCAAGGCATATTTAACGGCATTTTCACGCTGTTCGCCGGAAAAGCGTACGCCATTTTCGCCCTGTTGTTCGGCTTCACGTTCTATATCCAGAGCGACAACCAAAAAAGAAAAGGCAAAGACTTCGGCTATCGTTTCCTGTGGCGCCTGGTCATGCTGGCGGGTTTCGCCACGTTGAACGCGGCTTTCTTCCCCGCAGGCGACGTGCTCTTGCTGTTCGTCGTGGTCGGCCTGATATTGTTCCTTACCCGCGGCTGGAGCGACAAAGCCGTCCTGTTGGCCGCCATACTGTTCCTGTTACAGCCCGTGGAATGGTATCACTATATCGCCCGGCTAATAAACCCGGCGCATCAACTGCCCGACCTCAAGGTCGGCGAGATGTACGCGGAAGTGGCGGAATACACGAAGTCCGGCAACTTTTGGGAGTTTATCTCGTGCAATATCGGTTTGGGTCAGAAGGCCAGCCTGCTGTGGGCCGTAAACGCCGGACGCTTCTCGCAGACCGCCGGCTTGTTTCTCCTGGGCTTCTACATCGGTAGGAAACAGTTTTTTGTCTCTTCCGAACGCAATCTCCGCTTTTGGGTGAAGACACTGGCCGTCTCCGCCATCGCTTTCGCTCCTTTATATACGCTGAAAGAACTTATCATGGAGAACGACACTTTCATCCGGCAAACCGTAGGAACCATTTTCGACATGTGGCAGAAACTCGCGTTCACGGCGGTACTGGTAACCTCATTCGTATCGCTCTATCAAAGCGATAGGTTCAACAAGGCTGTCGCCGGGTTGCGTTCCTACGGAAGGATGAGCCTTACGAACTATATCACGCAATCCATTATCGGAGCGGTCATCTATTTCCCGTTCGGTTTATACCTCGCCCCCTATTGCGGTTACACGGTCAGCTTGCTGATTGGCATCCTGACCTTTTTGGGGCAAACGAGATTCTGCGAGTGGTGGTTATCAAGACACAAGCAAGGCCCATTGGAATATATTTGGCACAAATGGACATGGATAAAATTCAACTGAAATTCTTTTTCTCATCGATAATGTATTCGGGACGCGCCTTGATCTCATCGAAAAGGATGCCCACGTATTGTCCCAGTACGCCGACGGTCAAGAGTTGCACGCCTCCGAAAAAGATAATGGATGTCATGATGGAGGTCCATCCGACCTCGGCGTTACTGAAACCATAAATCTTGCCCAGCGTAAACCAAACGGCCAAGATAATGCCCACCACGACCGAGATAAAGCCCAAGCTCGTCGCCAAGCGCAATGGCTTCTTCGAGAAATAAAGCATCGCCGTGGAAGCGAATTTCAACATCTTGCTAAGGGGATATTTCGTCTCGCCGGCGATTCTCGCCTCTCGCTCGTAATAAAACGGGACTTGCGAGAATCCGACCCAACTAATCAGGCCGCGGATATATTTTCCCCGTTCCTTAAAGCGATTGAACTCATTCATCACCTTCCGGTCTATCAAACGGAAATCGCCCGTGTCCAACGGAAATTGGACCTCGCTCATATAATTCATCACCCGATAGAACATCTTGGAGGTAAACAGCTTAAAGAAACTCTCCCCTTCCCGCGAGTTGCGTACGCAATAAACCACGTTGGCGTTCTCTCTCGCCCGTAACGCCAGCAAATCCGGTATCAGTTCCGGAGGGTCTTGCATGTCCGCATCGATGATAACCGCCAAGTCAGCGTCACAGTTATTTATACCTGCCGTCACCGCGGGCTGATGACCGAAATTGCGGGAAAAATGGATAACTTTCACTCGAGAATCCTTCGCGGCTATATCATCCAACAAAAAACGTGTCCTATCTACACTCCCGTCATTGATATAAATAATCTCCACCGGGTTAGACAACCGCTCCAAGACCGCCATCGTGCGCCGATAAGACTCTTCTATCACGGCCTCCTCGTTATAACATGGAACTATAACCGCCAACTTTTCCATCCCTCAAACCTTAAACGTATAAAACTTATTCGCCAAAAAATTAATCGCCGTATAAAATAACATTCCAATCAAATGATTATAATAATGGTCAATTGTCAATCGCTCGTTCAAGACAAGCACCAGGCCGTACTGCAAGGCATAACATACGCCAAACGCGACCATGAAACGGAACGCACCTCGAAACCAGCCCGTGGAACTGCCTTTGAACGTCCACTTCTTGTTCCAAATAAAACTATTCAATAGCCCGGCCACATATCCGGTCAAATTGGACAGCCCCTCCTGACATCCCAGACCTTTCATCATCACCCAAATAACGATCATGGTTATCAAGGTATTGCTCAGCCCCACGACTCCATATTTGACGGCTTGCTTAATCGTTTCCATGCTTGTTAATCACCTCTTCGACCTCTTCCCGGGTCAATTCCTTGACATTCGTAATCGTAAAGACAGGCGACAAGAAATCTCCATACTGATTACATTCGCCTATCACTTGGTCCAACACGCCTTTGATATCCACCTGCACGGGAATTAAAAACAGCAATTCCACATGCCTCTCCCCTACCGTAAGGCGTTCGATCTCGCAATCCGATTTCGTCAAATAAAAAGAGAACTCCCGCTCTATCGTTTGCCGTTGGTATTCGAGGAACGGCTTCTTCTCCTTGGAAATCAGCAAGACATAAAAACGCAATTTCTCACCTTTCCCACCTAAACCGGTAGAGATATAAATCTGTTTCTCATTCGACAAGTCCGACTCCAACGAGATCCGCGACTCCATCAAAGCCATGTAAGCCCAATCGCTCATCGACGCTTCCGGCGACCGTGTATAGCTTTCCAACAAACGATACGCTCGCACGGACTTGGATGTCGCCAACTGGCACAACAAGTATTTCTTCCTCCCCTCATCAGCCTCCTCCGACAACAGTTCCCGGTAAATCTCTTCGCATTCCTCCTCCGACAAGGGACGAGGTGGCTGGTTCTCCTTCCGCACATTAGCGGAATACTTGAAATAAGCCATCTGGACTTCAACCGGCAAACGCTGTTCAAGTATGTGGAGATGTCCTTTCAATCCACTGAAGGATTCATGGAATTTTTTCAATACCTCATCGCCGTCTTCCATCTTTGACTTTTTTATTGCATTAACACCCTAAATGAGAACAAAGGTATGTTTTTTTATCGAATAAATAAAAATGACAATCCTATCAAACAAAGAAAGGATACCTGTCCTTATCCAGATATCCTTTCCTTATCTTTTCCCGGAAACGAGAGAATCACGCCTCCGCCACCACTTCTTTAACCGATACGAAAGAGCGGTTCTCCTTTCCTCTGCGGAAAGTGACCACGCCATCCACCAACGCATACAACGTATGGTCCTTGCCCATGCCTACGTTAGCGCCCGGATGATGAACCGTTCCTCTTTGACGAACGATAATGTTACCTGCTTTCGCGAACTCTCCACCAAAAAGCTTAACACCTAATCTTTTGCTATGTGATTCACGACCGTTCTTAGAACTACCTACACCTTTTTTATGTGCCATTTCTCTTTTCTTTTAAACGTTAAGCAATAACCTCTTTAACACTAATCTCCGTAAATTGCTGACGATGACCGTTCAACTTACGGTAGCCTTTTCTTCTCTTCTTGTGGAAGACCAAGATCTTATCTCCCTTCACCAGCGGCGACAACACCTCGCATACCACTTTAGCTCCCTCCACCAACGGAGCACCGACTTTCACTTCGCCGTCGTTATCCACCAACAGCACTTTGTCAAACTCCACCACAGCGCCGCTCTCAGCGTTCTGGATGTGATGAACGAACAACTTCTTTCCTTGCTCAACCTTGAACTGTTGTCCGTTAATTTCTACGATTACGTACATTATACTCTTTAAACTTTAAAAAAGTTAAGTCCCGAGGGTGGGCCCCGTCTCCGGTTCCGCTTGTCTACCCTCCGCGGAAAAATCTTCGCGAAGATAACGCTTTTTATTCACGGCGCAAAAGAAAGCTCCGGAAAAAATCTTTTCCACAAGGAAAAACTGCCTCAAAAAACCTCAAAAAAATACGCACGTGTTTTCCGCGAAAGTCGTACATGTTTTCGGAGAAAGACGTACATGTTTTTTTCGTATGTTTGCAAACGAATAAAGACAATCAAAAAAACATATCCTTATGAACTACTACGAGCTAAGTTTCACCTACACCTCTCCGGCCGGACAGGAAATCATCAACGACATTCTCGCGTCCGAATTGGGCGAGATCGGATTCGAGAGCTTCATCGAAGGCGAGGAGGGATTGCGCGGATATATTCCCGAGACCATCTACGACGCGGAAAAGCTGGACAAGAAATTGGCCGAGTTCCCGATAGAAGAGACTCAAATAAGCTATAACGCCCAACTGATAGAAGACAGGGACTGGAACGAGGAATGGGAGAAAAACTACTTCAAACCCATTCACATCGGGAACGAATGTCTCATCCGGGCCTCTTTCCATGAGGCCGAACCGGGCTACACGTACGACATCGTAATCGACCCGAAAATGGCCTTCGGGACCGGCAATCACGAGACGACATACCTGATGATAAGCGAGATACTCAAGTTGGATCTCGCGGGCAAAGAGGTTCTTGACATGGGATGCGGAACGGCAGTCTTGGCGATTCTCGCCCGCTTGAAAGGAGCCAAACAGGTCACCGCGATCGACATCGACGAATGGGCTTACAATAACGCGCTGGAAAACATCCGCCTCAACCACACGGAATATATACAAGTACTACTTGGCGGAGCGGAAAAACTTGATGAACGCGGGCGATTCGACAACATCTTCGCCAATATAAACCGGAATATATTATTAAACGACATGCCTATTTACGCGCGCCACCTAAAAAAAAGAGGTCTATTATATATGAGTGGTTTCTACAGAGAAGACATTCCTGCCATAGAGGCTGAATGCCGGAAAAACGGACTTCTTTTATTTGATCATGCGGTAAAAAACGATTGGGTAGCGGTAGGCTGCATAAAAGAATAAGCTTTTTTAACGATAAAAACTCAAGGGGATTAAACTTTATCTCGAATAAAAGCGTTATCTTAGTATAGAATTTCAAATTTTAAAAAGAGAAAGTTATGAAAAGCGTAGATTCAAAATTGTTATTAGGCTTAGTGGTAGGCGCCGCCGTAGGCGCGGCTGTAGGTTATTTGGCCGCGACCGATAAAAGAGAGCAATTGCTGGAAGAATTGAATAGCGTTGTCGGGAAAGTAAAAGAAGGCTTCAATTCCGCTCTCGCCAAATACAAAGAAGGGAAGCAAGCGGCCGAGACAGTTGTGGAAGACGCTACCGCCGAATGATTTATGGAGAAAGATTCAGGGAAAATCTTCCGTGAGCTGAAAGAGGACATATCAGCTTATGTGGAGTCTAAACTGGAACTCCTGAAATTAAACGCGTATGAGAGGACAGGCAAGGTATTGGCCGTTCTCTCATACGGGTTAATATTATTGTTCATGGCATTCTTCGCGATCCTATTCATATTCCTCGCTTTAGGCTTCCTCTTGGGGGATTGGCTGAACTCATTCGGATTAGGATTCGGAATCGTGGCTATCCTATATCTTCTCCTGATAGGTATAACGATAATGAACCGAGAAAGAATCAACGTAAAGATATTGAACGAGGTAATCGCGGCCCTAATGACAAACGATGACAAAAACAATGCGACAAGCGATGAGCGACAACCGACAAACTCCACTGGAAAAACTGATTTCTGACAAAAAACGCGTAACAGAGCAAAGCAAACGGCAAGAACAGAAATTAAATGAGGACTTCTCTTACATTCAAGAGAACGCCGGGAGTTTATTGCTGTCCGGACTCTCATCCCTCTTGTTCCCCAGCACGAGAACAAGCAAAAAGGCAGATAAGATAAGCGACAAAAACGCCACGCCCACACAAGCAGGTACCCAGCCGGCCACATTCGGCCTATCCGACTATTTTTCCATAGCCAAAGGACTGATGCCTATAGCTTGGGACATCGCCCAACCGCTTGTCATGACATGGGGAATCAAAAAACTGAGAAAATGGTTCTTGGAGTTTTTGTTCAAGAAAAAGAAATAACCCGTAACAATTAATTTATGTTATAGAGCATATTTTTTCCACCTTATTTATATGCTCCAATACAAAAACATGAGTAAATTTGCAGGCGTTGAAAAACAAGGAGAAGAATACAAAAAACTATATTAATAAACCCATAAAAGTTTTACAACAATGATTAAAGTAGGTATTAACGGTTTTGGTCGTATCGGCCGCTTCGTATTCCGTGCCGCTCAAAGCAGAAACGACATTCAGATCGTAGGTATTAACGACTTGTGCCCGGTTGATTACTTGGCTTATATGTTGAAGTATGATACGATGCACGGTCAATTCAACGGAACTATCGAGGCAGATGTAGAAAACAGCAAGCTGATCGTAAACGGAAACGAGATCCGTGTAACAGCTGAGAAAAATCCTGCTGACTTGAAGTGGAACGAGGTAGGCGCAGAATATGTAGTAGAATCTACAGGTCTGTTCCTGACAAAAGAAAAAGCTCAGGCTCACATCCAAGCTGGAGCTAAATATGTCGTAATGTCAGCTCCTTCTAAGGATGACACTCCAATGTTCGTTTGCGGCGTTAACGAGAAGACATACGTTAAGGGTACTCAATTCGTATCTAACGCATCTTGCACGACGAACTGCTTGGCTCCTATCGCCAAGGTTTTGAACGATAAATTCGGTATCGTAAACGGTTTGATGACTACGGTTCACTCTACGACCGCTACTCAGAAGACTGTTGACGGTCCTTCTATGAAAGACTGGCGTGGTGGTCGTGCCGCTTCCGGTAACATCATCCCGTCTTCTACAGGTGCCGCTAAAGCCGTAGGTAAAGTTATTCCTGAATTGAACGGTAAGTTGACAGGTATCTCTATGCGTGTTCCGACTTTGGACGTTTCCGTAGTTGACCTGACTGTTAACTTGGCTAAGCCCGCTACGAAGGCTGACATCTGCGCCGCTATGAAAGAAGCTTCTGAAGGCGAATTGAAGGGCGTTCTGGGTTACACGGAAGACGCTGTAGTTTCTTCTGACTTCTTGGGTTGCCCGTTGACTTCTATCTTCGACGCTAACGCAGGCGTTTATTTGACTGATACTTTCGTTAAGGTCGTTTCTTGGTATGACAACGAGATCGGTTACTCTAACAAGGTATTGGATCTGATCGCTCACATGGCTTCTGTAAACTGCTAATTCAAATAAGATCCCATAATAAGCGAGAGGGGCGTGTTCAAAAAACACGCCCCTAATTTTTTAATAAGCCATATTTTTCGTTACCTTTGCCTTACATGGGAAATTATCAACTTATCACGATATTAGGGCCAACCGCCTCCGGGAAAACGCCATTCGCCGCCGCGTTGGCTCATCGATTGGGGACGGAAATTATCAGCGCCGACTCCCGACAAGTATATCGTTCGATGGATATCGGGACAGGCAAAGATTTATCGGACTATATCGTAGCGGGACAAACGATTCCTTATCACCTAATCGACATCCGAGAACCTGGCGAAAAATATAACGTGTTCGCCTATCAGCATGATTTCCACCGAATCTACGAGAATTTGCGGGCGAAAGGGAAATTACCTATCTTGTGCGGAGGAACCGGGATGTATATCGAGGCGGTCCTGAAAGGATATAAGTTGCTTGATGTCCCTCCCAATCCCGCTCTACGGGAACGCTTAAAAAACAAGACACTAAAGGAGTTGGGAACCTTATTGGCCTCCTACAAAACGTTACACAACAAGACGGATGTAGATTCAGCGCAACGGGCTATACGAGCCATAGAGATTGAGGAATATTATAAGAATGAAGCCCCCGATGTCAATGAATACGAGCCCATCCACAGCTTGGTAATCGGCCTTTCGCTCGATCGCAATCTGCGACGGGAAAAAATATCCAAACGGCTCCGGACCCGCTTGGATGAAGGTATGGTAGATGAGGTACGGGCAATCCTATCGACAGGTGTCAATCCTGATGATTTGATTTATTATGGATTAGAATACAAATACCTTACGCTTCATATCATCGGGCGACTCACATATGAAGAGATGGTGGCCCAATTAGAAATCGCCATCCACCAATTCGCTAAACGGCAAATGACATGGTTCCGAGGGATGGAACGCCGAGGTATCAAAATCCATTGGATTGACGCCACTTTGCCAACCGAACAAAAAATAGAACAGACATTGGCGTTTCTGAATCAACCGGAACAAGAATGTCTATAAACCCATAAGTCATGACAACTATCAACGATTTGACAAATCAAGAAAATTTCTTTCTGCTGGCAGGTCCTTGTGTCATCGAAGGAGAAGAGATGGCATTACGAATAGCGGAAAAAATCACCGAAATCACCCAACGTTTGCACATCCCATACGCATTCAAAGGGTCTTACCGGAAAGCCAACCGTTCACGAATAGACTCGTTCACTGGTATCGGAGATGAAAAAGCCTTGAAAACACTCCGAAAAGTGAGCGAGACATTTCACATCCCGACCGTGACGGATATCCATGAGACACATGAAGCCGCATTAGCGGCCGAATATGTCGATATCCTGCAAATTCCGGCGTTCCTTTGCCGACAAACGGACTTGTTGGTCGCCGCCGCTCGGACAGGTAAGATTGTCAATATCAAAAAAGGACAATTTCTTTCCCCTGACGCCATGCGATTCGCCGCACGAAAAGTAGCGGATTCCGGAAACCCGAACATCCTGCTCACGGAACGTGGCACGACTTTTGGCTACACGGATTTAGTAGTCGACTTCCGAGGCATTCCGTTAATGCGTCAATTGGGTTATCCGGTGGTGATGGACGCCACGCACTCCCTGCAACAACCCAACCAAACGAACGGCGTGACCGGTGGTCAACCCGCTCTAATCGAAACGATCGCGAAAGCGGCTATCGCTGTTGGGACGGACGGTTTGTTCATAGAAACACATCCGGAACCCGAGCGAGCCAAATCGGACGGCGCCAACATGCTACCGCTCGACCTTTTGGAGGGATTATTGACTCGCCTCATCCGCATTCGGGAAGCGATTCGTTAACGTCACATAGCTCACCGTCGATATGCGAAACATCATCAACCGGCTCAAATCCTTATATCCCATTTCCGAGACGACGCTCCAAGAATTGGCAAAGCACGTAGAATACTGCCGCTTTCCCAAGAAACACCTGTTAGTGAAAGAGAATATATTTTGCAAATACGCCTACTTCATCGAACGGGGAATCACCCGTTCCTATTGGTTGGTGGACGGCGAGGAAATCACGACTTCATTCGCTGGAGAAGGAAGTATCGTATTCAGCATGGACGAGTTCTATTACAACAAAGTCAGCGAGGAATTCGTGGAAACCTTGGAGAAGGTAGAGGCTTACCGGATTTTACTGACCGATCTAACCCATTTGTTAGAGACCAATATAGAACTCAGCAATTGGGGAAGAATCATCCATCAGAACGAGTATCGCCGTCTTCATCGTAGCCATAAAGAACGACTTACGTTACCCGCGAAAGAGCGTTACGAAGCGTTCAGGCGACAATTCCCGGATATTTGCCAACGGGTCAATCTTTGTTATATCGCCTCCTATTTAGGGATAACTCCTTCCACGCTCAGCCGGCTACGGGCCAACGAATAAAAGTAAATTTTGACATAGGACAATTTCCAGCCCGAGGATTTGTCGTATTTTTGCGTCCATCACGAACCGATATCTATATCAAAACAATCAGAATATGTTAAAGACAAACATCTCCTCGGCGGCATTCGCCGATACTAAACCTCATTACGAGATACTCGACGGATTACGCGGCGTAGCGGCCCTATTGGTCGTTTTCTATCACATTTTCGAAGGACTCTCTTTCGCCGCGGGAGGAACCATCATCACCACCATCAACCATGGTTATCTGGCCGTCGATTTCTTTTTCATCCTTTCAGGCTTCGTCATCGGATACGCTTACGACGACCGTTTACGGAAAAGCATGACACTTGGCAACTTCTTCAAACGGCGGTTAATCCGCCTACATCCGATGATTCTCATGGGAGCGGTTATCGGAGCCATCTGTTTCTGTCTCCAAGGCTGTATGCGATGGGACGGTGAGCACGTGGCCATCTCGATGGTGATGCTCGCGCTGTTATGCGCCATGTTTTTCATCCCTGCCACACCCGGCGCCAGCTACGACGTACGCGGCAACGGCGAGATGTTCCCGCTCAATGGCCCAAGTTGGTCACTCTTTTTCGAGTATATCGGAAATATCCTATATGCCCTTTTCATTCAAAGACTTTCCAACAAGGCGCTGACAGCGTTAGTCATCCTGTTAGGCATCGGTATCTCATGGTACGCGCTATTCGACGTGGCTGGCTATGGCATGATCGGCGTGGGTTGGACGCTCGATGGCGCGAATTTCTTAGGAGGTTCCTTACGAATGCTCTTTCCGTTTGCCTTAGGGATGCTCTTATCCCGCCGGTTCAAGCCCGTCAAGATAAGAGGGGCGTTCTGGCTTTGCTCCGCGGTCCTGCTGATTTTGTTCTGCGTGCCTTACATCGAAGGGAAATGTGGTCCAATCATCTTGAACGGATTATTTGAGACCATCTGTATCTTGCTTGTCTTTCCCGTACTCGTTTGGCTGGGCGCCTCCGGCATCACCACCGACAAACGCTCGACATTAATCTGCAAGTTTCTCGGAGACATCTCTTTCCCCCTTTACGCCGTCCATTATCCGATCATGTACCTGTTCTACGCATGGCTAATCGACAACAAGCTCTACACGTTTGGAGAAGTGTGGCCGGTAGCCACGGCGGTCTACCTCGGATGTATCCTATTGGCCTATATCTGCTTGAAAGGCTACGATGAGCCGTTCCGCAAATGGCTGACAAGAAAAATCCTTAGTTAACCTAAGCTCGATAAGAGATAAAAAGGTCAAAAGCCCCATTGTTCATAAACAATGGGGCTTTTTTGATATAAAAAACGACATTATTTACAAATAATGTAGCGTTTAAAACTTGAAAATGGAATTATTTACAAATAATATAGCGTTTAAAACTTGAAAACGACATTATTTACAAATAATGTAGCGTTTAAAACTTGAAAATGGAATTATTTACAAATAATTTAACATTTAAAACCTGAAAACGAGATTATTCGCAAATAATGGAGCGTTTAAAACTAAAAAACGAGATTATTCGCAAATAATGGAATATTTAAAACCGGTATTTACAACCGATTATTACTCAATATTTTATAGGTAATAAGTCAGAAATATGGTCATTGTCTTTAATTGTACATTCTAAAGGGTGAAGATTTAACGCTTTTATTGATTATTAACTCAATTAGGATAACAATATAGGCGGTATCTTCTATTTTTCTATGCAATTCGTTTCCAATATTCCACTTCAGTTTTAGCTTATTGTTTAAGACGATAACAAAGGTAATGTATTTTGCTTAATTTATTCAATATTTCTTTACAGCACCATAAAGATTGAGTATTTCGCGCATTAAGTTGAGAAGAAAGATGGAATATCTGCTATTCTTTGAGTAGTAAAATTTAAGAGGGAGAATCGTGTGGTCCTCCCTCTTAAATTTTATCATGTTAAAATATTATAGCTATTCCTAGGAATACAAAAGTTATCTTAGTTCTTATTTTGCTCAAACAAAAATGAATCAAAAGCATTTTCTGCTTGAATTCCTATTTTCAAAGTTCTATTGTCATCACTACTATTCGATAGAATCGAAACAGTCATGGTGTTTCCATCATTTATTTTTATAGAGTACCACTCTCTTTCTATTTTTTCATCTTCATTATCTATTGGAAGAGACTCACCG
>CASEGC010000049.1 GCA_949287365.1 uncultured Parabacteroides sp.
TTGATTAATCGGGCATACATATAAACGGCCGGCGCCGCGGTCTTCCCCTCGTGGTACAATCCCGGCCGGGAGACCCGATCCCATTGTACCAACGCACGGGCCTCATCGGCGGAGAGCGTATCGGTAGAGAGTGCGCTCCAGCATTCCCCGTCGCGGCTCCACGCAAACGAGACGCACGTGCCTTCCTCCACCTCCATCCGCAAATAGAGCGGAGAGGCAGGCAGCGGAAGGTCCGCCAACATGCGTTCTTTCCCGTCCATAAGGCATTTGAGCATCAAGCGGTCGCCTGCACAGCCCAAGGTAATGAGATTACGTGCGTCGCCATACAAGGCGATGCCTTTCCAAGCGTCATTTTGGTTGACCACCGCCGTCTCGAACGTATAACGCTCGGCGGCGGGTCGCAGGCAAAGCGCCGTGCCGCTGGAAACGCCCTGCTTAGGCATCCCCGCGAGCGTCAGCCTACCGTTGCGTACACTGGCTTGTATATCCGCGAACGTATAGTTCCAGCTCCAATCATTACGCAGCCGGTCCGCGGAGAAATCGTCATAAAAGTCGGCGAGCGGTCGTTGCGCCGTCTCGGCGAAGGGAACAGGCTGCGTACGTACGGCATACTCGCCGGTCACGAAGTGAGGCCACCCATCGTCGCCCATTCGTATCTCCTGCAAAAACGGCTGCCTTCCCTGATAAAATCCATTCCCCGGCAAATAAGCGTGGCATAAGTAATACATTCGTCCGTCCGGTGCGGTGGCGATGGTGCCATGCCCAATCGAAAGCACCTCCTTGCTGCCGTGCAGGATGGGATTTCCAGCATACTTCTCGTACGGTCCGTCGATGTTCTTAGAACGGGCCACGGAAACAGCATAATCGCTACGAGGTCCGCAGCAACCCCCTTCGGAATAAATCAAGTAATAATAGTCGCCGTGCTTAAACCAATGTTGTCCCTCCATACCAATGCGATCGTCGTCGCGCAGCAGATGGAACGGCTCTCCCTCCAGTCGCAGTCCGTCATCTGATAACTGGCACGCCAACAGCTCGATAGGGCGGTTATCCAATCCATAAGCCTTCCAGCTAATGTATAATTTGCCCTTGTCCTCCAAGACGAACGCGTCGATCGCCTCCTTGCCAAACTCAACCACCGGCCCGTAATCCTTGAATTTGTCGGTAGGCGAGTCCGCTACGGCTACCCCGATACACGAAATGTTGTCCGACCGCTTGCGTGCGGTGTAATACACGTACGTTCTCCCGTCGTGGTGGAACCATTCCGGCGCCCAGAAGGAAGACAGGGTCCAATCCGGTTTCTGGTCAAATATATGCCCTATTTGCCGCCAATTGACCAGGTCCGTGGAAGTAAAAATCGGATAATGCGGCGCCCATTCCGAGGAAGTTCCCGTCGCATAGTAAGTTTCTCCTATCCGAAGGATGGAAGGGTCGGGTACATCTCCGTGAATCACCGGATTCGTGAAATAAGCGTTTTGCTGCGACCAGCCGGCTATCGCGCAGCTCGCATAGAAAAGTAAAGAAAGAAATGTTCGTGTTTGTCTCATGTCCGATTGATTTGAAGGTGTAAAGATATTTATTTCATGGCATATTCGCCGTATGCTCGTGCCTGATAAATCATGAAAAGGCATGTTCGCTGCCAAGATGACAATCGTACATGTCGTATTGACAGTCTGGATATTGAAACAAGTTTGCGAAAGTTTAAAAGCGATGGGCATGGATTTAAAATAGTTCGCGCAAGTTTAAAAGGGGCGTGCCTCGCTGAAAGGTGACTGTCAGCGGGCACGCTCTTTGCAGAAAGTAGGGTGAACTCCGGAAATCGAAAGATGGAGGAGCTCAAGAAAAAGATAAAAAGAACAATTAAAGATAGGAGATTAAAGTTATGATGCCGAGTAGAAAGTATTACAATCAAAATTGGTTACCGAGTTTCTTCAATGATTTCTTTGATAACGACTGGATGACGAAAGCGAACGCTACAGCTCCGGCTATCAACGTAATAGAGAGCGAGAGCGATTACAAGGTCGAAGTCGCCGCTCCGGGCATGACAAAGGATGATTTCCAAATCCATCTGAGTGAGGACAACGAGTTGGTGATCTCGATGGAAAAGAAGAACGAGACGAAAGAGGAAGATAAGAAGAACAAGCGTTATCTGCGCCGTGAATTCTCTTATGCGAAATTCCAGCAATCGTTGGTATTGCCGGACGACGTGGAGAAAGATAGAATTAGCGCAAACGTCACGGATGGCGTTTTGACGATTGATTTGCCGAAACGGACACCGGAGGAAAAAGCTAAGGTCAATAAGGTCATCGAGATCCATTGATCGGATTCATTCGAATTAAAAGGGAGAGAGGACGTGTCTGCATGACACGCCCTCTTT
>CASEGC010000050.1 GCA_949287365.1 uncultured Parabacteroides sp.
TTCTTCCTTAGTTAATTTCTTTTTTCTGACTGCTTTGGTTTCCATTTCTTTTCTATTTGAAATAAACTGTGATTACAAAAGTACGTCATTCTACCGTAATTATGATTATTGGTACCTTAAAAAATAAAAAAAGACGAATGAATAAAGTGTAGGCAAAGTGTCCGGAGCACATAGGTGCGTTGGCAAAGTCACGTACGTGTGTTGGCATTTTAACATACGTGCGTTGGCATATGCACCTATGTGTCTTTGTCGGATACTTTTTATTCAGATATGTCCCGCTCTGTAATAATCAACGGGAATATGTCCTTGTCACTTCCTTCGTTCATTTGATATTGGTAGATTTGAAACAAATGCTCGTTCAATGCTTCATTCATGGTTGCCAAAGCCGATGACCAATCATTGCCTTCTACCATCGCTGTCCCTTCTTGCTCTTCTACCACGTTTCCATCTTTTGCTTGCCAGAAACAAACATTGAGCTGTGGTTGTTCGGAGGCAGAGCCAACAACGCCGCACATTGTCCCGTTGACGTCTTGCGCGTCTACAATCGCATAGCAAGCGGTCGCCCTTGTGTTATCGGCATGACCTATTATACCTCCTAAGTTCTCAGAGGGTTCTGTGCAATGAAACTCACTATGAGCATAGCAACCAACTACTCCAATGGCATTACTCGTGGCGTAACCAATGATACCCCCAGCAGAGACGGAAGATTTATCGGACGTAAGCGTTCCGTTGAATCGGCAGACGCTTATGGGACCATCGCTGTCGTTTCGGCCGACAATCCCTCCCACATAATCGCCTCCGACGATCGCACCGGATGCGCTACACTGCGAAATAGAGACTATTCCTGTGTTATATCCTATTAGACTTGCGACATCTTTAGAGCCTTCGACACTCGCATTTTCTACATGACAATTCTCTATACGGCCTTCATTGCGACCCGCTATTACCGCTACTTGTTCATTCCCTTTCACGATGGCGTTTCCCACTTGGCAATTCTCTATGGTAGCATAACCTTCTACCGTACCTCCGGTGTTATAACCTGCTATTACCGCTACTTGTTTATTCCCGGTTATGGTAGCGTCTTTTATTGTTAAATTCTTTATCTTGCCTCCGTTGTTGTAACCGAAAAGTCCCTGTGACCTTGTCGTTGATTTATCGCCGTTGATGCGCAGGTTGGAAATAGTATGTCCATTGCCATCGAATGTTCCCTCGAAAGCTTGTCGCGCTTCATTGTCCGTATAATAGCCGATGGGTGTCCAATATTGGCCTTGAAGATCAATGTCCGCTATCAGTTTAAAGTGCTTTTGGTCGCATTTATCTCCCGCTTCGTTGACTTTATGAGCCAAGGCCAATAAGTCCTCGGCAGTGGCGATTTCGTAAGGATGCTCTTCCGAGCCAAGACTTTCAATAACCGCCACGCGATAGGTGCTAAGCACCTTGCCATCCGTGGCTCTCAAAGTAGCTTCTAACCAAACTTTCTCGTTAGGAGTCCTTGAGACGATAGTGATATCTGTGTCTGTATATTTAAGCGACCATTCGTTGGCATCCAATAGAAGGAATGATACACTCGCCGCTCCTTTCCATGTGTAAGTCAGTTTATTGTCCTTTGCCAGGTCGATTGCGTTTTCCGCTAAGTTTTCCAATGGATTGCCGTTCTGTAAGAATGTCAAAGAGGCTTCTTGGTATTTAGGCACATTGAACTCGACACCGTTGACTAATACAAAGCGTACGTAACTCTTGTCGTCCTCTATTTCTACTTTCTTAAAGAAACTGTCTCCGGTAGCTTGCGTGTCAGTCCCTTCCCAAGTGATTCCTCCGTCGTTGGATATCTCCCATTCATTCGTTTGTTTATTGATTCGTACCTGCGGAACAGTGAATCCTTCTCCATTTGTGCCGCTAACAGGCATTTTCTTCCCATTATCATCGAGCAACCAATCTCCGTTTACCGTCCAATAATAAACGCCGTTCTCTTGGGCAACTCCAATAATTGGCGTATCGCCAGATGCCCCGTCTTCGCCATCCGTCCCGGGCCGGCCTTGTTCGCCAGGATCTCCTTTGTCTCCTTTATCCCCTTTTTCACCATGATAAATGATGATTGGATCGGAATGCAAGAAATAAAGGGTGTATCCTATTTCCTTGTTATTCTCTGTAAGAGGTGTTACCGCAGTGATGTAGTCCGAAGAGTTCAGCAGTTTTTGCAAGGAAGTGATGTTGGCGTTGGTTTGTTCTTGCCAACTTTCTAATGCTTCTATGCGCTCCGTGTTGCTATTCACTTGGTCCCACAATGCGGAATCATCATAATTATCACATGCCATGAGAATGAGGCATAGAGCCATTGCGGAGAGAAATCTCTTGCGTTGAAGGGTAAAGTCGGCGTATATCCGCTTCTTAAGATTGAAAGTGCAGTACATGATGTTTAGATAAATGGTGCCCTTCAGATTCCCCACTCGGGACGATTTAAGATGATTAAGCCGATATAATGAAAAAAGCGCGGGAATCTGTACTTGTTACTCGTCCCGCTCTTTAAGGCCTTCGCATTGCCCATCACTGTAGAACGAGCAACGCAGAAGCCCACGCCGATATGTATTATAAACCCACGAGTTTAAGCATAGTGGGAGTATAGACATACCTTGCGGGCATCTACCGTTGCCTTGTTCTTTGACAGTGATTTAAAAGTTGCGAAGTTTTAAAGAGCCAAAGACAAGACGTTAAGTAAACGCCTTTTCAATATATGTTTGTTTCCTCTTATTAAATATGGAAACTTCGCAAATATACGAATTTATTCGGAAATACGAATGGTATATCCTAAAATCAGGGCGCAGATGGCGACCAATTAAGGATGTTCAAGGGTGTAGGGTTCCTTCGCTTCATCTCATTCATATATAAAATTGAAGAGTACATCCCTGCCGGGTTGAGCCATATAAATTATACCCACCAAGAGAAGGTTTTACTTTTCCCGGAAGTTATCCTTGTTCTGTAAAAGCGTAGGGCAATTTTCTGTCGTCTCTCCAACTTGAAGTCACATTTTGTGATTTCAAGATTTCAACGTCCTCTTTGCTGAGCTGAAACATAAAGTCATCAGGGAATCGCTTACTGTTTCGTTTTGCGGTTTGGTTCAACACTCTGGTTCCCACACCGTATAACAGATCCAAATCCCTGTCAATCATGACTTGCTGGCTTCTGATTACACGAATCATCGGCTTTATATCAATAATCTCTGCTAACTGGTCGCTATTTGCGACCGGTTCGTTTGCCTTTCCCTCTATCTTTTCCTTGTCTTTCGCCATAGCTTATAAATCTTGAAGTCGCAAATTGCGACTTCCAATTTCACATTCATCCGAGAAGACACAACCAATGAGTTGTTGTTTTGCAAAAATGTTTTCTGCTCTATAAATCCAAAACCTTATAGGGGAATGCTGAATGGGCTCAGTCTTTCCGTAAGATCTTATCCATCGGTTTTCCCTTGGCCAGCTCGTCCACTAATTTATCCAGATAACGGATTTCCCGCATCAAGGGTTCTTGGATCTCCTCAACCCTCACCCCGCAGATGGTGCCTTTTATCTTGAACCGGTCCGGATTTGGGTGCGGGGCGTTCCGGAAAAAATCACCGTACTTGAGCGGCCGCTCTACGAACGTCCGTAGCTCAGCGGTCTCGTAACCGGTCAGCCAAGCGATGATCTCGTCCACCTCGGCCTGCGTGCGGCCTTTCCGCATGGCTTTGTTTACCAGCAACGGGTAAACTTTCGCGAAGGGCATCTGATATACTTTCTCGTTATCCATACTGATGTCTGTTTTATAGTCTCATTTTCAAGATCGGAAACGGATTGCCTTGCTCGTCTGTCTCTGTCCGCTCGAAGACGCTAAACCCCAAGTGCCGGTAAAATCCCTCCGCCTCCGGGTTTTGCTCGTTTACATCCACATAGCGGGCGCGATGTCGCTCTATCGCTATCCGGACAAGCCGTTTCCCGAATCCGCTCCCGAAAGAATCGGGCGCGACGAACAACATTTCTATTTTCCCGTTCTCTACTCCCATGAAAGCGACCGGCCGGTTGCCTTGATACATCACAAGTAGCGTCTCGATACCCCGGATGGCCTCTCCCGCGAACGGGGCCAGACGCTGGATATCTTCCTCCGTCAGGAAATGATGGCTGGCTCGTACGGATGCCTCCCATAATCGGAGCAAGGCGTTCGTCAACTCGTCCGTGCGTTCCGGGAAAGAAAGGCTACGAAGCCGCGTCAGCTTTTTCCGGAAATAGATCATGTCTGTCAGCGTTTTCCCTTCCTCTATGATCGGATGGTCGTAATTCGCGGTGAAGAAGCCGGGAACCGTATGCGAGTAAGTGAAACCGTTGTTCTTGTAAAAGGAGACCGTCCGCCGGCTATCTCCCGTACCTACAAGCATCGTGTGGCACACGTCGGCATAGTGGCGGCACAGGAATTCCACCATCTGCCGTCCGTAGCCTTTTCGCTGGCGATCCGGCGCGACAGCCAGGTTCTTCAACTCGCATGTTCCGTCCCCCTCATCCGTGACGACCGCTACGGCTATCGTATGCTGCCCGTCGTTCATGACAAATAAATCACCTCGCTCCAAATAACGGTCTATCATCGACTCCTGCTCATCGGCGAGGAGAAGGAGGGGAAGGAAACGCTTCTTGTTGATGCTAATTATTTCAATATTCATATCGATACGCATATACGGGGATAAAGATAGTAAAGTTTTTCTGGTTTTCATGCGAGTGATTATCACATGAAGTACAAATGTTCATGGGGCGTAGAATATTAGGTGTAAATTCATGGGGAGTGTGGACTATGAAGCTTCTTTGTTCTGTTAATGAATTCTAAATATATAAGTTCCACTTAGGGACATATAGGCGATTTCTTTTATTTGTTTCTCTTTACGGTAAAGAAACATTCAAATGGCGTGGAAGGAACGTTTAATATACAATCTTTGTTCAAAAGAATAGCGAATGACGACCAACGAGCATTCCAGTTGTTTTTTGACTATACCTATATGCGGCTGTATAGGTACGTGAGTTATTTTCTTATGGACAAAGAGAGTTACGAGGATGTACTTTCCGATATTTATCTTTATTTGTGGCAAAATAGGAAGAAATTGCCAACGATAAAGGATTATGAGAATTATTTGTTTGTTTGCGTGCGTAATTCCGCGCTTAAGTATAAAAGCGAAGGAGAGAAATATCAAAAGATACGTTTGGAGGATGCGGATATTTCTGGCCTGATGGAACGGACGACTCCAGAACAAGAAGTCTTGAATGAAGAGTTGAGAACGGTCTTAGAATTGACAATCAATTTATTGCCGCAAAGATGCCGTTTGATTTTTTTCATGGTTAGGGAGGAATGTATGACTTATAAAGAGGTCGCTCGTATTCTCTCTATCTCTGAAAAGACCGTGCATGCCCAGATGTGTATTGCCATAAAGAGAATAGGAGTGGCTATACAAGAGTATTATAACAAGTGAAATTTAAACAAGATATGAAGTTGAAAGTAGATAGAAGGTGGCAGAGAATGGCGACTTTATTGAGCCATGAGAGCGAGAATCTTTCTCCTGAGGATTTAGAGATGCTGAGTGAGGAGGAGAGGAAGATACTCGTGATTATGGATCATATAACACTGGATTGCGATTACCGTCATGCCGTAGATATAAAAGATGGGGTGCGGGAAAAATTCCATCATAAGCTTTTTCGAACCAAAGACAATCGATTTTTTATCGGAAGAAATATTTATATGATTTTTTCTCTGGTAGCGGGTGTGGCGCTATTAGTCGGTATTTTTCTGTTCAATCGCTTGGAGCGGCGTTCCTTCACGGAAAAAGAGGAATGGATTGTCTTGGAATCGCAAAGTGGAATCTCGGAACTTGTATTGCCGGATAGCTCGGTTGTTATCCTTAACCGGGGAAGTAAGTTCTCTTATTCTACTTTCTATAATAAAACCGTACGCGATGTCAAGTTGGAAGGCGAGGCTTGTTTTTATGTAACACATAACGAGAAAGTGCCTTTCATCGTCAAGACGGAACAAGTAGACGTGAAAGTGTTGGGTACGGTATTTAATGTCTCAGCCTATGAGGAGGAGCGGGAAGTCGTAACCAGTTTGATTTCCGGATCGGTTGATGTTAAGGAAAATATGACGGACAAGCATTATTTGCTAGATCCTAATACGTCGGTTTCCTATAATAAAGATACGAGAGAGGTGGAATTGGAGCCTTTCGAGAAGGAATATGCGATTGGTTGGATGGAAGGGAAATTGCTTTTCAAGAAAAAGTCGTTCGGCGATATTTGCAAAAGTCTTGAGAGGAAGTTTAATTGTGAGATCATGATCAAAAGAGAGGATTTGGCGAATAAAATATTTACGGGAAAATTTGTTAACAACGAGACTCTTTCCCAAATATTTAATGTTATCAGAGTTAATGTCTTTTTTAAATATGAGATTGAGGGAAAACGAGTGATAATCTATTGAGACAAATTAATAATATAAACATCAATATCATGAAAACACATTTTTTTATTGCTTTATTTATTAGCTGGGTATGTTGCCAGGTGGGAATGGCTCAAGAACAGAAATCTTTATCCGATGGATATCCTATCGCCAATTTCGCCTTGACGGTCAATGCGTCCGCTTCTGGGGATTTCTTTGGACAGATTATGCGAAATACCGGTGTTTTGGGCGATTGGTTGGAGAAACGGGGAGGTGTGATGTTTTCGATAGAGAAAAATGGGGAGAGATTGCGTTTCTCGGAATTCCCTCATAAGGATATAGTAAGAGAATTCCCTTTTGTAAGAGGGGATTATAAAGGTTCGTCCTTGACAAAAATAGAATTTGAGACAGAGGCGTTTTGCCCGTTAGGCATTAATGATGGGGAAACATCCGCATTGCCGCTTTTGATGTTGGAGATTCGTTGTCTTAATCCAACTTCTAACGCGGAAAACTTTATGTTGGTAGCCCGGCCTGATAATGATTGGGCGAAAGGTATGCGGGGCTGCGAGAGTGAGCGGTATTCGGGGATAACGAATGGAACGGATTGCCAAATCACGGTCGCTCAAGACGGAGCGCGATGGCAGAAAGGTGAGCTTTTCATCCCTGTCTCCTTAGAATCGGGAGAAGAGAAATCCATTCGTGTCTTGTTGGCCTTTCGGGATGAGAGTTGGATTAGCTCTCTTGATTTCCAGAATTTAGATGAATTGTCCGCTTATGCTTATCGGATGTGGAATGTGTGCCGGGATAAGACTTTTGCGTTTAGTGACGCGATACCTCGGACGGGCGATAAGGAACTTGACACCTATTTGCGTTGGTATATGATTCCGAGTGTTTCATTGACTAAATGGACTCGAAATGGGGAACTCCTTACGATGGGATATTGCGAATTGAATCAGCGTGATAGTTACTGGACTAGTTGGATGCACTTGGTATTCTATAAGGATTTAGAACGGAAGATGATTGAGGAAAGCATCGAATGGCAGCAACCTTCCGGTAAAATCCCGACAACGATTCTTCCATTGATTGAGCGCGAGGATGACTTGGATATTAATGCGTTTTTTATCTTGCGTGTCGCGCGTTTCTACCGATTTTATCATGCGAAGCGAGACTTATTGGCCTATTGGCCTGCTATGAAGAACGCGATGAACTGGTTGATATCTATGGATACGGACGGGGTGGGGCTTCCCGCTCAAATCTCTTATTGGGGTGATTGGAAGGATGTGAAAGGCATCGAAGGTAGAAAGTATTCACCATTTACATGCCTTATTTACCTGGCGGCTTTGAAAGAGATGGCCTATTTGGCAGGCGAATGTGGAGACAAAACAGGGGAAGTTTATTATCGTTCCGCATATGAAAAGGGGCATAAGATGATAAACAAAAGCGTAAAAGAAGGCGGCCTTTGGAATGGATCTTATTATTGCCAAATATGGAGGGATGGCAGCGTGAACGATAGGCTCTTGCAAGACCAGACCATTGGCATCATGTTGGGTGTTGTTCCGGAGGAGCGTGCCATAAAAATTATTGAGACATTGAATGCGAAAAGTATGACACCGTATGGGGTGGCGGAGACATTCCCCTATTATGATGAGAATTTCGGTTACGAACCAGCGACCTATCATAACGGAGGTGTATGGCCTTGGGTAAGTTTTATGGATTGTTGGGCGCGTATTCGTTTGGGACGCCAAGACGAGGCGATCGCGCTTGTCAAGAAAGTAGCGTATGCGGATTTGGTGGCTTCCGGCGATTGGTCTCCCAACGAACACATCAATAGTTTAACAGGAGAGAATTTAGGTTTTCAAATTCAAGGCTGGAATGCCAGTTTATTTGGATTGGTTTATTTTGGCTTGTTTAATAACGAGATTATTCATTAATTTTTTGGATTTCTTTTTAGGCGTATTGAGAGTTTGCTCTCTCTTTATGATAAAAGCGGAATGACAGTATTTCTTTTTAATGGCTTAACTTATTTAGGATCCGGATCTAATATCATGATTAAGTAAGAGATTAAAAAAAG
>CASEGC010000051.1 GCA_949287365.1 uncultured Parabacteroides sp.
TGTAGCTTTCGCAGTGATAGCCTTGATCTTTTGGTTCTTTTGGATCAAGCCAAAAGAACAAGAGAACCAAAAGAACAGAAATTATCCATTCCGATATTCCTGCGGCCCAACGCCCACATGGCGCTTGAAATACTTCCCGAAAAACGACATGTTCGTGAAGTTCAGCGAGTAGGCGATATCATGGATGCTCAGGTTCGTGGATTTCAGTTGCGCCTTCGCGTCCATGATCACCATCGAGGTGATAATCTCCACGCACGTTTTCCCCGTGGTTTGCTTGACGATCGTGCTCAGGTGCGCCTGCGTGATGCCGAGCCGTTTGGCATACCACGCCACGCTCCTTTGCGTGGCGTAATTCCGCATCACCAATTGGGCGAAATCCTTGCTGATTTGTTCCGCCTTGGAGACGCTCGGCCTCGTCTGCACCTGGTCCTTATACATGGAATTGACCCCAAGGAGCACGCTCGCGAACAGATGGTTGGCGAGGCCCCGTTCCGCGTCCAGCCGGGAGAAATCGAACTCAGAGAGCTTGAGCAACAGCTCGAAATAATCTTCGAACAAAGGCAAGGCGCCATCCTTGACCCGGAATATCGGGCTGTCTTTCACCATATAACGCATATCCAAGATGGACTTGCCGACGCTGGCCTGGTTGATGAAGTCGGAGGAGAAACCGATAAAATAAATCCTCAAGTCGCCGCTCGCCTTATGGATTTGGATGATCGATCCGGGCAGGAGCGTGATAAAGCTACCGGGGGTCACCGTGTGCCGCGTCAGGCCGATGGTCGCCTCGACGTCCCCGCTCAGGCAAAGCACGAAAATCCCAGCCTTCAGCCGGCAGGGATAGTTCCCGTACAAACTCAGCAGCCCGATGTCTTGGTTCGATAATTTGCCGATTATCCAGTCTTGCGGCAGGTCTATTTTCGGTATGTCGTTTTCCATGTTTTTTTACTATTTTTCTCTCGCGAAAGTAAAGTATTTCCCAGAGAACGCCAAACGGGGGCGATGCCCTTGTTTCTAATAAAAAGAACACAGGCAAATAAAAACAGGACAGTTTATAAGTCGTATACAGATCCCGGAAAGGAAAAATCGAAAAAATTGAACAGGTAATAATATAAATAGACCTTGTGAGTTCCCGGCAGATATCGTTTTTTTGCACCGGTTTCAGAAGATTTATTTGGTTAATTTAGAATAAAGAAAAAATACGATTTTATATGAGACAATTCAAGACTTTATGGAAAGGGATGGCCGCGGCCTTGGCGGGTGGCCTCCTGCTGTGCGCCTGCTCGTCTGAGGAAGAGGCGGCGCTGACCGCCGAGGGCAAGGGCCTGGTAAGAATCGGCCTCTCCGCCGACACCGGCTTCTCTACGCAGACGAAAGCGGTGGATGAGAGCGAATACGAGAATCTGGAGAATTATACGGTGCAGATTTGGAAAGATGGTAGAATCGCGCAAGATGGTGATGGCAACAACTGCGAATGGAAAGGTAACGCTCTTCCGCAAGATGGCTTGATAGAATTGGATAATGGTGATTATACCTTGCTCGCTTATACGGGCGAAAGCTATAAAGGTATAGGAGCCACTACAGAAGGTATGTATGTGGAAGGTAGTAGCACTTTCAACATCAATGCGAACCAAATCTCGGTTTCCGCCGAGTGTATCCCTCAATGCGCACGCATGACGGTTGTTTTTGATTCGAAGATGGCGGATTATTTCAGTGATTATTCGGTGACATTCTCCGGGACAAATGCGTTAGGTTCGACAACTTATAAGTGGGAGAAAGATTATACAGACCCTGTTTACATGGCCGTTACGGGAACAGAGACGATTACGGCTACCATTAACTTGACGGATAAGGAGAGTAAAATAGGAACTCCCATAGTGAAAACCTACGAGGTAAGTGCCGCTAAAGCGGTAAAGATGAACATCGTGCCTACGGTGCAAGGCGGGAATGTCGGAATCTCGATTGAGATTGATGACTCGACGAATGATATTCCTATCGATATAGAGATTCCTTCTAATTGGCTTTGATTAATAACACGAAAACATGAAAAGTATGAAGAAGATATACACATTGGCGGCGGGCTTCTTGTTGTGCGCCGGTCTCGTGTCGTGCGAGATGAAAGATGAGATATTCGGTGGTACGGAATCCGCGGAGAAAGGATATTTAAATTTGGGCGTGGCCATAAACTCCTCGGAGAATACGGTGGTCACGAGAGCTGAGGGAGATGGCGTTACGGATGACGGAGAAAATACCGGTTCCGCGGTTAGCGCGGACGATTTTCCCGTGGATATTACCTGTACGACAAACCCGGATTACTCCCGCTCGTTCGCCAGTTACGCGGATTTGCTGGAGGAGAACCCGATAGAACTTTCCGTGGGTACTTACACGGTGTCGGCTCATTCAAATCTCACGCTGGAGAAGAAAATGTCTGTTCCTTATTATGAAGGAGTAAGTGAGACACTTACGATTACAAAAGATGTTGAGAGTAAGGCGGATGTCGAGTGTAAGATGAAGAACACGAAAATACAGATGAAATACAACTCGGAATTCCTCGCTAATTTCAATACATGGACGATTACCTTGGATGACGGGTCTGGCGATCCTGATTCGAACCAAGAGGGGAATGTCCTGACGTTTACGGAGAGCGATAAGAACCCTGCCGCCGTTTATTGGTTAATCGCGGAAAACAAAAATAAGATTTCGGTCAATATCACGGCTACGAATATGGATGGCGAAACGGTTACGGATAGTCGTACCTTGACGAAACCGACAGGCGGAAACACGGAGTTCTGGACAGGAGGCGATGCCCTGACAATTACGATGGAAGGCATAACACCCGATCCGGGGAATCCATCAGGTGTAACCGGTATCGATATTAGTGTGGACGTGACCTTTGACGAGGAAGAGGAAACAGTAGATGTTCCGGTGACTCCGGGAACAGGTGAAGGTGAAGATGAACCGAGTGAACCGGGAACAGGTGGTGATGATGACAATGATAATGCGCCAAGTTTATCTGGGCAATATTTGGAGGAAACGCTTATTTATAATAAAGCTACTGGAAGTAACTTCCCGAATGTTGAAATAGGAATGAATATTCCTAATGGTATCGCAAGTGTTTGGGTTAAGGTTGTTTCGGATAATTCTGATTTTAGCGGAGCTACAGCGATTTTTGGTTTAACAGAAGATCCCGATGGCGCAAATTTAGTTGGTAATACATCGTTAAGCTCGTTGTTCACTCTACCGGAAGCAAATCAAACTTCTTATACATTTCGTTTAGGAAGTTTAGGATCTATGCTCACTAATTTTGAAGGGAATCATAGTTTTGTTATAAAAATCGTTGATAATAACGGATTAGAAGCTACAGATACATTGAATATCTCTATTACAAATTCATCATCACAAGGAGAATAATCTATGAAACACATATATAATATATTATGGATATTATGCCCGCTAATCTTCTTCGCTTGCCAGGCGGATGATGAGTTGGGTGGCGGCAAGACGGGCTATTTGCGCCTGACAGTGACGGAGGATGCGGGTACCCAGACCCGTGCCGTGCCGGAAGATTACAAACCGGAGCAAATCGCCGTGCAAATCGTGAACGAGGTGGGTACGGTGGTAGAGCAGACCGAGGACTGGAAGACTTGGGACGGAAAGCAAATCGAACTTCAAGTGGGTACTTACACCATTAAGGCGGCATCGAACGGATTCGATGGCAAGGCCGCGGATTTCGAGATTCCTTATTATACGGGGAGCAAGGAGATTACGATCGCGGCTGACAGCGAGCTGAACGAGACAATTACTTGTACGCTGGCGAACGTGAAGGTGACGGTCGATTTCGATGAGGCCCTTCTCGCGAAAGTGAAATCGGTGGCGGCTACCGTGCAAAGTAAGGATGAAGCGTATTCCTTGAACTTCGTTTCCACGGAAACCCGTTCGGCTTATTTCCCGGTGACGGATTTGATGGCGCAGATAACCGTTGTCACCGACAAGGGGACCAATACGCTGGAGCAGGCGTTGACGGACCCGGAGGGGAATCCGGCGAAGGCGCGCGATCATTTCATATTGAATATCCGCGAGGCGGATTCGAACACCAGTAAGATTACGGTCTCGGTAGACCCGATCACGCACGAATATTCTTATACCTTCAATGTCTCGACGATACCAACGGAGAAAGCTAATTTGACGGCGGGAGCGTGGGACCGCCTCGCTTACTTGAAAGCGGAGAACGTATCGACCGGTTCGGGCGTAAGCTCGGAAGGAATCAAGTTCCAATATCGGGTGAAGCCGGCGGAATCCGCTCAATCGGATGAGGATTCCGCTCCTTGGACGGATATCGAGACAACCTCTACCGACACGAAATATACCGCGATGCTTACGGGGCTGACCGCTGGGACGGAATATGAATACCGTTTGGTAAATGGAGAGAATGTCGCCATCGGAAATGCCGGAACGTTCACGACAAGCGCGGCGGATGCACGGACGGCATTGACGAATGGAGATTTTGAACAATGGTGTGTACGTAAAGCATCTACAGCTCTTGTGTCCAATAATACAACATTCCCTTGTTCTCCGGAAGATTATGATGCCGGTAATTTGTTTTGGGATACAAGTAATAGAGGGGCGAATTCTATGTCTCAGGTAGACCCGACAAACTTTACAAAAACATTGGTTCAATCCGGAGATTCTGCCGCGTGTCTGAAATCAACAGCAGTTTTTGGCTTTTTTGCCGCCGCAAGTTTATATACAGGTTCTTTCGGTTCTGCGGAACTGTCGGGAAGTGCTACAATTAATTTTGGGCGTTCGTTTACTTCTCGTCCGGTTGCTTTGAAGGGGTATTATAAGTATGAGCCGGTCAATATAAATCATGTCGGAGATAATTTGCCGAGTGGAACTGTGTCGAGTGGCGATCCTGATCAATGTTCTATTTATATTGCGTTGACGAAGAAAACTTATTCAGTTACAAATACAAATAGTGACACATTTATCGATTTTGAAGGTGATGATAATGTTATCGCCTACGGTGAACTTTCTTCGGGTGCGGCTACTTCAGGCGAAAGCTATACATCATTCACGATTCCTTTGAAATATAAAGAGGAACAATTCGGGGAAACACCTACTCATATCATTGTCGTATGTAGCGCAAGTAAGTATGGCGATTATATGACGGGTGGCGAAGGTAGTACGCTTTACGTGGACGACTTCTCCCTCGTCTACGACGGCGAGCCGGAGATTTGGGTGAAGGAGTAAGACCCTCAGCCGTTTAACTCCCTCAGCCCTTCGGGCAGCTCCCCCTTCGCAAGGGGGAGCATAGGTTGATTCCCGCTCCCCCTTGTG
>CASEGC010000052.1 GCA_949287365.1 uncultured Parabacteroides sp.
AAATTCTCCAGAATACACCTTGGGAACCGATACAGTTCTTTAATCTTAAGGATGATCCAAAAGAACAACATCCTATTGTGGAGAAAGACAGTGAGCCTTATGAGCGGTTGTTCAAAGGTTTGATGGAGCATATCCGTCAGACCGGAATGATCCCCTGGCAGAATGAGAAGTATAAATAATGTTTAATTAATTGTGAAGGGGAGACTTTTTTCGGAGCTTTGCGAGATTGATAGCGTTTTGTGAGTTAATCTTAAATCTTAAAATCATGACACAAGGAATAAGCAAGCGATTATGTGATTTTAGGGGGCTTTGTGAAAGAAGTCTCTTTCTCCTTCCTCTCTTTATTGTGAATGAGGTCACCGCAAAGGATCAGGGGCGGCCGAATATTTTATGTATCACTTGCGAGGATATCAGTCCTCGTTTGGGGTGTTATGGTGATCGGGTCGCTAAGACTCCGAATTTGGATGCGTTCGCTGAGAGCGCGATCCGGTTCTCTCATATGTATACGACTGTGGGAGTAAGCGCTCCGAGTCGTTCGGCGTTGATCACGGGAATGTATCCATCCGCGATCGGATCTAATTATATGCGCAATTTTACCCGTCCAACCTCGATGCCTAAGGGAATTCCACCTTATCAGGTGGTGTTACCAGAGGGTATTAAGTGTTATACGGAATTTTTGCGAGCGGCTGGTTATTACTGCACGAATAACGCCAAGACTGATTATCAATTTGATTCGCCATTGACCGCTTGGGATGAACTGGGGCGTGATGCGCATTGGAAACATGCCCCTAAGGGAATGCCTTTCTTTTCTATATTTAATTTAAATGTGACTCATGAGAGTCAAGTTTGGTCTCGGGCTGACCAGCCCTTTGTGGTCTCACCTGATGAGATTGAGGTACCGCCCTATTTCCCGGACGATCCGGTTATTCGTCGGGATATGGCGGTGATGTATAGTAATATCTATGAGATGGACCGTCAGTTCCAGGCGTTGGTGGATGAACTGAAAGCCGCTGGTAAGTGGGAGAATACGATTATCATTTGGTATTCGGACAATGGCGGTCCTTTACCCCGGGAGAAGCGGGCGATTTATGAGAGTGGAATGCTGGTGCCTTTTATGATCCGTTTTCCGGACGGTTATCGTGCTGGTGAGGTGGAGGAACGGATGTGCATGTTCCCTGATATCCCGGCGACGATCCTTTCGTTGGCGGGAATTTGTCCTCCGGATTATATGCAAGGCAAGCCCTTTTTAGGAAAATATGCTGAGGTAACACCTAGAGAGTATGTTTATGGCGCCCGAAACCGGATGGATGAGCAGGTTGACAAGCAAGGTGCGGTCCGTGATCGTCGCTTCCGTTATGTGCGTAACTATAATCCGGAGCGCTCAAACTACAACCCGAACGCTTACCGGCTACAGATGCCGATGATGCGTCGCATGATCGAGTTGCTGCAAAGGGATAGTCTTAATGAGGCGCAGATGCGTTGGTTCGTGGCGCCCCGTGGCGAGGAGGAATTCTATGACGTGCAGAATGATCCATATGAGTTGCATAACTTGATCGGTGATCCTCGTTATGCGGCGGATATCGATCGTCTGCGTAAGGAATTGGACCGTTGGATTGATGAGGATTGCCCAAGATGGCGGCAGACAGAGTTGGAAAATCAGGAGATGATGTGGCCGGGCGCCCGGCAACCTCATTTGCGGAAACCGGTTTGTGTGAAAACGAAAGCGGGTATTGTTGTGGAGTCGGAGGATAAGGGTGTCTCTTTCGCTTACCAGGTTAATGGGAAAGGATATACGGAAAAGCATTGGTTCCTGTATACCGGTCCGGTCAAGCTCCGGAAAGGAGACCGGTTGAGCGTGGTGGCGGTTCGTGCGGGAATGAAGAATAGTGAGATAGTGGAGTTCATTAATAAATAAGACTATGAGGGAAAATCTGTTGTTTACCTTGGCGTTGACCGGATTGATCACCGGTTGTGCCTCGGATAAGGGAAAGTCGGATCTGGCGTTAAAGCCTTTGGCGGATGCCCGCAAGCCGATGAACGTGGTGTTTATCCTTTCGGATGATCATCGTTATGATTATATGGGATTCATGGGTACAATCCCTTGGTTGGAGACACCGTCAATGGATCGTATGGCTCGTGAGGGCGCTCATATCAAGAACGCTTTCGTGACAACTTCCCTGTCGTCGCCAAGCCGGGCCTCGATCTTGACGGGTATGTATTCGCATGAGCATACGGTAGTGGATAATACGGCGCCGCTTCCCGAGGGTTTGACCTTCTTCCCGTAATATCTTCAGGCGGCGGGTTATCGGACGGCCTTTTTCGGTAAGTGGCACATGGGCAATGATTCTGGAGCGCCCCAGCCCGGCTTTGACCATTGGGAAGGATTTAAGGGACAGGGTGAATATTATAATCCCCGGATTAATACGAATGGAGAGTGGATCCAATACAAGGACAGTACTTACGTGACGGATCTGTTGACGGATCATGCCCTGAAGTTTATCGATGAGCAGCGTCAAGAAGGAAAACCTTTCTTTGTCTATCTGTCTCATAAGGGTGTACATGATAACTTCTCGGCGGCCAAGCGTCATAAAGACTGCTATAAGGATAAGGAATTGGTATTGCCGGCTACGATTGATGAGCCGAAATATGGGTTGACCAATCCGCCGACAATTGATCCCAAGACGGGGAAAGCGGCGCACGGTAAGGATTTCTATGGAGAGGAGATGAAACCAAACTGGGTAAAGCATCAGCGGGAGAGTTGGCACGGTGTCGATTATTCATATCATGGACGGCCCTGGAAGGATCAGGTGCGTAAGTATTGCGAGACCCTGCGATCGGTAGACGAGAGCATCGGCTCTGTCATGGATTATCTGGAGAAAAATGGTTTGGCGGAGAATACGCTGGTAATCTATATGGGTGATAATGGTTTCGCGTGGGGCGAGCATGGATTGATCGACAAGCGTCAGTTCTATGAGGAGTCGGTACGTGTGCCGATGCTGGTTTGGGCGCCTTCGATCTTGAAAGGTGGAACGGTGGTCGAGCAGATGGTCCAGAACGTGGACGTGGCGCCGACAATCCTGGCGTGCGCTGGATTGGACAAGGCTGAACAGATGGTTGGTTATTCATTCTTGCCGTTGTTGGAAGGTCAGGATATCCCTTGGCGTGACCGGATATTCTATGAGTATTATTGGGAGCATGAGTTTCCGCAGACTCCGACGATGCACGGTGTCCGTACGGACCGTTATAAATACATCCGTTATCACGGTGTTTGGGATACGAATGAATTCTATGACTTGGCGAACGACCCGGATGAGCGTCATAACCTGATCGCTTCGCCAGAACATCAGGAGACAATCAAGCAGCTGAATCATGAGTTGTATGATTGGCTGGAGAGTACGGACGGTATGCGTATCCCGTTGAAACGGACGGAGCGTCCGCATACGGACCATCGTAATCAAGGGTATTATTAATAGTGTTGTTTATATAGTTTATATCATGAAAAGACGGGATTTTATGAAGAGTTCAGCGGTGGCGGCGTCATCGTTGTTGATCGTGCCCAATACGGTATTGGGAAAGAGTCATGGCCATACGGCTCCTACGGATAAGTTGAACATTGCCGCGGTTGGAATTGGCGGTAAGGGTAAGGCTGATTTGCGTGGATGCGAGACGGAGAATATTGTCGCTCTCTGTGATGTGGATTGGAAGTACGCTAAAGGTACTTTCGAGAAATATCCGAATGCCAAGCGATATTGGGATTACCGGAAGATGTATGATGAGTTGGGTAAGAGTATCGACGCTGTAACGATCGCTACGGCGGATCATACGCATGCCTTGATCACGGCGGACGCGATTCGATGGGTAAGCATGTTTATACCCAGAAGCCATTGACCCATACGGTTTATGAGTCACGTTTATTAACCCGCTTGGCGGCAAAATATCAGGTGGCTACGCAGATGGGAAACCAGGGCGCTTCGGGTGAGGGTGTGAACCTGATTTGTGAATGGATCCAGAATGGGGAGATTGGTGAGGTGCGTAAGGTAGAATGTGCGACAAACCGTCCGATTTGGCCACAGGGCTTGATGACTCCGGAAAAAGCGGACCGAATCCCGAGCACGTTGAATTGGGATTTGTTTACGGGTCCGGCCAAGGAGCGTCCGTTCAACGCGATTTATCACCCGTGGAACTGGCGTGGCTGGTGGGATTACGGAACGGGTGCGTTAGGTGATATGGCTTGCCACATCATGCATCCGGTCTTTAAGGCGTTGAAACTGGGTTATCCGATCAAGGCTGAGGGCTCATCAACTTTGTTGTTGCGCGATTGCGCTCCACAGGCACAGCATGTTTGCCTGACTTTCCCGGCTCGTGACAACTTGCCTCGTCTGGCATTGCCTGAGGTTGAGGTGCATTGGTATGATGGTGGAATGATGCCGAAACGTCCGGCTGGTTTTCCGCAAGGCAAGGAATTGATGGGACCTGGTGGTGGTTTGGTGATCTTCCATGGAACGAAGGATACGCTGATTTGTGGCTGTTATGGTGTTGAGCCCTGGTTGCTTTCAGGACGTGTTCCTAACGTACCAAAGACAGAGCGCCGTGTGAGCCGTGCCGCGGGAGATGATAATTCTGTTCATGTCCAGGATTGGATCCGGGCTTGTAAGGAGAATGCCTCGTCAAGAATCAAGTCGAAGTCCGATTTTTCGGAGGCCGGTCCATTCAATGAGATGGTGGTGATGGGCGTGCTGGCCGTTCGTTTGCAAGCCTTGAATAAGGAATTGTATTGGGATGGTCCGAATATGCGATTTACGAACATCAGCGATTCCGAGACATTAAAGATCGTGATTCGTGATGGTTTCACGATCAAGGAGGGACATCCGTCATTCAAGAAGGAAATGACCGATCCGTTGAATGCGAAGGCTTTCGCCGAGGAGTTGATAAAGCATAATTATCGTGCGGGATGGAATTTACCGCCGATGCCTTAGTGGGCGTATTTGTGAAAGTGGATAACATTAAAAAAAGAGAAAGGTAGAAACATGAAAAAGATAGGTTATTTCTTGATGTTGTTTTTGGCTTCGTTTTTGGTCGTGCCTACCGTTGATGCCCAGGCTCCTAATACGTTGACCGCAAAGGAAAAGAAACAGGGCTGGACATTATTGTTCAACGGCAAGGACTTTTCGGGTTGGCGTCAATGCAATGGCAAGGCGATGCCCGCCAATTGGACGATTGATGACCAGGCGATGCGAGTCTCACTGGGTGAGGGCAAAAAGCCAGGCCAAGGCTCGGGTGGCGATATCCTGTTTGGGGATAAGAAGTATCGTAATTTTGAGTTGTCTATCGATTGGAAAGCCAGTGATATGGCCAATTCCGGTATCTTCTATTATGTACGTGAGGTTCCGGGCAAACCGATCTATTATGCCGCTCCGGAGGTACAGGTTCTTGACAACGTAAATGCGACAGACAATAAGATCGATAGTCATTTGGCTGGTTCCTTGTATGATATGTTACCAGCCGATCCGGCAAGCGTTAAGCCTGTTGGCAAATGGAATACGATTGTCATTAAGGTGAAGGACGGGAAGGTGACCCATACGCAAAACGGGAAAAAGGTTTGCGAATATACTCTTTGGACAAAAGAGTGGGACAGTATGGTAAATAATAGTAAGTTCAAGAATTTCCCCGGTTTTACGGAAGGTATTTCGAAAGAGGGATATATTGGTTTGCAAGACCATGGTTACACGGTTTGGTTCCGGAATATCAAGATTCGTGAGCTTTAGTCATTTTATTTGATTGCTGTTTCGAAGCCGCGAAACACTTTTGGGCCTCTTCTTTTAATGGGGCATGAAAGTGGTTCGCGGCTTGTTCTTTTGATCTTGTCGTATCAAATAATGCGGTTTTGACAATTTGTCAAATGTGGCGCTAACTTTCATTTTGTCAAAATAACTTCCTTTTCCTTGCGATATTTCGGGTAGGGATGCGGAATGGTTGGAAATAACGGATTCTGATGAGGTTTGGAAATGTGCTGTTGCTCTTTATTCCCTTTGTTGTTGTCTTTCTTGATATTGTTGTTGGGGCATTTCTGTCAAAATGATTTGCTGTATGGTTTGATATGAGTAAAAATGATATTGTGCAAAGAGACAGAAATAGTGCCGGAAAAACTCTTTTAAAATGTTAAATTTAGGTCAGATAGCCGTTTGAAGTCGAGACAAACGTTCGTGTCAGGCGATACGATTGGTCGTACCTATGAACGCGTACGTACTTATTTGCCGCAAGCAACGTATGTGTGCGTTTTTATCTTCGGAGGAAACTGCGCTTTCCTTCGGATAAACCGCGATTTTCCTTCGAAGAAAAGGTCCATTTTGTTCGGAGAAAATAGGAAATGGCTCTTAGGGAAGGCCTGATTCTTTATTTTTGGATATTTTTTGCGTAAAATAGCTGTTATTGAAATGATAGGGATTGGATAAAAACGTCATTAAATCTCTTGTTTCCCTGTTGTTTTGTCTTTGGGTTATTCGATGGTTGGGGATGCTTTTTTAACAGGGAAAAGATCAAGGTCATGTTTGAGTATATTGGGTCGGTTGGCATGAATAAATCTCTTTTGGGATAGATCCGATATGAAATCTTGGAGTAGTTCCCTTGATTTTAGGGATGATAATTAGGCTTTTTCTTGGAAAAAACATACCTTTGCTTCATGTTACGAATAGTAGGTCATATCGAGAGTTTGCTGTTGAGGAATGATTGCGTGATTATTCCCCGATTCGGCGGTTTCGTCTTGCGTGAGGTGC
>CASEGC010000053.1 GCA_949287365.1 uncultured Parabacteroides sp.
CTCGCTGATTGTGGTATTTTTGTTGATATGAACCATTTCGATGCCTGCGATCTCGGCATAATCTTCCCAATATTCGGCGGTCAGATCGTAGGAGAAGCAAGAATGGTGCGTACCACCGGCGAGAATCCATGCCCCCGCGCCAACCTCGAAGTCAGGCTGCGGAATCCAGAGCGCGGACGCCACAGGCAGTTTCGGGAGAGGCTTGGGCTCGATGCATTCCACGTCGTTCACAATCAAACGGAAGCGGTTGCCGAGATCGACCACGGTCGCTGTGCATCCGGAGCCCGTTTTGCTGGTGAAGACCAAACGCGCTGTCTGGCTTTTTCGCACGCCGATACCCAGGAAATGCACCTCCAGACGCGGTTTTTGGGCGGCAATCAGCGGGCAAACCTCCAACATGTGTGCTTGGAGTATTGCGCTCTGCTCGCCATTGAAATTCAGCGTATAATCTTCCAGGAAAGAGCAACCGTGCGGCAGACCCTGGTTCATCACCCATACGGAGCGGTAAAGGGCTGCGGATTTCCAGTCGCCTTCTGCCCCGAAGCCATATCCATCCGCCATCAAACGCTGCGAGGCGAGGCCCGGAATCTGGTCGAAGTGGCTCCCGTCGGTCTGACCCAAGTCGTCGAAGTTTGTCGTGAAGCCTTTAGCCCCCTTGTCCTTCAGAATGGCGCGGAGGGCGAGCTCGGCCTTAGCCGCATTCCATACCTTCTGGTAAGCCTCGGTCGATTTGTCTTCCAGAGAGGCATCGTGGTCGTAGAGGCGGAAGTATTCCTCCACTAAAGCATTCGTATCCTCATCCTTGACCTGGCTATGATATTCCATCAACTCACTGACCGGACAGTAATCTACGTGATAGCCCATGCGAACCTCAGCCTCCACCTTGTCGCCATCGGTAACGGCCACGTTATTCATTTGGTCGCCGAAGCGGAGAATCAACATATCCTGTGCATCGGCCCAGGCAGCGCAGACGCGCATCCAGACGGCGATTTTATGCTGCGTAGCGGCGTCTTGCCAATAACCCACGACAACTTTGCGGCGGATCCGCATACGGGTGCAGATGTGTCCGAACTCGCGGTCGCCATGAGCCGACTGGTTGAGGTTCATAAAGTCCATGTCCATCGTATCCCACGGGATTTCGCGGTTGAATTGCGTATGCAGATGGAGGAGCGGTTTCTTGAGCTGCTGCAATCCGTGAATCCACATCTTCGCAGGCGAGAAGGTGTGCATCCATGTGATGATGCCGATACACTTCTCGTCGTTGTTGGCAGCCTTCATGACGGCTTCCACCTCTTTGGACGAGTTGGCAGTACCCTTATAGACTACTTTGACAGGGAGGTTGCCGCTGTTGTTCAGCCCCTCGACCATTTCATTGCTATGCGCATCCACGGCGATGACCGCATCGCCGCCGTACAGGAGCTGGGCACCTGTAACGAACCAGATTTCGAATTGATTAAAACAGTTATTCATAATGCTATTTTATTTATTGATTTATGATTTATAATTCCTATTTCTGACCATAGTATGCATTCGGCCCGTGTTTACGGCTGAAATGTTTCTCCACGAGCGCCGGATTCATAGTCGCCTCGGGATTGACGGCGAGCGTGGCGGAAGCCATCTTGGCGACCTCCTCCACGACGACGGCATGGTAAACTGCCTCGTCAGGCGTCTTTCCCCATGTGAAAGGTCCGTGATTCTTGACCAAAACACCCGGAGTATGGACGGGATTCAGACCGGCGAAACGGCGGACGATGACGTTGCCTGTCTCTTCCTCGTAATTCCCTTCGATTTCTTCCCGGGTCATGGATTCCGTACAGGGAATATCGCCGTAGAAATAGTCGGCGTGCGTCGTCCCCAGGCAAGGAATATCCCGGCCGGCCTGCGCCCAAGCTGTCGCGAAGGAAGAATGCGTGTGTACCACGCCGCCAATCTCGGGGAAAGCACGATAGAGGCAGAGATGGGTCGGGGTGTCGCTGGAGGGACGGAGATGGCCCTCGACAACATTCCCCGCTAAATCGAGGACGACCATATCGTCCGGTTTCATCTCCTCGTAGGAAACACCGCTGGGCTTGATGACAACCAGACCCTTTTCCCGGTCGATGCCGGAGACGTTACCCCAGGTGAAGATGACCAGGCCATGCTTGACCAACTGGAGGTTAGCATGGTAAACTTGTTGCTTTAAATCTTCTAACATAAAATGATATTTTAATTGACAATGAACAATTGACAATGGACAATTAAAATGATTCTAAAACCTAATTCTCAATTGTCAATTCTCCATTGTCCATTGAATCTTACCAAAAGTACCAGTAGAAGGCTACCGTTATACCTATAATAATAGCGGAGTGGATGACATCCCAGTGGTTCCAGCTAGCACGAGTCTCGGCCTTCTGTTCTGGAGTAGCCGTTCCAAAGACCAGACCCTGGATCTTTTCCGGCGAAGGAGCCGTGGTACATAAGCTGATGACGATGATGAGCGCCAGACAGATGACAAGCATCCAGCCGCAGAAGAAGAGCCAGTTCACGTCGTAGAAGAGGTATTTGAACAGGTTGTCTGCTGCCCCCGGATTGTTACTGTAGTAAACTTTAGCCCCGAGACGTGTCAGACCGATGACCATACCGGCAATCAAGCCCCACATACCACCTTCCGCCGTTGTCCTCTTCCAGCAAATACCCAAGAGGAATGCCGCTGCGATACCCGGAGCCAAGACAGATTGCACATCCTGGAGGTACGTATAGAGAACGTCGCCGACAGAACGCATGATAGGAATCCACAAGATGCCGAGCACCACAATCACAACCGTAGCAATCTGGCCGATAACCACGAGCTTCTTTTCCGGTGTCTGAGGACGGAAGCGTTTGTAAAAATCAATGGTGAAAAGCATCGCAGAAGAGTTGAAGAGGGAGGCCAGCGAACTCATCAGAGCTGCAAGGATACCGCAAACCACCAGACCCTTCACACCTGCGGGCAATAACTTAGCCACCAACGTCGGGAAGGCCGCATCAGCGTTCACGGCACCACTCGCCAACATCGGCAGGAAGCCTTCGCCACCGGCAGCCAGTGATTTTTGGTGCAACGCAAAGGCAATCATACCCGGGATAAGGAAAAGGAAAACAGGCAGCAGCTTCAGATAAGCTCCGAAGATCGTTCCCCGGCGCGCCTCCTGCTGGTTTTTACCCGAAAGGACACGCTGGACGATGTACTGATCGGTACACCAATACCAAAAACCAATGATGGACGAGCCGATCAAGGCGCCAAGCCAGGGATATTGCGGGTCGCGGTTGTCGCGAATGAGGTCTGTCATCGAATCGCCATAGTCGTTGACCACGGTCGCGCCGCAAATACGCATCATCTCGTCCCAACCGCCAAGCTCCTTGAATCCCAGAACCAAAATAATCAGGGAGCCGAGGAGGAGAATAGGCGTTTGAAGTACCGACGTATAGAGCACCGACTTCATCCCCCCGAATATCGTATAAAGAGCCGTGATGATAACCAAGCCAATGGCAGCAATCCAGAAGAAATCAATTCCCCACAATTCCTCAATGCCAAAAACCTGCTGGAAGACCAAGCCGCCGGCATAAACCGTAACAGCCACCTTCGTCAGCACGTAGCTTATCAAAGATATAAAGGAAAGAATAGTGCGCGATTGGGGATTATAGCGCCGTTCCAAGAATTCCGGCATCGTATAAACCATGCTCCGCGAGTAGAACGGGACGAAAACCCAGCCAAGGATAAGAATCATCCAGCCCTGAATCTCCCAATGAGCCATGGCCATGCCGCTCGAAGCGCCGGTCCCGGCTAATCCGATCAAATGTTCGGAGCCGATATTCGAGGCAAATATCGATGCGCCGATAGCTATCCAGGTAGCATCTCGGCCACCCAAAAAATAATCTGCTGAGTCGTTTTGCTTTTGCCGCAACACCCAGACCACAATACCAATAAGGGCTGCTGAAAATAGCCCGATAACAATCCAGTCTAATATTTCCATGGTAAATATAATTTTTAGTTGTTCTATATTCTTTCGTTTCGATGCCTCAAAAGTACGGCTTATTTTAATTTGTTGATTCTTCCCG
>CASEGC010000054.1 GCA_949287365.1 uncultured Parabacteroides sp.
GGGTCGCGGGTTCGAGTCCCGTCTTCCGCTCCACTCCAAGAGCGGAGTTGGATGCTCGAATGGTGGAATCGGTAGACACGAAGGACTTAAAATCCTTTGGCCATTGCGGCTGTGCGGGTTCAAGTCCCGCTTCGAGTACACGATTCAGAATATTTCGCGGAAGTAGCTCAGTTGGTAGAGCATAACCTTGCCAAGGTTAGGGTCGCGGGTTCGAGTCCCGTCTTCCGCTCTTTACAAAAATCCTCACTATCCGAATGAATGGTGAGGATTTTTCTATTATTGACTACATTTGTTCCCTCAAAGATTGTATTCTCAATCAGAATGATTATTTTTGCCTACTCAAAAGTTAATCTAATTTATTCATAGCATGAAGACAAACAGAAGAGACTTCCTAAAGACACTTGGAGGAATCGCGGTCTTTACGATCGTGCCGCGACATGTGTTAGGCAAGGGATTTATCGCCCCAAGCGATCAGTTGACTAAAGGGATTATCGGTACCGGAGGAATGGGATGTGGGCACGTGAATTACGCAGGAACACGTCTTGTCGCCGTTTGTGACGTAGATAAAAACCATCTGGAGCAAGGTTTGCATTTAGTGAACGAGAAAATCGCCGGTTATCACGACTTCCGGGATTTGATTTTAGACCCTAACGTGGATATCGTCCATATCGCCACTCCACCGCATTGGCACGGAATCATGTCCGTAGAGGCGGCGAAAGCCGGAAAAGACATCTGGTGCGAAAAGCCGATGACACGAACGATTGGCGAAGGTAAACGGGTGATGGAAGCGGTCAAGCAATACGGACGTATGTTCCGTTTGAACACATGGTTCCGTTTCACGGATCCTTTTTACGGGCTCGGCACACCCGTCAAGCCATTAAAGAAATTGGTACAAAGCGGTCTCTTGGGTTGGCCGCTGAAAGTGACAATCAGCAAACACACCGGCTTCGACTGGAAATTCTACTGGGTAGGCAAAGAATATCTGGAGCCTCAACCGATACCGGCGGAATTGGATTATGATTTTTGGTTGGGTCCGGCTCCTTACAAACCCTATAACGCTCACCGGGTTCACCAAACCTTCCGCGGCTATTGGGATTACGACGGTGGAGGCTTAGGCGACATGGGACAACACTATATCGACCCCGTTCAATATTTCTTGGGAAAAGACGATACGAGCCCTATCAAAGTAGAGGTAGACGCTCCGCAACAACATCCGGACGCCGTCGGGACATGGCGTTCCATCACTTATACATACGAGGATGGTTGCCAAATCGTGTTATGGGGAGGCGATTACGGAGACCCGAACACGCCTTACATCTCGGGACCGAAAGGAAACGTTTATAAGAACTTCGTATGCGATATTCCGGATTGGGAGAAGAAATTATCCGATTACCCGGAACCGGAACCACAAGTCACGGACTTTATCGAATGCGTGAAGACTCGTCAGCCATTCGCCTTGAACGAATGCAACGGGTTCCGCTCCGCGACAATCGTGAACATGGGCGCCGTGGCTCTTCGCCTGAACCGCACGCTGCGTTTCGACCCGGTAAAACTGGAGTTCATCGACGACGAGGCCGCCAACCGTTTGTTGGACCAGCCCATGCGCGCTCCTTGGAACATCTAATCAATCGAGAACGATAAGCTCAAGATTTTAATTCAGTAAACACAGATGAAGAAAGTATATATATCGATAGCCGGTTTGTTGTTGTGCGGGACCATGTTGATGGCCCAAAGCCCGGCGAATCGTACGTCCAACACCATCGTGGCGGACGTGCTGGCGCAAATGCCGGCTGAACAACAAGCGGAATATAACAAGTTAATCAATGATTTAAGTTCCGCGGGAGAGGATGGAGTCTTGTTATTGGTAAATAAGATTAATCCTCCGGGAAAAGGAAGTAACGCGAACGTAGATTACGCGTTGAGCGGATTGACTCATTACGTGATGGTGAAAGGCGAGGAAAACGCACGCCTCGTCACCGCCAACGCCTATGTAAAGGCGTTGGACAAAGTGACCGACAGGGAAACGAAAGCGTTCATCATTAGACAACTTCAGCTATTGGGAAAGGATGAGTGCGTAGACAAACTCGCCGAATACCTAAACGACGAGAGCTTGAGCGGTCCGGCGGCTCGCGCCTTGTCCGCCATTCGCACGGATAAAGCCCAAGGCGTGTTAATAGCCTCCTTGAAAAGCCGGACGGGAACTCCCAAAACCCAAAAAGACATCATACGCGCGATAGCGGATGCGCAAGTCTCCGACGCGGAAATCGTATTGAAGGCGTTCTTGAACTCCGACGACGAGAACATGCGTAAAGAGGCGCTCTACGCGTTAAGCAGGGTCGGCTCGCGATCTTCCTTGGAGGATTTGGCCGCCGCGGCCGAGAAGGCGGGTTATAAGATGGAGAAAACAGGAGCCAACGAGGCCTATATCGCCTTGATTAAACGCGTTTTAGAGCAAGGCGACGTGAAAGAGGCCGAGAAAGCCGCCAAGAATCTGATAAAAAAAGCGACGAAAGCCGGCGCTACGCATACGCGGGAAGCCGCTCTGCAAATCCTTTTGGCCGCCAAGCCGGAAAACGCGACAAAGACTTTATTGTCCGCGTTGAAAGACAAGGATAAGGATTATCGGAACGCCGCGCTTCGTTACGCCTCCGATTTCGCGGACCAGGAAGTATATATTGAAGTAATGAAATATATGCTGAAAGCGAAACCCGAGACGAAGGTGGATATCATAAACTGGATTGGCCGCGAGAGCAAAATTCCTTCCAAACAGCCGGTAATCAAGAATCTGGAACTCCGCTTCGATTTGCCCATCAAACAAGTATTGTTGGAGCAATTGCGGGATGAGAATTTCGATGTCCGGCAAGCCGCGGTGTGGACGCTGGTGAAAATCGGGGACAAAAGCGTTATCCCGAATCTGGCGGACCTTTTGAAAAGCGGGAACAAGCAAGATATCCTATTGGCGCAAGACGCGTTGATGGCATTCAACGGAGATATCGACCGGGCGGTGGCCGCCGTCATTCCCTCGGCTACCGACGCGGGAAAAATCGCCGGGCTGGAGTTATTGTCCTTACGCATGGCCGACGCGAACCTGAACGTGGTGCTGGAACAAATCAAGTCCGGCTCGCCGGAGGTGAGGAAGGCGGCGTATCTCGCGTTGAAAGATGTCGTATCGGATAAAGACTTCACCTTGCTATGCGGCATGTTGGAAACGGCGGACGCTGACGCGATCATGCCCTTGCAAGACGCCGTGATAGCCTCCATCTCCAAATTATCGCCCGCCACGCGAGTCGCCAATGTCGAGCGAAGGATGATACAAGCGGGAGACAGCAAGAAACATCTTTATTACAGGGTATTGTCTTCCACCGGCGACAAGAAGGCGCTGGCGACGATAGTGAACGGCTTCAAGGAAGATACCGGAGCGGCGAAAGAGGCGGCGTTCATGGCGCTTCTGCTTTGGAACGACATCGACGCGGCGGACGAGCTGTTCTCCATCTGCCAAAGCGATCCTTCCGCCGACGTGTTCGACCAAGCGTTGAAACGCTACGTGACGTTGGTGTCCAACCCGATATATACCGGCGAGAACCGTCTGCTACGCCTGCGGAAAGTGATGGAGATAGCCAAGACGAGCGAGCAGAAGGCGCTTATCCTGAAAGAGATTCAACAAACGGGCACCTTCCTCGCCTTGATGTACGCGGCCGAGTTCTTGGATTCGAACGACCGGAATGTCCGCTCGGCGGCGGTCTACGCGGTGTGGAACATCGCACGTAACCATCCGGAATACACGGGCGATAACGTGAAAGCGATATTGAACCGTCTGCTGACGATGTTCGACGGCCCGGACGCCCGCTACGACGCGGACGCGCTGAAACAGCACCTGAGCCAGATGCCGGACGAGACCGGATTCGTCTCCCTCTTCAACGGGAAGGACCTGACGGGATGGAAAGGCTTGGTGAAAGACCCCATCGCCCGCGCGAAAATGAAACCGGCGCAACTGGCGAAGGAGCAAGAGAAAGCGGACGAGAACATGCGCCGCGACTGGAAGGTGGAAAACGGACTGCTGGTTTTCGACGGGACGGGGTTCGATAACCTCTGCACCGTGAAACAATACGGCGACTTCGAGATGTACGTGGATTGGATGCTCGACCCCAAGGGACCGGAGGCCGACGCGGGAATCTATCTGCGCGGAACGCCTCAAGTGCAGATTTGGGACACCGCACGCGTGGATGTCGGAGCGCAAGTAGGCTCGGGCGGACTGTACAACAACCAAGTCAACGAGAGCAAGCCTTCGAAAGTGGCGGATAACAAACTAGGCGAATGGAACACGTTCTACATCAAGATGGTCGGCGACCGCGTGACCGTCGTGTTGAACGGCGAGAAGGTGGTGGACAACGTCATCCTCGAAAACTACTGGAACCGCGAGATGCCCATCTTCCCGGTAGAGCAAATCGAGCTGCAGGCGCACGGCAGCAAGGTCTATTACCGCGACATCTACGTGAAGGAACTGGAAAGGCAAGAACCCTTCAAGCTCTCCGCCGAGGAGGAGAAAGAGGGCTTCAAGGTACTCTTCGACGGGACGAACATGCATGAGTGGACCGGCAACACGACGGATTACGTCTTGGACGGCGGCACCATCTCCTGCGTGCCCTCCCAAAGCTTCGGCGGCAACCTGTACACGAAGAAAGAGTTCGGCGACTTCATCCTGCGCTTCGATTTCCAACTGACACCCGGAGCCAACAACGGCGTAGGCATCCGCACCCCGATGGAGGGCGACGCCGCCTACGTGGGCATGGAGGTGCAAGTGCTGGACTGCGAGCACCCCATCTACAGCGACATCACGCCGCTGCAGCACCACGGCTCCGTGTACGGCATCCTGCCAGCCAACGAGAGCCACAAGAAGGCCCTCAAGCCCGTAGGTGAATGGAACACGGAGGAAATCATGGCGGACGGAGACCATATCCGGGTGACGGTGAACGGCGTGGTCATCGTTGACGGCAACATCCGCGACGCCGTGAAGAACGGCACGCCGGACGGCAAGGAGCATCCGGGATTGTTCAACAAGAAGGGACACATCGGTTTCTTGGGGCACGGCTCGCCCGTCAAGTACCGCGACATCCGAATCAAGGAGTTGAAGTAACCCACCGGCGGCGTCTCGCCGGAACGCGATAAGAGAGGGGCACGGCCAGGCGGTCGCGCCCCTTTTTTCGTCGCGCCACCCAAGCCCGACCGTCCGCGAAGCCGGTGAAATTTTCACCAGCCCCAAACGAGTCCGATTTTGCCCAATGAAATTTTCACCAGCCCCAAATGAGCCCGATTTTGCCCGAAAAAATTTTCACCAAGCCCCAACGAGCCTGTTTTAGCCCGATGAAAAACGCGCCAGAGGCGAAACGACCTCGGCGGGCCTGGTGAAAATTTCACCGGCTCCAACGGGTATTTTCCCATCCAGTGAAAATTTCACCGGCTCCGCCGGACATTTTTCCTCCCAGTGAAAATTTCACTGAGGAGAAACGAACGCGTTTCATCCCGGCGCGAATCGCGCTGGAGCGGAACGAGCCCAGGGAAGCCGGCGCGAATCGCACTGGAGCGGAACAGATCCGGCGAAGCCCAGCGCGACTCGCACTGGAACCACCCTGCGACTCGCGGCATCCCGGAAATGGGAAACACGCCCCTTTTTTCTTCGGAAAGGGAACGGAACGGGTGGGATTTATGACTAAATTCGCGCCGAAACAAGGAAAAAGAAAAATGAGGATAGAGCAGAATTACTCGTTAGAGAAACATAACACCTTCCACGTACCGGCCAAGACGCGCTGGTTCATGGAGTACGACACGGAGGAGGAGCTGGGGCGAATCCTGCGCGACGAATATTTTCAGGAATGCCTCTCCGTCCACATCGGAAGCGGTAGCAACCTGTTATTTATCAACGATTTCAACGGCATCATCGTCCACTCCCGCATCAAGGGGATAACCATGGCGGAGGAGACAGACGAGCGGGTGACGCTGCGCGTCGGCGCCGCCGAGACGTGGGACGACGTGGTGGCTTACGCCGTGTCGAGAGGTTGGGGCGGCATAGAGAATCTCTCCTTGATTCCGGGAGAGACGGGAGCGGCGGCGGCGCAGAACATCGGGGCTTACGGCGTGGAAATCAAGGACGTTATCGAGACCGTGGAGGCCTACAACCAGCTGACCTTAGAGAAACGGGTTTTCACCGCCGGGGAATGCGAGTACGGCTACCGGAGCAGCTATTTCAAGAACGAGCATAACGACCCGCACATCATCACCCACGTCACGCTCCGCCTGTCGAAAAAACCGAGGCTCTCGTTAGGCTACGGCAACCTGCGGGAGGAATTGGAAGCGAACCATCCGGAGCCTACCGTAGCGGACGTACGCGAGGCGGTCATCGCCATCCGCCGGCGCAAACTGCCGGACCCTGAAAAGTTGGGCAACGCGGGCAGCTTCTTCCTGAACCCGGTGATTCCCGCGGAGCGCTTCGAGGAGCTGAAGGCGCACTATCCGGAGATACCCTCCTACCCCGCCGCCGACGGCAAGGTGAAGATACCCGCCGGCTGGCTGGTGGAGCGTTGCGGCTTCAAGGGGAAAAAGGAGGGACACGTGGGCGTTTACGAGAGGCAGGCATTGGTGCTGGTGAACTTGGGCGACGCCCGTGGCCATGAGATCGCGTTGTTCGCCGAGAGCATCCGCGAGGCGGTGCGCCAGCGTTTCGGAATAGAGCTTATGCCGGAAGTCAAATATATCGGATGATGAGAGTCACGTTCTTAGGTACAGGCACTTCCACGGGGAATCCGGAAATCGGTTGCCAATGCGAGGTCTGCCGCAGCGAAGACCCCCGCGACTGGCGCATGCGAAGCTCCGCGCTGGTGGAGACGGAAGGCAAGAGGCTGCTGATAGACTGCGGTCCGGACTTCCGCTGGCAAATGATAACGAACAAGATTTATCGCCTCGACGCGGTCTTGCTCACGCACGAGCATTACGACCATGTGGGCGGCTTGGACGACTTGCGTCCCTTCTGCCGCGAGAAGGGAATCGACATTTACGCGGAAAAGAACGTGGCCGAGGCGATAAGGACCCGCGTCCCTTACGTCTTCCGGGAGCACAAATATCCCGGCGTACCGAATCTTATCCTGCGCGAGATAGAGAACCGGCCGTTTATCGCCGCGGGAATCCAAGTGATTCCGATACGACTCATGCACGCCCAATTGCCGATATTGGGTTTCCGCGTCGGGACGTTCGCCTACCTGACGGATATCAAGTACATCCCGGAGGAGGAGTTCGACAAGTTGCGCGACTTGAACATCCTGGCCATCGACGCCCTCCGCGAGGAAGAGCATCTCTCCCACGAGAGCTTGGGCGAGGCGTTGGCGAACATCTCCCGCATCCGCCCCAAGGAGGCTTACCTGATTCACATGAGCCACCGCATCGGGTTGCACGCGGTGATAGAGAAGCGTTTGCCACCGCATGTGCATTATGCGTACGATGGGCTCACCCTGCGATTTTAATCACTCGCGACAATCGTATAATAGACCGCGGCGCTGTCGGATTTGATTCGCGCCTCGGTCTTTGTTTTGGGAAGTAACCGGTGGAGGCGCGCGTTCAGGGAGTCCCGCACGACTTGATACAGCCTCGCCCGCCGCGCCGTGTCCGCGACCGCAAAAGAATGCCCACGCTCATAAAAGCAGCACAGCTTTCCCCCGTCGAGAAAGAGGTCCAAGTCCAGCCACGGCTCCTCCACCTCCCACACGGTGGAATCGTCAAGCCAAACGGACAAATCCAAGGACTCGCGAGGGACGAGCAGGTTGGCCCAAGCGCTTCTGCCTCTTCTCGCGGCCTTTTCCAACTCCATGGGGACCGGCGCGTCTCTCCGTTGCCACTCAATGGCCCGCGAGAGCGACTTGCGGTCGTAAGACGCGACAAACGCCCCCTTATGATAATAACATCCAAGGAAACGATTCCCCGAATCCGGATAATATCGGATAGCGACACCCGCCTCCTCCCGCCGTTGCGCCGGATACGCGGACAAAGCATCGAGCCGCTCGAACACGCGGTCGGCCAGCCGTTTCTCCATCGGCGAGCAGAAAAGGACTCCCCGCGGATAATAGGCGACCAGCGAGATGGATAATTCAGGCAATATCGACAGGAAAACGGAAGGGACATATTCCTCGAAAATCCTCCGGACCTCCTCGTTGGAAAGGAGTTGCCCGTCCAATAAATCCGGACGGTTGATAGCGAGAATCGCCGTGGGCGTGGGCGTTGGCATAAGCAAGCCGTATGGGTCTACCTTAGCGGCAACCTGCCCGCTATTTACGATCTTGAAGAGATAGCTCACGCAAATAATCGCCGCCGCCATCAGGACTATCAATGTCGTTATGTCCTTCCTGCCCAAACTCATGTCCGCGCTTGGAAATATTTACACCAAGGTTTAAGTCCGCAATCCTCGCATTTAGGCTTTCGCGCGAGGCAAACGTATCGCCCGTGCAGAATCAGCCAATGATGGGCGATAGGTATCAAGTCCTTCGGGATGTTCTTTGTCAACGTCTTCTCCGTCTCCAACGGCGTTTTGCTGTCATTGGTCAGCCCGATGCGGTTGGACACCCGGAACACGTGCGTATCGACGGCCATGGTAGGCTTGCCGTACACGACGGAAGCGATTACGTTGGCGGTCTTCCGCCCCACGCCCGGAAGCTTTTGCAACCGGTCGATATCGGAAGGAACCTCGCCATTGAACTCCTCCATCAGCATCTTCGCCATCCCGACCAGATGTTTCGCCTTGTTGTTCGGGTAGGAAACGCTCCGGATATACTCGTACACCACTTCCGGCGTGCTGGCCGCCATCACTTCCGGCGTAGGGAACGCCTCAAACAACGCGGGCGTGACCATATTCACCCGTTTATCCGTACATTGGGCGGAGAGGATAACCGCTACCAACAACTGATAGGGATTGTCATAACGCAATTCTGTCTCCGCCACCGGGACGTTCTCCTTGAACCAATTCAACACCCCTTCGTATCTTTCTTCTTTTCGCATATTGTTCGTCTCTTTCATTTTTGAATCCTAAAGATAGGGTTTTATCGGGAATCCGCCAGCGAGAACAGGAGAAATCCTGCGTCTCACCTCTTGAGACGCGTGTTCCAAATCTCCTTGATGGTCTCCTCTTGCGAGTAACCCACCGGACAAGCCTCGCTCCTCGTGTTGGCGAAATAGGACCGCAGCGTCTTCTCGTTGCCGGGGTTCGATATCATACGAATCACGCACATCTGCAAATGGCCGTTGGGGTCGGTCTCACGCAGCCAGTCGAACGCGTACCACAGCCATTTGTTCCGGTACGCCTCGTCCCTCGTGGCGAACCAAGAGATATCGTCGTATCCCCAACAGAAATGGTCCTCCAGATTGGCGACACCCAGGTTGCCGTTCGTCCCGAAGTTGTCGAACTCCACCAGATAAGGCATGCTTTCCGCCTTCCAGCCGCTCGGCGAGACAGCTCCTTGGCTCCGCCGATAGATGGCGTCGCTATATCCGACCTCCAAGACGCCCTCCATCGGCCTGTCCACCACCTCCTTGATACGTAAGGGAAACGAGTTGAAATCCAGCAGGCTCACGCCATCCTTCACGAAACCGCCGCTGGGCGTATGCGCGTCCAAGAGGACGTAATGCCTACGGGCATGTTCCTTGGCGTAATCGCACACCTTACGCAAGAACGCCTCGTAATGGTTCTTATCCGGGTCGTCCGCGCCAATCAGCTCCACCTGCCCCAAATGGAACGCCTCGCAACCGATGTCTATGTAAGACTTGGCCAAGAAATAGAACCATAACTTAGTCTCCATGTTATTAATCATCGGCACGCCGCCACCCGAGTCGCCCCAGCGGACCTCGGCGTTCGGGTCCAGACGTTTCACCATGGCCGCGCTATTGAAGTTACGCTTCTCCACCGGCAGGCCGAACGCCTCGAACACCCATGCCGGTATCGCGAGGTTGTTGACATCCGCGCTCACGTGCTCGAACAGGCATCCTTGGAAAATAATCTCCGGGTCGTAGGCGTGCATACGCTCTATCAACGCCTTGGCGTGACCCAAGAAGGCGGGGTCGCCCAACTTACTCTCCTCGCTCCACCGGTAGATGGCGCGCCCGATAAACTTCGCGCCGATATTCCGGAGCATACGGATGTCATCCTCCCGATAGGGAAACTCGTACCCCTCCGGCGTACCGGGCACGAGGAAATACCCCGCCGTCACCGCCCGGTCCAGATAACGCTCCAAGACCTCCCTCGATATCGAACCGTCAAAATAATAACCCGAATCCTTCGCGAATCTCGATTCCTTCCCTTTGGCGCACCCTATCAGCAGGACAGCGCAACACGCTATCCATAAGGATAGACCCATCTTTCTCACCCCGTCTCGCGTAATAACCGCGGTTCCTTTTCCTTTCATGGCATACGATTTTCATGTTCATTAGACTTCACGCGTAAAGTAACGCGTTTTCCGCGAATATTTCAAGCCCTTCCCCCTTCTTCCTACGCGGCGATAAGCCCGCTTCCTCCCGCTCCCGTCCATGCAGGGCATCTCCCGCCCGAGGTATCCCGCCACATCTCCCCTATATAAAGTTCGTACCCATACATGGGTAAAATCCATCACCCTAACGTATATAAATATGCGGATGTTAAAGGATTATCATGAATCAAAGCCATCGATTTTAAAATCAAAGCCTTTGTTTTTAAAATCATAAGCTTTGATTTTATAATCAAAGGCTTTGATTAAAGATAGTCCTTGTATATCCGTATAAAACAGTCATGTATGGGCGATATAAATAGTCACGGTAGGACGATTATTTTCCCTACGTAAGGGGAAGGACGGAATATGCCTAAGGGGAAAAACATCCCGTGCGCTATCGCGTAATCCGGCATATTTTAGTATATTGCCGACCTTCTCGACAAGAAAGAGCGAGAAGGCTCCAAGGGGCATAGTAACAGACAATAAAAAGAGGTAATGGCAGAGGAATTAAGGATTCACGAGGGGTGTAAGCGGGAGAAGTACGAGACCTTGTTGCCGCAAGTCGCCGCGCTCACGGTGGGAGAGGCGGATTTGATAGCCAATATGGCGAACACGTCGGCCGCGCTGAAGCAGACTTTCGGCTTTTTATGGGTCGGTTTTTATCGGGTGGTCGAAAAGGAGTTGGTATTGGCCCCGTTCCAAGGACCGGTGGCCTGCGTGAGGATAGGATATGGGAAAGGCGTGTGCGGCACGGCGTGGAAAGAGGGGCGCACGATTATCGTGCCGGACGTGGAGCGATTTCCCGGGCATATCGCTTGTAGCTCCGCCTCCCGTTCCGAGATAGTCGTGCCGTTGATAAAGGAGGGGAAAACAATCGCCGTCCTCGACATAGACAGCGAACGGCCCGGCCATTTCGACGAGACGGACAAAATCTATCTGGAGAAAATAGCGGCTCTCCTCACACGAGCGTGAGCCGTCTCACCTGCCGCAAATATCCTTGAACATGCAATAGGCGCACGCCTTCCCTGTCGGGGTCTGAGAGAAAGGGACATCGGGGTCGAAAATCTCGTCCAAGCAACGCCGCAAGCCATCCTCGAACTCATCCGCGCAAAGGGAGAAATCGTCAATCCGCATCCGTTCCTTATCCTTGACGCGATAGACGTTCGGGTCGAACGGGTCCGCGAACAGGTTACGGACATAATAAATGCCGGGAGCCACGGCCTTATCCCTGTTTCCCGCTTGCCGCATGTACATCCAGCAATAGAGGAAAACCTGCGTTACCGCTTTCGCGCGCTCCTTCTCTTCCTTGTCGAAAAGGCTCTCCATGCCCTTATACAAGGTAGTCCCGCTACCGCTCTTATAATCGATGATACGGACAACGCCATCCACCTCGTCCAACCGGTCGATAAACCCTTTCAGGCGCACCGCCGAATGGTCCGAAAGCGTGAGCAGCCCGTTAATCTTACGTTCAGACTCAAGGTAGACGAACGGAGTCAAGCCCTCGTCACGCCGGATGATTCGCAGAACATATTTACGAATCATCTCTCCAATCAGATAATTTTGCCCTACCAGCGGACGAGCCTCTTCCGACCTGAAGAACTCTTTCGAGAAAGCGCGAGCGATTGTCGCAGTGAGCGAAGAAGCGTCCTTACGGATTCTCTCCAGCAAGTCCGCCGTCACCCTTTTCCCGCGGAACGGGGCATAAAGCTCCTCCATCGTCTTATGCAAGATACTCCCGAACATATCGCTCTCTATCGTCTCGCTCACCGCCTCCTCTTCCCGTATGCCCTCTATCACGGAGAAATAGAATTTCAGCGGACAATCCAGATAGGTGTTGATAGCGCTGGCGGAAAGCGCCTTATCGCCTCCCGTGCGATAATCCGCCAAGCGGCGCATGACCTTCTCATCTTTCCGTATCGTCAAAGCGGGGACCTTCGAGGAGGAGACATCATACACCACCAGTTTCTTTCGCATGGGAATCTTATAATGATAGTGAAGCTGATGGATGAAACGGCTAACCTCTCCCGACCGCAGACCATCGCTCCGTGTATCGTAAAGCAGACTTACATGAGCGGCCCGTTTAATCAGGCGATAGAAATGATAAGCCCACACGCTGTCCTGATGCTCATAAGTGGGCAATCCGAAACCTCGCCGGAGATTGTAAGGAATGAAGGAATTGGCCACTTGACCCTGAGGGAAGAGTCCCTCGTTCATGGAAAGGATAATCAAACGGTCGAAGTCCAATGCCCGGGTCTCCAACACGCCCATAATCTGCAAACCGGAAAGCGGCTCGCCTTGGAAAGGAATCGTAATCAAATCGGTCATACGCTTCAGAAGGCGGAAAAACGTGTCGATACGCATCTCGACATGAGCCTCCTCCATGACCTCACGCAAACGGCTCACGGTAGTGAAATAATAAAAGATGAACTCACGTTCCAAATCGTCCATCCGCAAGGCGGTCTCCGTCTCTCCCTCTTCGGAAAAAGGAATATTCTTATTCAAAGATTTCAATATCTGAATCAGATAATCGGCGAAATCATGGATATCCCTGACCGGAACAAACAAAGACTCCAGCAAAGGCGTTCTCGCCAACTCCTCTCGCGCCACGTAAATCCGGTTCTCTTCCGTCACCTTCCTTATCACGGAAGTGATTATTCCCGGAGCGGTAGAATAAATATAACGATGATTCAAGAGAGGCAAAACGTCGCGATAATAAAACAATGGCACGCCATTCGCATAACGGACATTTTTCTGCAATGCCAAAATGTATTCAATCAGAGAAGCGATCGGCGTTCCCGCCAATGGATAACCCATCGTGACATTGATATGCCAAATTCGCTCAGGAATAGCGTTCAGCACAGGGAGTAACAAATGCTCGTCCGGAAGGATCACCGCCGTGCGCAAAGCCTCCTCCGTGTTCATCTCCAGCCGTTCGCACCAATCCGCCAAAAGCGCGTAAACCTGTTTAGCTTGGCCTATACCGGAAGGAATGCCTATCACCTCTATTTCCGTACGCGCCTCCTCTTCCGAAGGCAGTTCCATCGATGAAGGGAAATTCCTCAAATTGCGAGACGCGAAATAAGAGGCCTTATTATCTGGGTCAGTCACCATCTCCGAGACATAATCCCAATAAAAATCCGCGATCCCACGTCCTTGAAATTGGAGCAAGAAGCGTTCCTCCGAGACCGATAAGGCATTCAATCCCACAAACACGACCTTGGCGTAAGGCAGTTCCAAGGCATCTCCCTTCTCCAAACTCTCCACCACCTCTCGAAAAATCATCCCTTCGTATCCTTTTCCCTCAGACGCCAAAGCCGAACGGAACTCTTCATACAAAGGATATAATATTTGCCATACCGCAAGAAAACGTCGCTGATTCGGAGTGTCGCTTTGAGGATGAAAACTCGACCAAAAACTCCGGATAGCGGCGATCTGATTCTCATCCAAGAAAGAGAAATCGCTGTCTAACGCTCTTAGGTCCGTCACGTTCGTGAACAACATCCGGGCATCTACCATGTATTTATCGATATCGTCAAAATCATTCAACAACATCTCGCCCCAATAAAGAAACTCATCGAACGATTCTTCCGAATCACTCAACCGAACATAGATATCATACAGGACAAATAACATACGGATACGATCGGCAAGTTGTTTCCCGCTTAACTGGACAAATAAATCAGCGATCGTAAGGATGGTTGGGGAGAATAATGGTTTTTCCGATATTTCCGAAAGATATTTCTTGAAGAAAAGCCCCGCACGCCGATTCGGAAAGACAAAAGCGAAACGGCTTACGTCCATTCCGTACCGTTCGTGAAAAAGAGACGCGACTTGATATAAGAATGGTTTCATTCGCGAAACGATAAACTCGGCATACGGATCTCAATCAGCGCAAACGCTCTAATGAACGGACCAACGCCTCGTCCGCGCCTATATTACGAATAGCCAAATAATCCAAGATGAGATTAATGAGCGGGAAACCTAACGCGATCTTCACGTTTACGACAATGTCCTCCTTATTCTCAAGGAATGTATATATCAGAAAAACGAATAAGCCATAAAATCCTAATATCAACAAAGCATTGAATATACAAAGACGAATTTGCAAAATCCTTCTCTTATAAAGAAAAATCGTGACCATAGCGATCAAGGCAATCAGTGCCGTTAAAACAAACAATCCCCATGAAGGATAAATCAATTCCGAATCACCACTTAACGCCATCGCATTTAGTCCAGTCGTGTCAAAATAAAAAAGTTCATCGCCTTCTTGCAACATAGCCAAGGGCATAAACATCGTAGCGACCATAAGGATCACTATAATCAACAAATAGATACTTTGTATTCTCTGTATCATGAATCAATCACTAATTAAAACCGGAAAGACTGACGGAGAGTGTCAGTCTTTTCCTTAGATTCTCAAAGATTATTTTTCTCTTTCGCGGGATTCTTATAATAAATTTTTCCTTCCTCATATTCTTGAGTGGCGATCAATGTCGGCTTCGGAAGTTTTTCATAATAACGTGAAATCTCAATCTGCTCACGATTCTCAAAAACCTCCTCCAGGTTGTCATTATAAGAAGCGAACTCCTGAAGTTTCTTTTCCAAATCCTGTTTCATCTCGACACTAATCTGGTTCGCCCGCTTAGCGATGATAGCGACTGTCTCATACACATTGCCCGTCTGTTCACATAACTTCATCATGTCACGGGTCACCGTGGTGGTGGGAGCATTTGATTTTCTGTAATCCATTTTCTTTTATTGATTAAATTCGCTTAATATACATCCGTAATCCGCTTATTGGCATAGTCATAGAACTTGGTCACCTCTTTCAGGTATTTCCCTTCCGGATATTCATTCATATAATTATAATATTCATCGACCACGTCTCTATAACGCCCTTGCAACTTCTCGTCCACGCTCACCAAAGCCAGTTCATATTTCGCCCGGATGATGAGAAACATAAATTCCTCCCGATACTTGGAATAGGGATAATTCTTCAAGGCATTCTGCGCCGTAATCACGCAAGAAAGAAAATTATTCCCCATATAAGTACCTAAATTGAAATACAATCGCGTAGCCAGCAACTCTTTATAAGCCAATTTCTCTTGAAGCTCAAATAAGATATTCTGGGCCTCTTCCGCACGTTCACTTTGCGGATAATACTCCAGATAAAGTTGTAGCTGCTCTATGGCCTTATAGGTTTGCGCCTGGTCTAGACGAGGATCCGGGGAGTCCAAATATAACCCATAACCCGAATAAAAACGGGATAATTCCGTAAACTCGCCTTTCGGATAAGTCGTATAATAGGTCTCGAAATATCGCGAAGCCGTCTGATAATCCTCTTGCCCGTAATAACTCTGAGCTAACAGATACAAAGACTCTTCAGCATAAGCCGTTCCCTTAAAGATTGTAACTAATTCATCCAACAGAGTCGCAGATTTCGAATATTGTTTCGCATTGAAGTATTTTTTAGCATACGAATATTTCAACTCATAATCTGTGCTCTTCAGTATCTTGTTATACTCTCCACAAGAGGATAACAATACTGTCGTCATCAATATAAACACAATCTTTTTCATCCATATACTTTTGGCGGGCGAAGTTAGCGTTTTTATACGAATAAAAGAAGCCCCAAACGTTAATATTTACAACTTATACAAATCACTGGCCGCTATCAATTCCAACTTATTAGCTTTCAACACTTCCGCGCATTTCTCGATATTATCCGGGCGTATAATCACGTTAGCGGCGTCTCCTTGCGAAAAAGCATACATATACTCTACAAAAATCCCCGCGGTAGTGATTATGTCCATCGCCTTTGCCAAAGCTCCCGGTTGGTTCGGACAATGCAAACATACCACATCTGTCACGCTAACCGCATACAGTCGTTCACGAAGTACCCGAATCGCCTTATCGGTATCGGAAACAATCAACCGCAAAATTCCAAAATCCGAATTTTCCGACACGGTAAAGGCGGACATATTAATACCAGCCTCCCCCAATATCTTAGCGACTTCCGTAAAACGTCCTTTCTTATTTTCCAAAAAAATAGATAATTGCTTCACTAACATAAGACCTAAGTTTTTACGAGATTATACTAATTTACGTTTATCTATCACATGCTTCGCTTTTCCCATACTGCGTTCTATACTTCGAGGCTCAACGATCTTGATATCCGCTTGCAGCCCGATAACACTTTGCATACGGTTAGCTATCTTCTTTTTTAAAGCGATCATTTTATTCATCTCATCCGAATAATAATCCGGACGGACTTCCACTTGTATCTGGAACGTATCCGTATTGTTCACACGATCCACCACGATCAAATAATGTGGTTCAAATTCAGGCAACTCTAAAATAACAGATTCCACTTGAGAAGGGAAAACATTTACGCCTCGGATAATAAGCATATCATCGCTCCTACCTAAAATACGTCCCATCCGTACCGCAGTACGGCCACATGCGCACTTCTCATAATTTAAGGAGGTTAGATCCCTCGTCCGATAACGAAGCATCGGCATGCCTTCCTTGGTAAGCGTGGTAAACACCAACTCCCCTACCTCGCCCGGTCCTAAAGGCCGCAACGTCTCCGGATCCACGATTTCCGGGAAAAAATGGTCTTCCCACAAATGGGTCCCATCCTGACACTCGCACTCACCACCTACTCCTGGACCACAAATCTCAGTCAACCCATAAATATCATAGGCCTTTATATTCAATTTCGTCTCCAACTCCTTCCTCATATTCTCTGTCCACGGCTCCGCACCGAACGCTCCTACCCGCAATTGGAATTCTTCCAAGGGAATGCCGGATTGATGAATAGTCTCCGCCAAATACAATGCGTATGAGGGTGTACAAGCTAAACCTTTCGCCCCAAAATCATGCATCAACTGGATTTGCTTTTGGGTATTCCCACTACTCATTGGGATTACCGTACCTCCAATATTCTCCACCCCACAATGGGCGCCTAATCCTCCCGTAAATAAACCGTATCCATAAGAAACCTGCACAGAGTCGTTCCTTGTCAATCCATAAGCGGTTAGGCAACGAGCCACGACTTCCGCCCAAATCCCCAAATCCCTACGGGTATAACCTACGACAATCGGTTTTCCAGTCGTACCTGAAGAGGCGTGCAAACGGACAATCTCCGACATAGGAACCGCCATCAAACCAAAAGGATAATTATCCCTTAAATCTTGTTTCACCGTAAACGGCAATTTCGTGATATCCTCTATTGACTGTATATCCTCCGGAGCGACACCCATCTCCTGCATCTTCTTACGATAAAACGGAGAATTGTGATATGCATGTTCTACAACTCTTTTCAAACGTATACTTTGCAGTTTCCGCATTTCTTCGCGGTCCATGCACTCCATCGTCTCATTCCAAATCATGGTATTTTTCTTTTACGTACAACTTATTATCCAAATAAACAAAACTTATTTCAATTCTTTAATCTTTATATTTCGGAAGGCGACCTCATTCCCATGATCCTGCAACAAAATGTGCCCCTTGGGAGCCTCTCCAAAAGCGCCATCCGTATTATAAGCGGGATCCGCATATTTACTACCTTTCACCAAACTCCGAAACGCCTCACTACCTCGTTCGTATTCAAGTATTTTCACACCATTTAGCCAATGTTCCACATGATTGTTGGGAAAAACTTTCACCACGGCCGTGTTCCATTTTCCCACACCATTAAAGCGTACGTTCTCGCTTTTTTTCAAATCATATAAGCTTCCTAATGTCCGGCTCCCCGGAAATGTCGTATAAAGCTTAGCGTCAGGATGTTTAGCGTCATCCAATATTTGGTATTCCAATCCATAGGCGGATCCCTTCTGCTTCTCCTTTTCCGTCACGAAATATTTGATACCACTATTAGCTCCTTCGGTTATCTTAAAGTCCACACTTAACTCAAAAGCTGAATATTCTCCATCCGTAACGATATCACCTCCATTCGTGGATTCGCCCCCATCCGATTGTTCTACGATCAACTCTCCATTCCTCACGCTCCAGCCATGTTCAGGAAAAGCATCCAAATGAGCGCCGCGCCATCCTTTTGTTGTCTCACCATCAAAAAGCAAGACCCAGCCTTCCGTCTTTTCCTGATCAGTCAAAATATTAACAGAAGAAACATCCATTTCCGTTTCTTCTACCGCCAAAATATTTGTCTTCTCCTCCTTTTTCCCAGTACATGATGAACTCAAAATGAACGCCCCTAAAACAGCGCATGTAATCAATGTTTTCATAGTACAATTTTATCTGATAAATTTTATTACATAAATACTTACCGACAAATGTAAATAAAACTCCTTGAATAGTCACATAAACCAAATGAAAATTTACTAAGGCCATTAGATTAAACACATCCTCAACAAAATTCCGCGTCATTAACGTGATCCCGAAATAAAAACGGACAGGGAAGAAAAGTCCGATAGCCGGGAAGAAAAACTCGAGAAGCCGGCGGGAAAAACCGAAAACTCCACGAGGAAAAGTCTATCTTTAGGCCGCGGATACATATCTTTAGGCTAAAGATAGAGAT
>CASEGC010000055.1 GCA_949287365.1 uncultured Parabacteroides sp.
TCGGCAGCGGAGGATGAAGCCGAGGTGCCGGAGCGTGCCGTGGCGGGCGTCGGTGGTTGGATCGATTGTTTCGAGAAAGCTCGTTTGGCCGGCTCCGTGTTTGCGGGAGGGGTCAATGAGGCGGGTGAGATAAAGGAGCATCCCGCCTTGGCCGCGGCTTTTGAGATGGGAAAAGGGGTTTGAGCCTCGGACTTGTAGAAAAAAGGGATGAGGGGTGGTAATTGCACTTGCTAAGTGCGAATTGGCTTAGTTTTTGCACTCATCGAGTGCAAAAACTTCTTATCTTTGCGCTAAAGTAGTACGAGATATGGAACACCTTGTCAGGATTTACAAGAAATTATTGCGGGAGACGGATACGGCGTTCTTCCGCTATCTTTATCATGAAATAGCGTGGAACAACCGTATGATAGGTATCCGAGGGCCGCGGGGCGTGGGCAAGACTACCCTGATGCTGCAACGTATCAAACGGGATTTGGATGTTGACGACGCACTCTATGTCAATGCCGATGATATTTATTTTAGCGATCACCGCCTGTTGGATTTAGCTGAGAGACTGGTGCAGCGCGGGGTGCGTTACCTGTTCATCGACGAGATCCATAAGTATAAGGATTGGTCGAAAGAATTGAAGCTGATCTATGATTATTACAGCGAGTTGCGGGTGGTATTCTCCGGCTCGTCCGTGCTCGATTTGAATAAAGGAAGCTCCGACTTGAGCCGCCGGGCGGTGATGTATCACCTGTATGGCTTGTCCTTCCGCGAGTATTTGAGGCTGGCGCAGGGCATCGAGACCCCCGTGTTCTCCTTGGACGAGATCGTAAGCGGACGGGTGGAGGAGGTTTCCTTGCGCACGCCATTGCTGTTCTTCGAGAGCTACCTGCGCCAAGGCTATTACCCCTTTGCCCGTGAGGGCAGTTTTGACGAAAGGCTGCGGCAAATTATCAACCTGGCCTTGGAAACCGACATCCCCGTGTTCGCGGAAATGTCCGCTACGATGGGACGGAAGTTCAAGAAACTGCTATCCATTATCGCCCAAAGCGTTCCTTTTAAACCTAACATGAGCAAGCTGGCGGAATTGATAGGAACCGGGCGGAACTTGATGGGCGACTATTTGCGTTATATCGAGGATGCGGGGATGATTATCCAATTGAAAGACGACACTGGCGGAATCCGCGGCTTGGGAAAAGTGGAGAAAGTTTATTTGGACAATTGTGATTTGATTTACGCCCTGGCTGACGGGGAGGTGAACGTAGGCAACTTGTGCGAGACGTTTTTCGTCAATCAGATGCGGGTGAGGAACACGGTCTCCGCCTCTTCCATCGCCGACTTCGAGATAGGCCGTCGTGTGTTCGAGGTGGGTGGTAAGTCGAAAGGCAAACGGCAAATAGAGATGGTGGGGGAAGGTTATGTGGTAAAGGATGGCATAACGTACGCCTCCGACAATATCCTTCCCTTGTGGTGGTTCGGGTTGAACTATTGATCATTTTCCCAGTACGTTGCCGCATTCAGTAGGAAGACGCCCCGTTCCGACTCTGGTGAAAGCTTCCTTATAATGGTTAAGGATATGTTGTAAAACATCTGCGTTTTGTTTAAAACGTGCGGTAAAACATATAAAAAATCTTGTTTATTTGACGAAAAATGATATTTGATTTGGTGAAACAAAGGATTCCACCTTATATTTGCGGCGTTAAAAAGGTTGGTGAGCTTAGCTTTGGCGAAAGTGACGCTCCAGCCTTCGATCCTGAAAATCAGGAGTCGGGGTGTTTGCCCGTGAGGGAATTTCCCCCGATGAAGTCGAACGTAAAACAAAAAGTATGAAAGTTAGAGCTTATGTTCTCATCTTGTCGGTGGCGTTTATAAGCATGTCGGCCGGCTCGAGAAAAGCGAAACCTACCGAGGGCTCGAACCCCGGTGATTTGGCTCCGAGAATAGAGTTTTTGGGAAACGGTCCGGAGACCGATTTCCGTAACCAAACGGGACGTTACACTTTGCTCAACTTCTGGGCGGCTTACGACGCGGAGTCGCGGGCTCGTAATGTTCGGTTGGCGAATGAGGTTAACAAGTTGAATCCTGAGCGAATCGCGTTATGCTCCATCTCGTTGGACGAGCGGGAGTCAATCTTTACCGAGACGGTGAGGTTGGACGGGTTAGACCCTTCGACGCAATTCCGCGAGAGATTAGGTAAACGGTCGGCGTTGTATGAGAAGTATGATTTGGAGGAAGGTCTCCAAAGTTTCTTAATCAATGATGAGGGTGTGATCGTAGCGGCGAATGTCACCCCCGAACGGCTGGCGGAGATTCTGAGTGAGAGAAATTAATCGATTATTTTAGAGATGAAGGTGTGCCAATACATGATTTTGACACACCTTCATCTTTTGTTATTTATTCTCCCGGCGATACGCCTCTACCTCTTCCGTATGCAGAGGGATTTTCTTACCCAAAAGGTGCGCGCCATCGGCGGTGATGAGGTAATCCTCCTCGTTGCGGATGCCGCTGAAATCTTTATACGTGAATAGCTTGTCATAATTGATGAACTCGGTGAACTTGCCTTGGCTCCGCCAGAGGTCCATCAGCTCGGGGATGAAGTAGACACCCGGCTCGATAGTGAGCACGAAGCCCGGCTCCAGTTTCCGGCCGAGCCGTAAGGACTTCCGCCCGAACTGGGTACTCTTCGGCTGTCCGTCGTAGCCGACGTACACCTCGCCGAGGTTCTCCATGTCGTGCACGTCCAAGCCCATCATGTGCCCCAGTCCGCAAGGCATGAACATCGCGTGCGCCCCGGCTTTCACGGCCTCCATCGGGTCGCCCTTCACGAAGCCCAAGTCCTTCAGTCCCTCCATGATGACCTTGCACGACAACTCGTAGACGTCCACGAAAGGAACGCCCGGTCGCAAGGCAGCCACCGCTGCCTCGTGGGCCGCCACTTGGATGTCGTAGATCTCTTTTTGGCGGGTGGTGAAGGTATCGTCGGCCGGGATAGTGGACGACATATCGCCGGCGTAGCCCATCTCGGTCTCGGCTCCCGCGTCCAGCAGCAGCATATCGCCGCTTTGTATCAAATGGCTGTGGTCGTGGTTGTGTAGCGTCTGCCCGTTAATCGTGGCGATGGTCGGGAAGGAGAGCTCGTAGTTGTGGGCGTACGCCACTTCCGACACGGCGGCGGCCACCTCCGATTCCCGTACGCCCGGACGTACGGCGCGCATGGCGGCCAGGTGCATGTCCGCCGTCACGACGCAGGCCTTCTCTATTTCGGCTATCTCCTCCTCGCTCTTGTAGATGCGTTGGTTCACCACGCCCATGATGAACGGCACGGACGGCCGCTCCGCTCCGGGAAGGCAGCCCAGCCATTGGAACAGCTTGATTTGGTGCTCCGCCCGATAAGTGGGCAGGTAATGGATGGGTTGCCCTATCCGTTGGGCGTTCCTCAGGTAATCCTCCACCTCTTTATAAGGGCGGACTATCTCTATCCCCGCCGCCTCGCTTTTTTCCCGCAGGGTCGGTTGCGTGCCCATCCATACGATGGCGTCGATGGTCAGCTCGTCGCCGAAGATGATTTCCTTGTCATTGTCGATATCGATGATGGCGGACAGTCCCGCATACGGTAACCCGAAGAAGTAGAGGAACGTGGAGTCCTGACGGAAATGATAGGTGTTATCCGCGTAATTCATGCCGCTCTCGTCATTCCCCAAGAAAAGTAACAAACCGGAACCTATGGCTTGCTTTAGTTTAGCCCGACGGGCTATATAGGTCTCTTTACTGAACATAAGATTGTGTTTTTTTGAAGTACTTCACAAAGGTACGTATTTTTCTTTACGTATGTACGTATATTAAATGTAATGTCCGGGAGATATTCTTCAAGATACCCAAGGAAAAGTTTGTTTCTCCTTAATGAAAAGTTTATCTTTAGGTTAAAGATAGAGTTTTCTTCGGGGGAAAAGGATTTTTTCTTGGGGAAACGGAAGATTTTCCGGGGGCTTTCGGAGTTTTCCTCGCTTGCCAATCGCGGATTTGCCCCGTCGCAGGGAATTGCCTATCTTTGTCCCCTCGTAAAAACGTGTTGTCAGATGGACAAGGATAATCAGTTGTATAGGGTGTTGGCGTTGATGTCGCTGACTTTACTGATATGTTTCGGCATGTATTGTTTGCCGGATACTTTGTTTGGATATAAAATCAAGAAGGTAGACCTTTTGTCCGATTTCAAGGTAAAGTCGGAAAAGTTGTCTTTGGATTCCTTGCGGTCGCGGTTGGAGCGGGCGGATACGCTTCAGGTGGATTCCGTCGCTTTACGGGATTCCATCCGGCGGACCACGGGGATAGATTCCGCGGCGTTGGCCTTGCGGGATTCTTTATATGAGGCGATTTACGCGGTGAAGGGAGCGGATTCGTTGGGTACCCATATCGAGGATTATTCGTTGGGACACATCGGCTTGAAGCGTTTTTTTACCGCCTTGAGAAACCGGAAGGAGCTGGGGCGGCCGGTCCGTGTCGCTTTCTTGGGCGATTCTTTTATTGAGGGCGATATCATGGTGGCGGACGTGCGTTCGGGCTTGCAGAAGGAATTTGGCGGGAGGGGCGTGGGATTCGTCCCGGTGACCTCCGTGGCGGCCCAATTCCGGCCCACGGTAGAGGGAACGGCGGAGGGTTGGACCACTTGGTCTGTCTTGACGGACAAGGAGCATGGCTATACGTTGCCCGGCATGATGTTCGAGGCGACGGAGGAGAACGCCTCGATTCATCTCAAGGCCACGGACCGTTATCCGGAGCTTCGGTCCGCCTCTTCTTTGAAATTGATTTACGAACGGAACGCGAACACGGAGGTGACGCTGGCCAGCGACGCTTTCGCCGACACGCTCAGGGAAACGCTTCCGATGACGCTCTCCATCAAGCAACGGGAGTGGAGAGGAACTTTCAACGAGGTGGATTTTTCCTTCGCCAACGCGAGAGATTTCCGGGTATTGGGCGTCGTCATGGAGGACACCGCGGGGATTACGGTGGATAATTTCTCTTTACGAGGAAATTCGGGTATGATACTGGACCGGTTGGATACGGTCCGTTGTCGGGATTTGAGCGAGATTCGCCCGTATGACCTGATCGTGTTGCAATACGGATTGAATGTGGTGAGCGATAGTGTCATGGAATATGGTTGGTACGCGAGCCGGATGGTGAAGGCGGTCAACCATCTCCGGAGCTGTTTCCCCGATACGGATATCCTGATGCTGGGCGTATCGGACAGGGGCCGTCAGGAAGAGGGACAGTTCGAGACGATGCCGGCGGTGTTGGCGTTGTTGTACGCGCAACGAAGCGTGGCCCGGAAAGCGGGCATCCCGTTTTGGAATACGTTTGGGGCGATGGGAGGCGAGAACAGCATGGTGCGCTTCGTGGAGAAGAATTGGGCGAGCAAGGACTATACCCATTTGAGTTTCCGGGGTGGAAAAGAAATCGCCGGGGCTTTTTTGAAGGCGTTATTATCGGAAAAGGATTTTTATGATGAGGCGGAGAAGATGGTTGATTAGCTTGGGAGTCTTGTCGATGATAGGCATGGGCTTTTCGATAACCGGAACGGTTACCGGCGCGCGGAAGACCTGTCCGGCCGATAGCCTGTCGGTCCATGACACGGTTCCATTGCCGGCGTTCGCCTACTCCATGAAAATGAGTGAGGATACGTTGATTCTTCCGGATTCTCGCGAGCTATGGGAACGTTTCTTTGACGAGTTGGATTCGCTACGGGCCGGAAAGGACACGGTGGTCACGATTGTCCATTTGGGAGACTCCCATATCCAAGCCGGACATTTGAGCGGGCGTACCATGCGTCTTTTGCACCAGGTTTTCGGGAACGCCGGACGAGGATGGATCGCCCCGTTCAAATTGGGACGGAGCAACGAGCCGGACGATTATTTCATCAAGTCGGTGGTGAGGAACTGGGTCGCGGGGCGTTGCGTCCAGCGGAAGCGGAAAACGCCGGTTGGAATAGGAGGAATTGGCATCCAGTCAACTTCTCCCTCAATTGACTTTGATGTTATTATGACTCCGAAAAATGGAGCGGGATACGCCTTTAACGAGGCGATTTTGTATCGAGGCGAGGAATCCATGCGGATGCTTCCCGCCGGAACGTTGAAAGATTCCGTCAGGTTGTTCCGCGCGGATACGGTTTGCGCTCCGGGCGTATTGGCCGATACCTTCAGGATATCGCGGCTTACCGATACGTTACAGATACAAAGTACCCGTCGGAAAGAGGGGACGGATAAGTTATTGCCGGCCTCCTTCTTCACGAATCTGTACTATGGTTTCCAACTGAGAAATGGGAAAGCGGGTATCTTGTATCACTCGATAGGGGTGAATGGCGCCATGTACGTTAATTATACGGAGGAAGATTATGTCCGTCAACTCGTTTCCTTGAAGCCCTCTTTGCTGATTATCTCATTGGGGACGAACGAGACGTTCGGACGCCGTTTCTCCTCGGAGGAATTTTCCGGACAAATAAAGGCGTTCCTTTCTCTCGTGAAGAAGGAGTCGCCCAATACGGCGATTCTATTGACCACTCCGCCGGAATGCTATAAAAGGGTGTGGGTAAACAAGAAAAGAACATACGCGCGGAACACCAATACGGAGCGTGCCGCCCGGACGATTCGGAAGGTCGCCCAAGAGGAATCCGTGGCTTGCTGGGACTTGTTCACGATTACCGGCGGAAAGAATTCTTGTCGTAAATGGTACAATGCCCGGTTGATGAACAGAGACCGGATTCATTTTAAGAAAGAGGGCTATCAAGAACAGGGAACACTTTTGTTCCAAGCGTTGATAGACTCATATAATCATAGATAAGTTATAGAAAACATGGAACGAAATATACTTGTGGAGTGGTTCGCTAATCATCAATTCAGTTGGGAAAAATTAGGTGATATCTTGACCTATCATCCGGATAGCCCGATATTGTTTAGCTGCGGATTGTTCTTTTTCCTTTTTATCGCGTTTTTACTGATTTATATACCGCTACGGAAACATACGTTAGCCCGGATTATTTACGTGACGCTATTTTCCCTATATTTCTATTATAAGAGTAGTGGGTTGTGGTTCGGATTATTGGTGTTCACGGCGATTTCCGATTTCCTCATCGCTCAAGGAATACCTCATGCCGGCACCACGTTTAAGAAGAAGTTATTCGTGACATTGAGTTTATGTGTCAACTTGGGAATGCTGGCTTACTTCAAATATTTCAATTTTATGGGTGAGCTGTTCTTTTCGCTTATGGGAGGAGAATGGCAAAAATTGGATATTTTCCTTCCGGTCGGCATTTCCTTTTTCACGTTCCAAAGTATCAGTTATGTCATAGACGTTTATCGGGGGCGTATTCAGCCTCTCCGACGTTGGATTGATTATGTTTTCTATGTCTCTTTTTTCCCGCAACTGGTGGCGGGCCCGATCGTGCGTGCCCGCAATTTTATCCCTCAGATGTATAAGGACCCAACCGTTTCCCGTTCTGAGTTCGGTGAAGGGTTGTTCTTGATTTTATGTGGTTTGTTCAAGAAAACGGTCATATCGGATTACATCAGTTTGAATTTCGTTGATCGTGTTTTCGACGCTCCTTCCCTTTATACGGGTTTAGAGAATCTGTTGGGCGTTTATGGGTATGCTTTACAGATTTATTGCGATTTCTCCGGTTATTCGGATATGGCGATAGGAATCGCTTTGTTATTAGGTTTTAGGTTCAATATAAATTTCGATTCGCCTTATCAATCGGCTACGATTACGGAGTTTTGGCGTCGATGGCATATCTCTTTGTCTTCTTGGCTGAAAGATTATTTATACATTTCGCTGGGCGGGAACCGCAAAGGAAAGGTTCGTACGTATATCAATTTGATGATAACCATGTTGCTTGGAGGCTTATGGCATGGCGCATCCGTCAGTTTCGTACTGTGGGGCGCGTTGCATGGCGTGGCGTTGGCGATACATAAGTTCGTGATGAACCGATTCAGTGGATTCAAGAAAGTGGGTTCGGAAATGAAGCCATGGCGTCGGGTTATCGGGATTTTTGTCACTTTCCATTTGGTTTGTATGGGATGGATCTTGTTTCGTGCGCCTTCGATGCAGGTGGTAAAAGATATGTTGCGTCAAATATTCACGAACTTTCATCCGGAAATATTCACGCAGTTTATATTAGGTTATAAAGGCGTGTTCGCATTGATGCTTTTAGGCTATATCTTACATTTCATGCCTAAAAAGGTTGAGCTCGCTTTCCAAGGCGTGGTCACTCGTTCCCCGCTATTGCTACAAGCCGTTATTTTAGCGATTATGGTTTTCATCGTTATTCAATTCAAGAGCAGTACGGTTCAACCGTTCATTTATTTCCAGTTTTAGAGAAACGGTCTCTTCTTGGTTAATGCGTTCTGTGCCTGAAATCAGAGGGCGTTATTCCCTCTTTCTTCTTGAAGAAAGTAGAGAATTGGCCCGCGTTCTCGAAATGTAGACTGTAGGCTATTTCCGAGATGGTCAGGGTAGAGCTGGTCAACAGTTCTTTCGCTCGGAGATGTTTGAGCTGCGATTGATATCGCGCGGGAGAAACTCCCGTGTATTCCTTGAACATCCGGCGGAACCATGAATAACTGAGTTTCAACCGGACCGCGATCTCTTCTGGGCTTAAAGGCATATCAAGATTATCTTTCATCAATATACGAGCCTCGTTGATTTTGTTTGTGATATAGGTATTTGCGAAGGAATTGTTTTTTTCTTTATAATAGACATAACCTAATATGTGGAGCACGATGCTGGAAATCATTTGCTGATAACCGGATTTCTCTTCAGAGGCGAATTTCAGGATATCTTCATAAAGCCCGATAATCGTGGCGCTCAATCCGATTTGATGCAAAGGTTCTTCTTTGGTGAAGAATTTATTCTCCACACGTTTGTCGATGTGGATTCCGCGAAAACCAACCCAATATTCGTCCCATCCCGTATTTTTGTCCGGATAATAACTGTGCCATTCTCCCGGAAAAAGAAGAATCATTGTCCCGGCCTTGATTAGCCTCGATTTGCATGATTGGGAAGAGAAATAACCTTTGCCTTTCGTTATATAAACCAATTGATATTCATTCAGTATGCGTCCGGTTTGAGGCTTGAAATTATATTTCTCAGGGTGTTTGGAAAGCGGATAAGAACAACCAGGGGAAATAAATTGATATCCGACCGTCGTGACAACAATACCCCAATCCTCATCCTTGGCGTTGATGGCCAAATAGCGTAATAAATCATTCCGTGTTTCGCTCATGTCAGATTTGAAAGGTTTAAAATCATTTTTGTAAGCAAATATAGGAATAAAGCGTATATATTTGTCATATTCTTTAGATAAATAACTTTGCTAAACCATGAAAGAATACAATTTTCTTGCGTTTGATATCGGGGCGACCAGCGGACGAGCCGTGCTCGGAACCTTATGTGACGGAAAGTTCTATATGCGTGAGATTTCTCGTTTCCCTAATCCGATGGTAGAGGTCCATGGACGATTTTATTGGGACGTATACAACCTTTACGTCTCGTTAATCGAGAGTTTGTTGCTATGTTCCCGCGAGAAAATCGAGTTGTGTTCGATGGGCATAGACACTTGGGGCGTGGACTTTGGATACGTGGTTTCCGATGGCTCTTTGCTGGGGCTGCCTCGCGCATATCGGGATCCTTATACGGTCGGTGTTCCGGAAGAATTCTTCAAGCAAATTACCAAGGAAGAGGTTTATAAACGGACAGGTATTCAAGTGATGCCTTTCAATAGCCTGTTTCAGCTTTATAAGATGGCAAGAGGCTCGTTTGTTCCACAAAAAGTGGCGGACAGGCTTCTGTTTGTTCCAGACTTGTTGGCTTATCTATTAACGGGGAAAATGGTTTGCGAATATACGATAGCTTCTACTTCTCAATTAATTAATCCTTGGACACAGGAGTTCGACGAGAAGCTTTTAAAATCCGTAGGAATGTCGGTTTCGTCGATGGCTCCGCTTGTATCTCCGGGTACGTTAATCGGACGGTTGAGCGAGTCAGTCGCACGGAAAACCGGTATCGGGGATGTTCCGGTAATCGCCGTGGCGGAACATGACACGGCATCCGCCGTGGTCGCGGTTCCTTCCACTTCTCCCGGTTTCGCCTATTTGAGTAGCGGAACATGGAGCCTGATGGGAATAGAGGTGGATAAACCGATTATCAATGAGGACTCATTCAAGAATAATTTCACGAACGAGGGAGGTGTTGAGGGGACGATACGTTTCTTGAAAAATATTACCGGATTATGGATATTGGAACGTTGTCGGGAACAATGGAAACGGATGGGAAATGATTATTCTTACGAGGATTTAGTTCACATGGCGAGGTTGAGCCATTTTCCCTCTTTGATTAATCCGGACGATGCCCGTTTCGCCAATCCGAATGATATGTTACAAGAGATTATCTTATATTGCCAAGCTACCGGGCAACTCGCTCCTTCTTCGGACGCGGATTTCGTGCGTTGTGTGTTTTATAGTTTGGCGAATCGTTATGGAGAGGTATTGGGAACATTGGCTTCTATGTCTCCATATGCGATAGAACGTTTGCATGTGATAGGAGGAGGTTCCAAGAATGACCTGTTGAACCAATTGACGGCTAACGCGATTGGTTTACCGGTCGTGGCTGGCCCTTCCGAAGCGACGGCGATAGGGAATTGTTTGGTGCAAGCCAAGTCCGTCGGATTGTTGGCAGACCGTTGGGCGATTCGGGAATTAGTGGCATCCAGTTTCCCGTTGAAGGTCTTCAATCCCGAGTGTTAATTTCTTTCGGGAGAAAATATGATTTCCTCCGAAGGAAAATTTAATTTTGTCCGAAGGAAAATTTAATTTTGTCCGAAGGGAAATATATTTTTGTTCGAATGAAATGATGTTCTCATTATCAATGTTTTTATATGTCGATATAAACAATCAAGATAAAAATACCATGATTAAGGAAAATTTAATTCAACAAGCGTTTGAGGTAGCGACCGAGCGTTATGCGGTTATCGGAGTGGATGTCCATAAGGCGTTAGAGTCCTTGGGGAAAATATCGTTGTCCTTGCATTGTTGGCAAGCGGACGACGTGGTAGGTTTCGAGAATCGGGGTGGTTCGTTGACCGGTGGTATTCAAGTGACCGGCGATTATCCGGGACGTGCCCGTACGATTGATGAGTTGCGGATGGATTTACTGAAAGCGAAATCCTATATAGCGGGTAAACATCGGTTTAGCTTACATGCCATTTATGGGGATTTTCAAGGGGAAAAGGTGGATCGCGATGAGATTGAACCTCGTCATTTCGAAAGTTGGATACAATGGGCGCGAACGAATGGATTGAAACTTGATTTTAACAGTACTTCGTTCTCGCATCTGAAGAGCGGGAACCTGACATTGGCGAATCCGGATGACACGATTCGTGACTTTTGGATTGAGCATACGAAGCGTTGTCGTTGGATTAGCGATGAGATAGGGAAAGCGCAAGAAGACCCTTGCATGATGAACCTTTGGATACATGACGGAAGCAAAGAGGTGCCCGCCAGCCGTTTACGTTATCGCCAAATCTTGGAGCGATCGTTGGATGAGATATTCTCGACTGAGTATCGTTGGATGAAAGATTGTATCGAGGCTAAATTATTCGGTATTGGTTTGGAGAGTTACACGGTAGGCTCGTATGATTTTTACTTGGGTTATGGCGTGAGCCGGAAAAAAATCGTCACGTTGGATACCGGCCATTTCCATTTGACGGAGAGCGTGGCTGACAAGGTTTCCGCCTTGCTTTTATTCACGCCGGAGATTATGCTGCACGTGAGCCGTCCGATTCGTTGGGATAGCGATCACGTGGTGATATTAAACGATGACGTGCTGGACTTGGCTCGCGAGATCGTTCGTTGTGACGCCTTGGATAGAGTACATATCGGATTGGATTATTTTGACGCGACCATCAATCGGATAGGAGCGTACGTGATTGGTAGTCGGGCCACGCAGAAAGCCTTCTTGTTGGCTTTACTGGAACCTACTGCTTTGCTTCGTCAGTATGAGGAAGAGGGACGTTATTTCGAGCGTTTGGCCTTGCAAGAGGAGGCGAAGAGCTTGCCTTGGGGAGCCGTATGGGATATGTACTGCTTACAGAATGGCGTTCCCGTAGGAGAGGATTATATCGCTGAGATTGAAAAGTATGAGTCGGATATTACTTCGAGGCGGAAATGATGGAGATTGGTATCGGGTTGTTGATTATCGCGATTGGAAGTTTCGGGCAAAGTAGCTCGTATGTGCCGATTAACAAGGTCCGGAATTGGAGTTGGGAAAGCTTTTGGTTGATTCAAGGTGTTTTCGCTTGGCTGGTTTTTCCTTGTCTTGGAGCGATGATGGCGGTGCCGGAGGAAACGAGCTTGTTGGAGCTATGGTGTTCGCCCGGTAGCGTGAAAGCGGTTTTCTACGGTATGCTTTGGGGTGTAGGTAGTTTGACTTTCGGGCTGAGTATGCGTTACTTGGGCGTGGCGTTAGGACAGAGCATCGCTTTGGGGACTTGCGCCGGTTTCGGCACGTTGTTTCCTGCGCTGTTCGGTGGAATGGATTTACTGCGTGGAGACGGATTGACCTTGTTGATAGGGGTCTGTATCACCTTGGCGGGAATCGCCGTGATTGGTTATGCGGGCAGTTTGCGGGCAAGGAACATGAGCGAAGAGGAGAAACGAGCGGCGGTGAAGGATTTCGCTTTGACCAAGGGTTTGGCGGTCGCTTTGTTGGCGGGCGTGATGAGCGCATGCTTTAATTTGGGCCTGGAAGCGGGTGGTGAGGTCTTGGCGAAAGCGAAGGCGATGGGCGCGAGCGACCTGCTGGCCTTGAACCCGGTTATCTTGTTGGTGACGTTGGGAGGCTTCTGTACGAATGCGGTCTATTGCCTGTTCTTGAATGTACGGAATGGGACGGGCAAGGATTATTTCTCGGTATCAGGCGCTACTTTCCTGAATAATGTCTTATTTTGCGCCTTGGCTGGATTACTTTGGTATTCGCAGTTCTTCGGATTGGGAATGGGGAAGAGTTATTTCGTGGATTCGCCGGTCATGCTGGCTTTCTCGTGGAGTATCTTGATGTCGCTGAATGTCATTTTTAGCAACGTGTGGGGCATCTTGTTGAAGGAGTGGAAAGGCGCGGACCGGCGGACGATTGGAGTGCTGGTCGCCGGGATGTGCGTCTTGATTTTCTCTTTGCTGTATCCGAATATAGTTTGATGACAATAAATAAAATAAATATGGTAACGATAAGAAACAACGACCGCCTGATGGCGGAGATAGAGCGTATAGCTGAAGTGGCGGGTTATTTGTGGACGAAAGGTTGGGCCGAGAGGAACGGCGGGAACATATCGGTGAATCTGACCGCTTTCCTGACGGAGGAGGAAAAGGCATTGCCGGCCTTGCTTCCCGCTATTCCGTTACGGGAACCGGTGTCGGCGTTGAGCGGTCATATCTTTTATGTGACGGGCACGGGTAAACGGATGCGTTACGTGGCGAAGGAGCCTTTATCGAATGGTTCGTTAATCCGGATTTCTCCCGATGGAAAAGCGTATGAGATTATCGCTGAGCGACCGATTCAACCCACGTCTGAGTTGCCTTCTCATCTGTTGATGCATGACTTCTTGCGCGCTAAAGGACGGGATAATCGGGTAGTGTTGCATACGCATCCGACCGATTTGATTGGCATGACGCATTGCGAGCCTTTCCTGGATTCGGAAAAGATTACCCGTACGCTATGGAGCATGATTCCGGAGTGCCGTATCATCGTGCCGAAAGGAATGGGTATCGTCCCGTATGAGATTCCCGGCACGTTGGCTTTGGCGCATGCCACCATCCGTCAATTGGAGAGGCATGATGTGGTTTTCTGGGAGAAGCATGGCATCCTCGCGGTCGGGGAGGACATTATCGAATGTTTCGACGCGATTGATACGTTGAGCAAGTCCGCCCAGATTTATTTGTACGCTCGGATGGCCGGTTATGAGCCAGAAGGCATGACCGACCGGCAATTGGATGATTTGGTCCCGGCTTTTGGACTATAATTCCACTACCCACCGAAAAGCTCCCCTAAAATAGGGGAGCTGGCTCGCGCGGCGAGACTGAGGGGTACTCAAGGGGTACATAATTCATGATTCGCGGCCCATTCTCTTGTGCGGGTAGGGATTTTTACCTACTTTTACGCCGGAACAATAACTAATATATAATAATATCCGCTAAAGGCAGGAGGTGCCCGCCCGTCGGATGAGACCCCTCCATTTTACCCCCCCGTTTAACATTCAATAACATTATAACACGTTCCTTATGGGTAACGATAACCGCCATAGGACTATGCCTCACGGCGTGTGACGACTATGACGACTCCAAGCTCTGGGAGGCGGTGAACGGCCTTGAGGAGCGCGTGGCCGCCCTCGAGCAATGGCAGAAGGAGACCAACAACAACATAGCCGCCATACAAGAGTTACTGAACACTAATGATAGGATAACCTCCGTCACCCCCGTTACGATGAGTGGTAACACGGTGGGCTACACCATCTCTTTCCTGAATAGCGACCCCATCACCCTCTATAACGGCGAGAAGGGCGAGGCGGGCGACACGCCCCAAATAGGCCTCACGCAAGACGACGCGGGCGACTGGTATTGGACGCTGAACGGCGAGTTGATGCGGGATGCCAATGGCGACCCCATCCGCGCCAATGGTGAGGATGGCAAGGACGGGCAAGATGGAGCGGACGGCGACGATGGCGCTCCGGGCCCCGCCGGTCCGCAAGGCAAGCCGGGAACGTCTGCCCCTACGCCCCAAATCAAGCTGGGTAAGGAGGTGACGGGTACGATAGCCGATGGCGGCACGAAGGACGATGACGCTTGGTATCTGAGCGTGGACGGCGGCGCGACGTGGTACCGCGTCAGCGGCTCGGACGGTACGGCGGGTGATGCGTTCTTCACCCAAGCCCCCGAAACGAACGAGGAGGAAGGCACGGTCACGTTCTATCTTTCGGATGGTAAGAGTTTCACCGTCCCCCTGTTTCGGGATTATGTCTACGATAAAGAAACCAACACCTACACCGTCCACTCCGCCGCCGGCTTGCAGGCATGGGCGGTAGCCGCACGTTCCGCAGCCGAAGACGGCAAAGACGTGAATTGCATCCTCGCGAATGATATTGATATGACGGGACAGGTGTGGGAAACTATTGCTCAAAGTAATAATTACTATAAGGGTACTATTGATGGTGCGGGGCATACGATTAGTAACCTGCAAATAACAGATAGCTCTTGTGGTATAGTAGATACCAATCAAGGAACGATAAAGAATCTCACGATTGTGAATCCCACGATAAGCGGTTCCTTTTATACCGGTGTTATCGCTGCTTGTAATAAAGGAACCATAGAGAATTGCCATATAATCGGTGGTACGGTCAATTGTTCCGGAGGTCAAGGTGGAGGTGGCATAACATCACTAAACGATAAGAAAATTATTGCCTGCTCTTCTTCGGCAACAGTATCCAATACATATACCAGCGGTGGCATTGCTGGAACTAATAATGGTCAGATTACCGCTTGTTATGTCACCGGCACAGTTACAGGAGATAAAGATACGGGAGCGATAGCGGGTAGAACATCCATCAGTCAGATTACCGCCTGCTACTGGAGCGGGGAAACAGCCGCTGGGATAGGCTCTGCTTCGGGAGGAGCGGATAATGCAGAAGCCACTCAAGTAACCGACGAAGTCACATGGGAAACCGCTATGGAAGCGATGAACACCGCCCTCGCTACCGCCGGTTACGGCTATAAATGGGTAGAGAACACCAATGCGGAGACAAAGGAAACACACCCATTGATAGTGGAGGAAATAACCCGTTAAAGGGTGCCTTTCGGACCCCATGTTAGGGGTCCTCCGGTACCCCATATATGGGGTCCAAAAGGAGGGCATGAAAGAAGATGGAAACTCATATTATTAACATAAATAGTAATAGCCATGATTGAATTGCTCCTGAACGGAGCGAAGCGATAACTCCCTTTAACTCCTAACCTAACTCCCAAGGAAAATTATGAATTTTCCTTTGAAATAATTTGTATATATCAAAACCAATACATATCTTTGTGACTGTTAAGAAGGCTAAAGAGTTAGCCGCACCTGTTCGATTGGGAAACTCATCAGTTTATTTTAATTCCGAGACATAGCTCTTGTCGTCAATGGCGGGCCGCGCCTTTCGGGGTATGCTTAGCACGGCGGATTACAAAGGCGGCAAAGCACTCAAATCCTGTCATCCGGAGTTTGTTCATATCTACGGTGCGGCTTTTCTAACAATAAGAGGGAGCGTCAATCATTGGCGGCTCCCTCTCTTATTTTTGTATCCCTACTCTATGTTCTTCCGTATCTTCGTCAGGTAGGCTTTCATCTGCTCGGAGTCTTTCTCCTTGATGATATCCTGCAGGATGTCCAGCTCCTCCTGTATGCGCTTGATTTGGCGCGGCGTACGGGGGTTGAAGAGGATTTCGGTAAGCAGATAGTCGTCCTCCGACAGCAGTCCCCTCGCTATCTTCATGTGCCGCTTGAAGGTCGTTCCCGGCGCGTCCTGATGCTTCATCGTGGCGGCGAACACCATGGTGGAGGCGAAGGGGATGCCCAACGAGTAGGCCACCACCTTGTCGTGCTCCTCGAAGGTGTACTCGCAGATGTGCAGGCGTAGGCTGGAGTAGATATCCTTGAAGAATATCTTGCCCAGATGGTCGCCCTCGGAGATAATGATGGTGTTCTCCTTCTCCAGTTGCCCGAGGTTGGCGAAGGTAGGCCCGAACATCGGGTGGGTGGAGACGTACGGGAATCCGCACGTCTCGTAAAACTCCTTCAGGTGCGTCTTCACCGACGCGATGTCGGAGATGATGCAATAGGGCTGCAGGTAAGGCATCACCGCCTTGAACGCCTCGATGGTATAGCTTAGCGTGACGCAGTTGATGACCAGCTCGGGGGCGAACTCCTTGACCTCCTCCGGCTTTTGCAGTCGGAGGGCGTTATAGATGAAGCGCATGCGCTTCGGGTCTTTCTCCAATACGGCCACCTCGTGGTCGAAGCTGAGCAGGTCGGTGAAGAAGGAGCCCATCTTGCCGGCTCCTAAAATCAGTATTCTCATCGTTCTCTTATTCTTGTTCGTTCATGATAATCATTTGCTGGCGTACTGACTCCTCGTGTATCTCTTTCAGTATCTCCTTCACGAAGTCCGTGCTCAGGTCCATCTGCGCGCCCATGCTGGAGCGTTTCTCCAGTATCTCGCTGTAACGGGGCGACTGCAGGATAGGCATGTTATGCTCTTTCTTGTAGACGCCAATCTCGCGGGAGACGCGCATCCGCTTGGCGAGGAGCTCCAAGAGCTGCTCGTCGATGCCGTCTATCTGCCGGCGCAGGGCGGAGAGGTTCTCGGTGGTCTGGTTCACGTCACGGATGACGAGCAGGTTCAGCACGTAGTCCAGCACGTCCGGCGTGATTTGCTGCGAGGCGTCGCTCCACGCGTGGTCCGGGTCGCGGTGCGCCTCTACCATCAGTCCGTCGAAGCTCAGGTCCATCGCCTGTTGGCAGAGCGGCGCGATAAGCTCGCGCTTGCCTCCGATATGGCTGGGGTCGCAGAAGATGGGGATATTGGGCATCCGGCGGCGCAGCTCGATAGGGATATGCCACAACGGGAGGTTACGGTAGATTTTCTTGTCGTATGAGCTGAACCCCCGGTGGATGACCGCCAGACGGTGGATTCCGGCTCCGTATAGACGCTGTATCGCCCCAATCCACAGCTCCAAGTCCGGGTTGACCGGATTCTTTATCAATACCGGGATGTCCACGCCTCTCAACGCGTCCGCCACCTCCTGTACGGCGAACGGGTTCACGGCGGTGCGCGCCCCAATCCAAAGGATGTCAATACCGGCTTTCAACGCCTCGAAGACATGGTCTTTCGTGGCTACCTCGGTGGCCACCAGCATACCGGTCTCGTCTTTGACCCTTTTCAGCCAAGGCAACCCGACGGTTCCCACGCCCTCGAATCCTCCCGGCTTCGTACGGGGCTTCCAAATCCCCGCGCGGAAGACCTTGATTCCTTTCGACGCCAGTTCCTTGGCGGTTTCCAATACTTGTTCCTCTGTCTCGGCGCTACATGGTCCGGCGATGACGATAGGACGTCGGGTATCCACTCCCGGTAACGCTAATGGTTCGATATTCATTTCCATATTCTTCGTTATTTATGATTTATGATTTATTCGTGATTCCTTGTATTCGTTTGAGCGCTTCCGCCAGCGTCTCGTTCTTGCAGCAGAGGGAGACGCGGATGTACCGGTCGCCTTGGCTGCCGAAGATGAATCCCGGCGTGATGAACACGTTCGCCTCGTAGAGTACCTTATCGGCTACCTCCTCGCTGCCTTTCGCCGACTCGGGGATACGGCCCCAAAGGAACATGCCGACCTGCCGTTCGTCGTACTCGCATCCCAAGGCGCGCATGATTTGCCCCGCCAAGTCGCGGCGGCCGCGGTACACGCGGTTCATGTTGTCGTACCATTCCTTGGGAGCCTCCAGGGCGGCTACGGCGGCGTATTGCATGGGCTTGAACTGTCCGGAGTCGATGTTGCTCTTCACCTTCAGCACCCACCGCACGAATTGGGCGTTGGAGGCCAGCATCGCCATACGCCAGCCCGGCATGTTGTGCGCCTTACTCATGGAGTTCATCTCGATGCAAATCTCCTTCGCCCCGGGCACGCTCAGGATGCTCAGCGGATGGTCGTTCAGGATGAAGCTGTACGGGTTGTCGTTACATATAATAATATGGTGCTTCCGTCCGAAGGCCACCAGCTTCTCATACAGCTCCACGCTGGCGTTCGCGCCGGTGGGCATGTTGGGATAGTTGGTCCACATCAGTTTCACGCCGGAGAGGTCCATCCGCTCCAGCTCGTCGAAGTCGGGCTGCCATCCCAGCTCCTCTTTCAGCTCGTAGGGCACCAGCCGCGCCTCCACCAACTTGCTCACGGAGCTGTAGGTAGGGTAGCCGGGGTTGGGAATCAACACGCCGTCGCCCGGGTTCAGGAAGGCGAGGGAGACGTGCAGGATGCCCTCCTTCGAGCCGATGAGCGGCTGTATCTCCGTCTTCGGGTCCAAATCGACGTCGTACCACCTTTTGTACCAGCGGGCGAATCCCTCCCGCAGCTCCGGTATGCCCACGTAGGGCTGATAGCCATGCTCGTCGGGGCGTAGGGCGTGCTCGCGCAACGTCTCTATCGTCCGTTCCGACGGAGGCAGGTCTGGGCTACCCACGCCGAGGCTGATGACATTCTTTCCGGCGGCGTTCATCTCGGCCACCTCTTTCAGTTTCTTCGAGAAATAATATTCCTGTACGCTACCCACACGGTTAGCGGGCGTGATGTCACACGCTTTGTCTTCCTTCCGCATATTCGCCTAATATTTTTAAGTCCTTTGTCAATGGTCTGATAGCGTCGAGCGCTTGCCGGTAACGGGTGAGGTCCGTGAAGGTAAGGTCGACGTAGAAGAGATATTCCCACTCGCGGCCGATAATCGGCAGGGATTGTATCTTGGAGAGGTTCATGTCGTAGAACGAGAGGACGGCGAGCACCTTCGAGAGGCTCCCCGACGTGTGCGGCAGGGCGAAGACGAGCGACGCCTTGTTCTTGTCGCTGTCGCTCACGAGGTCGTCGGCCACCCAACGGTCCGCGATGGCGAGGAAGCGGGTGAAGTTCCGCTTGTTCGTCTCGATGCCCTCCGCCAGCACCTCCATGCCGTAAATCTTGGCGGCCAGCTTGCCGCAGATGGCGGCGTGCCCCTTCAGCTGGTTCTCCGCTATCCAGCGGGCGCTCATGGCGGTATCCTCTTTCTCCACCACCTTGGCGTTGGGCAGCGTGTCGAGGAAGTCGGCGCACTGCATCAGCGCGATGGGGTGGGAGTTGATTTCCGTGATGTCGTGTATGGAGCTTCCCGGCAGGGCCACCAGCGAATGCGAGATGCGCAACTTATACTCGCCGGTGACGCTCAGCCCGCTCTCGCGTATCAGCTCATGGTTTTGCAGGAGGCTTCCCGCTATGGTGTTCTCGATGGCCATCAGGCCCACTATCGCGGGGTCTTTCTTGATAGTCGTTATCACGTCGCGGAACGTGTCGCAAGGCACCAGCTCTATTTCCTCGCCCTCGAAATAGTTACGGGCCGCGATGTCGTGATACGAGCCCGCTATTCCCTGTATCGCTACCTTCTTTTTCATCTGTCTCTTCTTTGCTCTGTTTAAGTTAATAAAAAAGTCCCACCGGCACCGGCAGGACTTCATATCGCTTTATTGATGTATCATCTCTCGTTTATCAACGCCTCACATACGAACTCCTGCCTTTACCCCGCTAAAGTAAAAGTAATAGAAGTAATATGTAAAGCTAAATCGGTTCATTTGTTCTTTTGTCTTTTAAATTCGTGGCAAATGTAACGCTTTTTCGAGAAATACAAA
>CASEGC010000056.1 GCA_949287365.1 uncultured Parabacteroides sp.
AAAGATACAACATTACAAAGACAGTTCTGTGTACTACATTTTAATTTTGAGAAATGCTAAAGCTGATAATCAATGGATTAGTGAAATTATACAGCTAAAAAATAACTAAAAATTTTTTTTGGCTATCAAACTTGGGTTAAAATCTCTTTATAAATAAAAGAAGTTGACTGGCAAAGAACCCGACTTTTGAAGAAAAAGACTTGCTGCTTCGTCAGAAAAAATCATTCGGGAAGTTCTTGCCCGATTATGCTTATTACCTCATAATATTTTGTACTTTTGTATTTCAACGATATAAAACACTGAAGTATGATTATTATAGGGATAGCTGGAGGAACCGGATCTGGAAAAACAACCGTAGTGAGAAAAATCGTAAACAGCCTCGCCCCAGGCGAAGTCGTACTCCTTCCGCAAGATTCATATTACAAAGACAGCAGTCATGTACCGGCAGAATTGCGGCAACAGATTAATTTTGACCATCCGGATGCTTTCGATTGGCCATTATTGTTACAGCACATTCAGATGCTGAAGGAAGGGAAAAGTATCGAACAACCGGTTTATCACTATCAGACAAGTTCGCGACTGGCAGAAACCATCCATGTAGAGCCGCGTCCGGTAATCATTATTGAAGGAATTTTAGCCTTGTGCGATCCGGACTTGCGCAACATGATGGACTTAAAGATCTTTGTAGATGCTGATCCCGACGAACGATTAATCCGGGTAATCCAGCGAGATGTTGTAGAACGAGGAAGAACAGCCGAAGCGGTAATGGAACGTTATACCCGTGTCCTTAAACCCATGCACCAACAGTTTATCGAACCCACCAAACGATATGCCGATCTGATTATTCCCGAAGGAGGAAGCAATGAAATTGCCATTCATATCCTAAAGATGTATATCGAGAAGCATTTACATCACGAAGTGAATATGTGATTCGTTCAAAAACTGACTGTACATACCCGCGTAAGTCGAGGAAAAATCGTACTTTTGCAATCGCCTTATGCCAATGCGGCAGACATGGTATTAATGAATAAGATTGAACAAATGACCCGTGATGAGATAAGAACAATGACAAAGGTGCCAGAACCGACTTTACGCCGGCTTCCGTGGTATTTGGCTTTTGTGAAACTGTTGAGAGGGAAAGGAGAAACTGTCATCTCGTCCACCCAGATCTCGAAAGAGATCAATGTAGATTCCAGTCAGGTAGCTAAGGATTTGTCTTTTGTAAATGTAACCGGGAAAACCCGTGTCGGCTATGAAATCGACGCTTTGGTAGAAGAGCTGGAAGATTTTCTGGGATTCACGTCTTCACACAAAGCATTCCTGTTTGGCGTTGGAAGTTTGGGCGCTGCGTTACTACACGATTCCGGTCTGAAACAATACGGATTAGATATTGTTGCCGGCTTTGATGTCCGTCCGGAACTGGATGGACAAATCATCAACGGTATTCCGGTCTATCACATTGATCGTTTTCCGGCCATGCGGGAGCAATTGGGAGCCACAATCGGTGTAATCACAGTACCGGTAGACAAAGCTCAGGAAGTGGCCGACCAGATCATAGCCGGAGGTATCAAAGGTTTATGGAACTTTACTCCGTTCCGTATTCGGGTTCCCGAAAATATTGTCATACAGAATACATCCATGTACGCCCATCTGGCGGTGATGTTTAATCGTCTGAATTCAACAAATCGTTAAAATGAAAATAATTGCCGTTGGAATGAACTATGCGGCCCACAATAAAGAGCTGCATCATACGTTAGAATTAACAGAGCCTACCATCTTTATGAAGTCTGATTCTTCGCTGTTGAAAGACGGAAAACCTTTTTTTATTCCGGATTTCTCGTCGGAGATTCATTACGAAACGGAGCTGGTGGTAAAGATTGACCGGTTAGGAAAAAACATTGCCGAGCGTTTTGCGCATCGGTACTATAGTGAAGTCACTGTCGGTATCGACTTTACAGCCCGGGATTTGCAACGTCGTCTGCGTGAGCAAGGCTTGCCTTGGGAAATCAGCAAGGCATTCGATAACTCGGCCGTTATCGGAACCTTCATTCCGCTGGAAAAAGCAGGAAACGTCAATCAGTTGTCGTTCCATCTGGATATGAACGGAAAAACTGTACAACAGGGAAACACTGCAGATATGCTGTTTTCCGTAGATCAGATTATCGCTTATGTCAGCCGTTTCTTTACGTTGAAGATCGGTGATCTGATTTTTACCGGGACGCCGGCAGGCGTAGGTCCCGTGCACATCGGCGACCGGCTGGAGGGTTATCTGGGCGACCGGAAATTGTTGGATTTCCACGTCCGCTAAGGGGTACGATCTTTTAGAAATTTTCAATATGTCAGCAAAAATGATTGTTTTGTAGCAGAAAGAAGCTGGAAAATGCCAAAACGATCTTTATATAGTTTCCAGGAGCTGGAACTATACAAAATGTTATTGCGCCAATTTTCCAGCTCCTGGAAAGTTCCGGAACGACGTTCTGGCGGATTCCAGGAGCTGGAAAGTGCGGGAACGTCGTTTAGGTAAAATCCAGGAGCTGGAAAGTGCGGGAATGTCGTTTGGGTAAAATCCAGGAGCTGGAATGTGCCGGGACGTCGTTTAGGCCAAATCCAGGAGCTGGAATGCTGGCGAATCAGGTTGGGAAGGTGTTTTTTTGAAATACAGGTATGAAACGAATATTATTTATCATTATCGCGGCTGTTTTGTCGTTGGACGCCGGTTGGGCTACGGTCGTGGATTATGCTTCGCATTCGGCGCTTTCGTCGGGGCGTTGGGTAAAAATCCGCGTGGATAAATCGGGCGTGTACCGGCTGACAGCTTCTGCGCTCCGGGAAATGGGCTTTGAGAATCCCGCGCAGGTTTCGGTACACGGTTACGGCGGCTGGATGCTGGAGGAAGATTTCTCGGAGGCTGTCTACCAGGACGATGTGCCGGCCGTACCGGTCTGGCGCGAGGGCGATGCGATTTATTTCTATGCCAAAGGCCCTGTGAAATGGGATTATGAGTATAATGGCGACATCCGGGGCGACATGTTCGTGCACGAGAACAATCCGTATACGACGGCGGGCTATTACTTCGTGACCGACGCCACGGAACCCTCGGCGATGACGGAGCTGGCGTCGGTAGAGGGTGCAGTGCGGCAGATTACGACGTTCGACGACTTCCAAGTGTGGGAACGGGAGGCCGTGGCCGTGAACGAGTCGGGGAGGCAACTTTTTGGCGAGTCGTTCATTTCGACCTCTTCGCGCGACTTTTCCTTTTCCGTTCCAGGCATTACGCAGGACGACGCGATTGTTTCGATGCGTTTCATTGCCAATGCTAAGGCGGGGCGGAACGTGTCGCTTATCGTCGGCGACGCGGAATTGGGCCTCTACATCCGGGCGAACAATGGCGCAAATTCTTCTTATACCAAAGCCATTGCGGCAGAGGGCGCCATGACCTGGAGCGGGGAGAAAACGGAGGAGGTGGACATGACCGTTTCGTACGAGGGGACGGGAGACCAAAATGTCCATCTCGATTACATCCGCCTGCAGGTGAAACGCGCGCTGCAGCTTTATGGCGCCGAGACAGCGTTCCGAAGCGTGGAGGCGTTGAATAATGTGTCCCGCTTCCAGTTGGGAAATGCTTCGGAGTCGACCATCGTGTGGGACATCACCGATACGCAGGCGCCGCGCGTAGTCCAGACCTCGTTAGACGGTTCGACGCTTTCCTTCTCCATTTCCGCTTCTTCGCAACTACGTGAATTTGTAGCTTTTGACAAGAATAAAATAAATAATGAGCCGACGATCGTGGGCGAAATCAATCCACAAGATTTACACGGGCTGGAGACGCCGGATATGGTCATCATCGCCCCGGAAGCCTTCACCACGCAAGCGGAGCGGTTGGCCGAGGCTCACCGGGAGCGCGACGGACTGGCGGTTGTGGTCGTCACCCCGGAATCCATCTACAACGAGTTTTCCAGCGGGACGCCCGACGCGACGGCTTATCGACGCTTCCTGAAGATGTTCTACGACCGGGGAACGGAGGGGGCCGCCTCTTTGCGCTATTTATTGCTTTTTGGCGACGGGTGCTACGACAACCGGGGGCTTACTTCGGAATGGAGCCAGAACAGTTCGTTGTTGGAGAACATGCTGCTGACGTACCAGTCTGAAAACTCTGTCGACATCAATTCCTATACGACGGACGACTATTTCGGCTTCTTGGAAGACGGGAGCGGCGGCTCGATAGCGGGTAGCCGGTTGTGTATTGGCATTGGGCGACTTCCGATCCGGACAAATGCCGAAGCGCGGGCGGCGGTAGACAAAATCCTCTCGTATATGGATAATTCATTGCCAGGAAATTGGAAAAACAACGTCACCTTCGTGGCCGACGATGGAAGCAACGCCGATTTAAGCTCTTCCGACGGTCCGCAACAACACATGGAGCACGCCGACGAGCTGGCCGAGCTGGTAAACACGAATCATCCGGAATTCCGCGTGAATAAACTTTATTTTGACGCTTACACGAAAGACCGCACCGGGGGAAACGCCTCTTATCCAGATGTAGAAGCGAATCTTCAGAAACAATTGAAGAACGGCTTGATGGTATTGAATTACGTGGGCCACGGCAATACGACCAGTTGGAGCGACGAGGCGGTCATGACGCAATCCGATATCCAGCAGGCCACTTATCCCTATCTTCCGCTTTGGATTACGGCGACGTGCGATTTTACGCGTTTCGACGCCCTGGCCACGTCGGCGGGCGAATCCGTGTTCCTGAACGAGAAGAGCGGCGGCATTGCCCTCTTTACCACGACGCGTACGGTATATTCCGGACCGAATTTGGAGATTAACCGGGCTATCATCAACAATCTTTTTACCCGGAACGGCGACGGGCGGCACCGCACGCTGGGCGAAGTCTTGCAGGAGGCGAAATCCAGCCTGGGAGGCGATTCCAACAAGTTGAAGTTCATGCTGATTGGCGACCCGGCGTTGCGTCTCAGTTTTCCGGATTACGAGATCGTCGTCACGGAGATAAATGGCGAGCCTATCGACGTCTTGAACCCGACGACCATCAAAGCCTTGGAGCGCGTGACGGTCTCGGGCGAGATCCGCACGCCGGAAGGAGCGAAGGACACGCAATTCAACGGCACGCTCCGCTCCACCATTTTTGATAGCCGCCAGACCATTACCACCTTGGACAACTTCGGTACGGGCGAGCATTTCGAATATACCGATTATCCAAATACACTCTATACGGGGAATGATTCGGTACGGGGCGGCGAGTTCAGTTTTACCTTTACCGTGCCGAAAGACATTACCTATTCCAACGATTTCGGGAAGATGAATTTCTATGCCTTTTCAGAACAGGATTCCATCGAGGCGCAAGGTTCGTTCCTCGACTTCCGGGTGGGGGGCACCTCAGATACGGGCACGGACGACACGGCCGGACCTGAGATCCGTTATTTCTACCTGAATGATACCACCTTTACCGATGGCGGGAAGGTGAATTTGACCCCGCTCTTTGTCGCCTCGCTTTGGGACCAGAGTGGCATCAATATCACGGGGAGCAGTATTGGGCATGATATGATGCTTATTATAGACAACCAGGTGGCACAGAGTTATACCCTGAACGATTATTATGAACTGACGGGCGACGACGGTTCGGGGCGTGTCGTTTTCTCGATTCCGGAGCTCAAGCCGGGCATGCACACGGCCGAGTTCAAGGTGTGGGACGTATTGAATAATTCCACCACCCAGACCTTCACCTTCGAGGCCGTCGAGGATTTGGACCCGAAACTGATCAATCTCTATGCTTCGCCTACTCCGGCACGGGGGCAGGTGACGTTCTACCTGGAGCACAACCTCCCGGAGTCCCAACTGAACGTCCGCATCGAGGTATTCGATATGGCAGGCCGCTTACGTTGGAGCCACGAGGAGAATGGCGCTTCGGAGGCGTTCGAATCGTACCAGGTCACTTGGAATTTGATGGGGAACGGGAGCGGACGGATGCTTCCGGGGGTTTACATTTATCGCGCCTCGCTTCGGGCCGGCAAATCCCAGACCGTTTCCGATGCGAAGAAAATGATTATCCTTGCACAATAAAAAACGGAAACTTCTGTTATTAATAATGATTTTCAATAATAAGCATACACAAGAAGGAAGATGATAAAGAATTGCAGTTTAAAGGCGCTTGTTTGGCTTGTCGCCGGATGGATTTCTATCAGTTCAACATGGGCGCAGACGAAAGACGGAATCGAGTTTGCCCCTATTAACACGGCGGTACCCTCGCTATCAATCGCGCCGGATGCGCGGGGCGGTGGTATGGGCGATAATGGTGTTTCGACCTTGCCGGATGTCTATTCGCAATATTGGAATCCTGCTAAATACGTGTTCAATTATAGTAAAGCTGGCGTAGGTTTCTCATACACGCCTTGGTTGCGCAAATTGGTGAACGACGTGGCGTTGATGAACCTCTCCGGCTTCTTTAAGTTGGGGAGCGACGAGCGGCAAGCCATTGGAGCTTCCCTTCGTTATTTCACGATGGGTGAAGCGACCAGCTCCTTTGGTACGGGCAATGACGAGGGCTATATCGTGAATCCATACGAAATGGCCATCGACGTAAGTTATAGCCGTATGCTCTCCGAGTCTTTTTCGATGGCGGTGGCCTTGCGCTACATCCGTTCGGACCAAGGGGCGGATGCACAAGACGAGATGGTGCCGGGCAATGCTTTCTCGGCCGATATAGCCGGATACTTGGAGAAATACCTCATTTTAGGTAATGCCGAAGCCCTGTGGAGCTTTGGATTTAATATCTCCAATATTGGTACGAAGATTTCATACGATGAAGGGACGACGAACCAATTTCTCCCGACGAAGCTCTCGCTTGGAACGGGTCTCCTCTACCCGCTCGACGATTACAACGAGATCGGACTCTATGTCGATATCAGTAAATATTTAGTACCGAGCGAACCGCAACGCATGGGTACGACCGAAGAGGACGAAGAGGCTTATAACGAGGCCGTGGATGAGTATAACACCATGTCGCCCATCACGGGTATCTTCAAGTCGTTTGGCGATTCTCCGCTCGGTTTCAAGGGGGAAATGCAAGAGATCATGGCCTCCATCGGTTTGGAATACAGCTATAACCAGCAATTCTTCGTGCGTGGAGGTTATTATTACGAGAACCAGAATATGGGAAACCGCCAGTATTTCTCGTTCGGTGCCGGCTTCCGCATGAGCGTTTTCCAGCTGGATGCCGCTTATTTGCTCAGTACCGTCCCGAGCAATCCGCTCGACCAGACGTTGCGCTTCTCCCTCTCGTTCGATATGGACGGAATCAAGAACCTGTTCAGATAAGCCGAAGAGGGTGGAAAAACATAGTTATAAATGAAAGGAAACATAGTTATGTTTGAAAGCAAACATAGTTATAAAAGCAAAAGGACATAACTATCAAAAAACGGAAAGATGAAGATACGGGTAGGTTTTGGATATGATGTGCATCGACTCGTGGCCGGCCGCGCGCTTTGGTTGGGAGGCATCCGCATCGCGCATACCGAAGGGTTATTGGGACATAGCGACGCGGATGTGTTGATTCATGCGATATGCGATGCCTTGCTGGGGGCGGCCAATATGCGCGACATCGGGTACCATTTCCCCGATACGGCGGGTGAATACGAGAATATAGATAGTAAGATATTGCTCCGCAAGACGATGGCGCTCCTCCGCGAGGCGGGCTATGAGCTGGGAAATATCGATGCCACGGTGGCGGCCGAGCGTCCGAAACTCAATCCACATATCCCGGAGATGAAGCGCACCCTGGCATCCGTCCTGGAGGTGGACGAAGACGCGATCTCGATTAAGGCCACCACCACCGAACGCTTGGGCTTCACCGGCCGGGAAGAGGGCATCGCGGCGTATGCCACAGTATTGATTTCGCGCGATTAGAGCAAATTTGTGCGCGATTTGATAGGCGAATTGCTTGCAAAAGTGGTGTATTTTCCCGAAATTTGCGAACAAAATGAAATTATACGCCTATGTGGATTACCATTGTTATATTAGTACTTGCCGCCATCTTCTTTGTGAATGGCAAATTACGTTCGGACATCGTCGCGCTTTGTTCGTTGACGGCCTTGCTTATCTTCCAGATATTGACCCCCGAAGAGGCGTTATCAGGCTTCTCCAATTCGGTGGTGATCATGATGGTTGGGCTATTTGTCGTGGGAGGAGCTATCTTCCAGACCGGCTTGGCGAAGATGATCAGTTCCTATATCTTGCGTTTTGCGGGGAATAGCGAGACGCGGCTTTTCCTTTTGGTCATATTGGTGACCTCGGCCATCGGTGCTTTTGTGAGCAACACGGGCACGGTGGCGTTGATGCTCCCTATCGTGGTGAGCTTGGCCGCCAGTTCGGGGATGAATTCCAGCCGCCTCTTGATGCCTTTGGCGTTTGCCAGTAGCATGGGAGGCATGATGACGCTCATCGGTACGCCGCCCAACTTGGTGATTCAAGACGCACTCACGTCGGCGGGCTATCCGGCGTTGTCCTTCTTCTCGTTCTTGCCCGTGGGATTGGTTTCGGTTCTCGTGGGCATTGTGGTGTTGATGCCCTTGAGCAAGTGGTTCCTTTCCGGCCGGGGAAAGAAGAAAGACGCGCGGAGGAGGAGCAAATCCTTGACGCAATTGGTGAATGAATATGGCTTGTCGAACAACTTGTTCCGCATCCGGGTGACGGAACATTCCGGCCTTTACGGCAAAACCATCCTCGATTTGGACATCCGCCGCAAATATGGGCTGAATATCCTCGAAGTGCGTCGGGGCGATTCCTCGAAGCATCGTTTCCTCAAGACCATTACCCAGCAATTGGCCTCGGCCGATACGGTGATGCAAGAAGATGATATCCTCTATCTCTCGGGCGACTTTGTGCAAGTACGCCAATTCGCCACGGATTATGCCGCCGATATCCTCGACGAGCACGAGACGGAAGAGACGCGCGCCGCAAACAACGCGTTGGCATTCTATGATATAGGTATTGCCGAAATCGTCCTGATGCCCACCTCCAATATCATTAACCGCACGGTCAAGGAGGCTGGTTTCCGCGAGACGTTTAATGTGAACGTCCTCGGTATCCGCCGGGGAAAGGAGTATTTGTTGCAAAACTTAGGAAACGAGCGCGTCCATAGTGGCGACGTGCTCTTGGTGCAAGGGACGTGGGCGAACATCGCCCGCCTGAGCAATGAAGGTCCCGATTGGGTCGTATTGGGGCAACCCCTCACGGAGGCCGCCAAGGTGACGCTCGATTACAAAGCCCCCATCGCTGCTTTTATCATGCTCTTGATGATTTTCCTCATGGTGGCAGACTTCGTGCCTATTGCGCCGGTGACGGCCGTGATCCTCGCCGCCCTCTTGATGGTCCTGACGGGCTGTTTCCGCAATGTGGCGGCAGCCTATAAAACAATCAATTGGGAGAGCGTCGTCCTGATAGCGGCCATGCTCCCGATGTCGTTGGCCTTGGAGAAGACGGGGGCGTCGACGTATATCTCCAATTCGTTGGTGGCGGGGTTGGGGGCGTTCGGTCCTTTCGCGCTCATGGCCGGCATTTATTTTACCACCTCGCTCATGACGATGTTCATTAGCAATACGGCCACGGCGGTGCTTTTGGCCCCGATTGCCTTGCAAAGCGCGGAACAGATTGGGGTGAGTCCCGTCCCGTTCCTCTTTGCGGTGACGGTGGGTGCGAGCATGTGTTTCGCTTCGCCATTCTCCACGCCGCCCAATGCGTTGGTGATGCCGGCCGGGCAATATACGTTTATGGATTACGTGAAGGTGGGTTTGCCTTTGCAACTAATCATGGGAATCGTGATGGTATTTGTCCTGCCTTTGCTTTTCCCCTTTTAATCAAATAAGAAAGAAATGAAGAATAACGATTGGAAAAGCCGTCTGGGCGTGATGTATTCGACGAACCCGGACTTTCAATACGAAACAAACGAAACGCCGGAAGAGGAAACCCTTCCGAAGGCGCAACAACGCCTCCGCGTCTCGCTCGACAAGCGGAACCGGGGCGGGAAGATGGTCACGCTCGTCACCGGTTTCCGGGG
>CASEGC010000057.1 GCA_949287365.1 uncultured Parabacteroides sp.
CGGATACGGTCGAATACCACCACGGTATCGTTGATAGAGTAACCGATAATCGTCAAGATCGCGGCGATAAAGGTCTGGTCGACCTCCATCGAGAACGGCAACAACTTCCACAACAACGTGTAGAAAGAAATGATACACAATGTAGTCGCCGCTACCGAGACAAACGCGCCGACCGAGAAAGATACGTCGCGGAAACGGAGCAAGATATAAGCGGCCATACAGAACATCGCGAAGATAACCGCCAAGAACGCGGCGTTCTTGATATCATCCGCCATACTCGGACCTACCTTCTGCGAACTCTGGATATAATCGGACACGAATTGATCCACCGTCGTTCCGGCGGGCAACAACGATTGTAAGCCCTCGAACAACTTACCCTCGATCTCCTGGTCGATATTCGGGTCGTTGTCGGTTATCTTATAGTTCGTAGAGACACGTACCTGATCCGGCGTACCGATTTGGATCACGCTTACCGAACCATCCAAATGCGTATCCAGCAGGCTACGCACCTCATCCGTCTTCACCTCCTTATCGAAACGAATCACATAGTTACGACCACCGGTAAAGTCGATACCGTTGTTCAAGCCCACCGTCATCATGGAAATCGCTCCTAATATAACGATAGCCGTCGGAATTAAATAACCCACCTTACGGGCGCCCAAGAAGTTGATCTTCGGATTCGTCAACAAGTCTTTCGTCAAAGAGGTCGTAAAGGTAAGATGCTTCAACTTATCCTTCGCCAATAACGCCTCGTATACGATACGCGTCAAGAAGACCGCCGTCAAGAAAGAGGCGAACAGACCGATAATCATCGTCGTAGCGAAACCACGAATCGGACCCGTACCGAAATAGAACAACACGATACCCGTGATGATAGAAGTCAGGTTGGAGTCGAAAATCGCGGAGAAGGCATTGCTATAACCATCGGCGATAGCCTTGCTCAACGACTTGCCAGCGCGCAACTCCTCTTTCGTACGCTCGTAAATCAACACGTTCGCGTCGACCGCCATACCCAGCGTCAACACCATACCGGCGATACCCGGCAACGTAAGCACGGCCTGGAACGATGCCAAAATACCCATCGTGAAGAAGATATTCAACACCAAAGCCCCATCGGCGATCAAGCCCGGAAGCCATCCGTAAAAGGCGCACATATACAACATCAACAAGATCAAAGCCAAGACAAACGAGATAACACCCGCGTTAATAGCCTCTTGTCCCAACGAAGGACCTACGACATCCTCTTGCACGATATGAACGGAAGCGGCCATTTTACCGGATTTCAACACGTTCGCCAAGTCTTTCGCCTCCTCCGGAGTAAAGTTTCCGGTAATTTGAGAGCGACCGCCCGTAATCTCGTCATTCACACGAGGAGCGGAATAAACCATCTCATCCAAGACAATCGCTATCTGATGGCCGATATTCTCTTTCGTCAAGCGAGCCCAAGCCTTCGCTCCCTCGGCGTTCATCACCATATTCACCATCTGCTCGGTACGGCCCGCCTGCTGCATAAAATCAGCGTTCGCGTCCGTTACCACGTCGCCGCCCAAAGCCGGGCTACCGTCACGGTTCGTCACCTTCAAAGCGTACAACTCAAAGAATTGCTCCCGTTCGTCAATCGCCTTCACGCCCCATTTCAAAGCCAAGTTGCGAGGCAAGACCTCCTTCACTTGCCTCATGTTCAAGTACTCGTTAATCTTCTCGATATCTTTTGCCCGCGCGATACCTACCGTAGCGCCCGGCGCCAATTGACCATTATATTGGCTAATCTGCAACAACGCGAACAACGGATGTTGCTTCGCGAACTCCTCCATGCTTTGACTCGCTTGCGTATCCTCTTGCTTCTGACCGATCTCCGCCAAAAGCGAATCCGTCTCGCTTACGTTCGCCTGCTCATCCTTGTTCTCCGTAACCTCGCTCTCCGCCTCCGTTTCGACTTTCGACGTATCCGATTCCGCGCTCAAGATAGAAGCCAACACGTTGTCGGCCGCTACCAACTGCTGGTAAATCTCCGGCAATTCATAGGTTTCCCAAAACTCCAGGTTAGCGCTTCCTTGCAACAACTTACGCACACGTTCCGGCTCCTTTACACCCGGCAACTCCACCAAGATACGACCCGCGGTCTCCAAACGTTGGATGTTCGGGGAAACCACGCCAAAGCGGTCGATACGCGTACGCAACACGTTGAACGAATTATCGATTGCGCTTTGCAACTCCTCTTTCAACACGGAGATTACCTGCGCGTCCGAGCTCTGAGGCGTAATCTTATCTTTTAACTCAAACGTACTAAAAATCGCGGAAAGGCGAGCGTCGCTATCCAACCTCTTATACTCCTCCGCGAACAGGTCGATGAAATGTTTCTGGCTTGTCGCCTGGTCAGCGTAGGCTAAATCCAACGCCTTGTTGAAATTCTCGTCCTGATTGTTGTTCGACAACGAACGGACCACATCCGCGACACTCAACTCAAGGACAACGTTCATACCACCCTTCAAGTCAAGACCTAAACTAATCTCCATTTCGCGGCATTGCTTGAGCGTATAACCCAGCCATACCTTCTGAGTAGATAACGAGTCCAAATAGGCACTCTCTTTCACAGGATCTCCACCCGCATACTTGACCGCCTTTCCATTGTAATATTGTGTCACGAACGAAAATGACAAATAGAACAAACAAACAAGCGTAAGCAATACAGCGAAGACTTTTACAAATCCTTTGTTTTGCATCTGAATTTTATGTTTATGTTATTACATTATTTTATATCCATTTTTTCACAGGGTGCAAAGATAGTTTTTTTTTCTTTGTCCAATAGGAATTAGATTAATTATTTGTCACGCTCTTAGTTTATTTCATCCGACAAGGTTAAAATCTTTCCCAACGACTAAATTTGTGGCAAACTATAAAAAATCAGATTATGAACAGAAAGCGACTATCATTCTTCCAAAAAATGGATTGTCTTATCGCCACTAAACGAAAGGCAAGAAAAAATTCCACCGCCGATCTTTATCGAGCGACCCGTAATTGGCTATGGAAATTCACGGAAAAACGTGATTTACCTCTTTCCCTTATTTCCCCATCATTTGTCAACCGCTTCTTTGATTTCCTTCAAGCTCTACCGCTACGGCCTAACACTATCTATTCCTACTTGAGCGCTTTTCGCTCCATGTACAACCAAATCACACGAGAAATCGGCCATATAACTCGAAAATATCCATTCGCCCATCTTTCCATCCATTTGGAAAAGACTTCCAAACGAGCCATTCCTTTAGATGTCTTGGAAAAAATCCACAAATTAAACCTTCAGCATGAACCTGAATTGAGATTCACGGCCGATCTTTGCATTTTCTCGTTTTTAGCATGTGGAATTCCTTTCGTTGATTTAGCCCATTTAACTTACAAGAACATAGAAGGAAACACATTAGTTTATCACCGGACTAAAACCCGGACATTGATTCGTATCGAACTAACGGAAGGCATGCGAAGTTTAATAGCCAAGTACTCTGGCATAAACCAATCTCATTTATTCCCGATACTCCCTGAAAACATGTCCATCACGCATGAGAAGTACAAATATCTATTACGTACATACAATAAACGATTGAAAGAACTGGGCCGACGATTAAATATGCCTACCGTATTGACATCTTACGTGATACGCCATACTTGGGCGACAGAAGCCCAGCGCCGTTACGTACCCATCTCAATTATCAGCCAAGCCTTAGGACATACTTCTGAGAAAACCACTCGCTACTATTTGGCTCAATTAGACGTGTCCGTATTAGGAAAAGCGAATCGACTGGTAGTAAACTCAATAGACAAATTAGTTTCCAGCTTCAATCCCTTAATTTACGATATAAGGGTTTTTATATGCTTATTTCAAGCAAAAAGTATTATCTGTCGTCTCTCCGTTTAAAATTGTTGTAAATATACACAATATTTTCACAAAAGCAAACTTCTGTATGGCTTTTAACATAAGTTTAATCATCTCAAAATCCTACATCCTCAATCGATGAGTCAAAAATATCATGGTATGAATGAAAAGAACTAGGAAAACCAAAAAGAAAACCAAAAGTCACATGAATAAAAGTCCATCTTTAGGCTAAAGACATGTATCTTTAAGCTAAAGATATGTATCTTCAACCTAGAGATATGTATCTTTAGGCTAAAGATAGAGAATTTGTTCCTATAAAGTTTATTTTTCTTGCCGCATTGGGATCCTTTCCTCGTCGCCTCTTCGTATTTCCTAATATGTCGTTCTCCCCCTTATATCGTAATTAAGGGATCAATAAGAAAAAACGAATTAAAAGGAAACGTCCGCTTAACCAACGGACACTTAAAAATAAATGCACATGAAAAACAACTAACAAACACTCCTCATTCGCATGAATGATTTATTACGACGTACCGTTTATGACCCATTTTTGAAAAAAAACTCTCTCATCAGGTTTCGGTAACCCCGTGACCTTAAGCTATCGTACCATTATTATCTAAAAACTAAATGATTTTATTTTATGCTCAAGAAAACAAAAACAGCCTGTATTCTATTACTCTCGTTGCTATTGCCTTTGGGCGGGCAGATAGAGGCGTCAGATACCAATATAAGCGTAACTATCCCACAACAAGATGGTAAAGTGATCGGAACCGTTGAAGACGGACAAGGAGCCGTCATTGGAGCGTCCATCATCGTAAAAGGGACGACAAATGGAACCATAACAGACGTGGATGGAAAATTCCAGTTAACGAACGTAAAAAAAGGAGACATAATCGTAATCTCTTACATTGGTTACGCCACGCAGGAAATAGCATACGCCGGGCAAACGGTAATCAACATCACGCTACAGGAAGATACTCAAGCGCTAAACGAAGTAGTCGTGACCGCGTTGGGTATCAAACGGGAGAAGAAAGCGTTAGGATATGCGATAAGCAGCGTGAAAGGTGAGGAACTGACGGAAGCGGGAACGCCGATGAACGCCATGCAAGCGTTATACGGTAAAACTTCCGGTTTACAATTACAAACGACGGCATCCGGTCCTTCCGGCGGTATGAACATCAAAATCCGTAACGCCGCTTCACTGAACGACGCGTCAAGTACCCGTCCGCTCATCGTTGTCGATGGTATTCCCATCCATGACGAGAACACGAGCATATCGGGCGACGCCGGTAACGGAGGAGACCATGGAACAGGTATCAACGACATCAACCCTGAAGACATCGCCTCCATCGAAATCCTGAAAGGAGCGAAAGCCGCCGTACTTTATGGTTCGGAAGGTGCGAACGGCGTCATACTAATCAGCACAAAAACAGGCGGTAAAAAAGGATTGGGTATCGATTTCGGAGTGAATTACACATGGAACATGTCCGCTTATTATCCGGAATATCAAAACGAGTTCGGTTCAGGAGCCAGTCCGGGTACAGCCCGCATCTCCAATATCTCTGACGATGGTTTCTACATGATGCAAGATCCAGCGACCGGACAAATGGTCGAGTCTTTATGGAGAGGTGCGTCCGCGAACTTCGGTCCCCCTTTAGACGGGCGCAAACTGCTGTGGTTTGACGACACTTATCGCGCATACACGGCAAAACCTAACAACTTAACAGATTTGTTCCGTACCGGACATCAATCGAATGTCAATTTCGCGATCAGCAACAGTGGTGATTTAGGAAGTTTCCGCTTATCGTACAATTATCGGGATTATGCCTCGACTTCGGTTGGCGCCAGCAACGCGGCCCACTCGTTCAACTTCGCCAGCAATTTGAAGGCGAACAACTACGTGAATATCAAAATCAACACACAATACTCTACCACAAAAGACCACAACGCTCCTTATCTAATCGGCGATATGGTGACTTACGGTATTCCTCGCGAATTGGACGTAAACGTAATTCGAGACCAATTGATCACGGAAGGCGGATATAATAAGTTCGCCATGGACCATTCGATGTCTACTCGTTATCGCGCGACCAATTACTTGGGAGATTATTATTGGTCACAATTGGTCAATGACAATAATTATACGAGAAACCATTTAATCCAATCAGCGAATATTGACGTAACATTTAACGATAAAATCTCGTGGAATTCATTAGGAGGTATCGATTGGACAATCGTCGACCATGAAGTGAAAAGAGGCGTAGAAGAACCGTTAACACAGGAAAGCAAACAAGGATATTATGGTATGCGAAGTATTCGGAACATGACACTTTACGCGCAAACAGCCTTTAATTACAACCAGACATTCAATGATGTATGGGACTTAAGCGTAATGATCGGTGGATCCGTAAAGCGTAACACGATGGAGAATCAAAATCAATATATCTCAGAAACATTCGCTTTAGAGAACTGGTTCTCATTGGAAAACACGACGGAAGACTTTGGTCCTCGGTCTGAACGCACGCGCGGCAGGGATTTAATGCTGAGCGTTTATGGATCAGCCCAATTAGCATACGCGAACCAAATTTATCTGGAATTTCAAGCCCGTAACGACTGGTCTTCTATCCTGCCTCCACAAAACAATCATTATTTCTATCCGGGCGTAAGCGCTTCTTGGATTTTTACGGAGACATTCGACATCCCGTTTATGCCATTCGGTAAATTACGGGCCTCATGGGCTGACGTAGGTCGTCCAGGCGACCGTTATTTTGGAAACGTGTCTTTCTCGTTAGGAGCTTATGGAGGTGCTCCGACAATGAGCGTAGATAACACGTTACCACCCGCCGAATTCACAGGCGTCGGTTTCCCTTCTCCTAACCTGAAGCCTGAACGGAAACGGGAGTACGAAATCGGTTTCGAGACATCGTTCTTGGAAGGTAGTCGTATCAGCGCCGATTTCTCTTTCTTCCATAACAACACGTATAACCAAATTATCTCATTGGACGTACCAACCTCATCAGGCGTGAACAAAGCGAGTATGAATGCCGGTGATATCGCTCAAAACGGTTGGGAATTATCCGTAAATACAAAACCCTATATGAGCAAAGACTGGAATTGGGAATTAGGATTTAACTTATCTAATTACACGACAAAAATAAAAGAATTGGGTGGAGGGATTAATCAATTGACACTCAAAAGCGGCGAAGGCGCCACTGTCGTAGCTCCAGTCGGAGGTGAATATGGAGAAGTTTGGGTACGTCCTTACGTAACAGACGAACAAGGAAATCGTGTCGTAAATCAAGGGACTGGCGTTTGGGAATTTGATCAAACAAAATACAAGAAAGTCGGGAAAATCACTCCGGATATTATCGGAGGCGTAACAACAAGCTTAAGCTATAAAAATTTCACGTTGAACGCCATATTCGATTTTCAATTCGGAGCGACGTTGCTTTCCCAAACCAATATGTATTTATTGGGCAACGGTTCCGGTAAAGAATCGTTAAAATACCGCGATGAAGCCCGTGGTGGTCTTCCTTACTACATGAACATGGAAGGCGAACGTATTTTATTGGACAGTCATGACGCGGCCGTCCCCGCCGACTCTTACTATCCGTTCATACTACATGATGGCGTGATTACGGAAGGTGTAACACCCGATGGCGAGAAAAATACGATGTTAATCACAGCCGAACAATACTATCAAGGATTGTATTGGCAAAGCGCCAGAGATTTAAGCGAAGACAAGATTTACAAAAGTGACTATATCAGTCTGCGCTCTATCTCCTTAAGCTATACATTACCGAAGAAATTCATTAATAAGCTCAAAATCCAGAACGCACGATTGAACGTGTTCGCGAATAATGTATGTTATCTCTATAAAGATGTTCCTAATGTAAACCCTGAATCGGCGTTGGGAACAAACTCTTCTACGGAACAAACTATCACTCCGGGCATACGGAGTGTAGGTGTAGGTCTTAATGTATCATTCTAATGTATTATAAAATCTTATGAATATGAACAAATTAGCTAAATATATCGTTTATTTGCTGGTTAGTGTTATAATGACTGGAACAATAACTTCGTGCGCAGATGATTTACGCAAAGAATTCTATAATCCGGATAAAGTTACGGAACCTCAATACAATTTGCTCTTCGCTTCCGCATTAACGCAAACTCATTTATTCCGCTATGAGTATGGACCTGTATATCATTATATGCGCGGTTTCACCAAGATGCTTGGCTTAGGAGTAAGTCCATTGTATTTGGACGCTAGCCAAAACAGTACGATTATTCAACCTTGGTTAGATTGGTCAGGGGTCGAATTCAACAAAGCGATCTTCGAAAAAACCAATGTAGACTATAGTAAGAATCTAAACGCCATGACTTTGCTGTATAATGTCATGACCGAAGAAGAAAAAGCGAGAAACGCGGTATATGTCTATTGCAGTGACATTGTCCGAGGATACGCGTTCCAGCGTTCAACTGACATGTATGATGACATTCCTTATTCGGAAGCGGGAGGTGCTTTTGAAGGAGTATTCTATGCCAAATATGATACGCAGGATTTCATTTACGCGGATATCATGACTAAGCTAAAAGACGCGGCGGCAGGGTTAAGTTCCTTTACTTTCGCTTCAGATATGGACGAGGTCCGTTTTTCTTCCGCCGATATACTTTGTAAAGGGAGTATCGATCAATGGATTCGTTTCGCCAATTCATTGCGTTTGCGTATGGCAATGCGCTTATGCCATGTAAAACCGGAAGAAGCCATCGCTACCATACGTGAGTTAGTCAATGAGAATCTCTTGATTCTGGAATATGAACAAAATATCGGTATAGAAGAACAAGACAAAGTAAACGCGTTCGCCGTGACTTTCTTCCGTGGAATAGACGAACGTGGATATGAATGCGGAGCGCCAGAAACTATCATTAAAGATATCATGAATTACGAATATCAGCCAGGAGATGAAAACGGAATTCCCGCGGACAGGCACGATTATGACCCGCGTCTGTTCGCCATGTTCCAACCGGATATCCATAACCGTTATATTGGATTACCGCTTATAATGGCTGATACCGCGAAGCTTAGCGACTATTATACGGCACAAGAAATTTATGATATGTTCAATTTCATAGATGCGGAAGAACACGTTTGGTCCGAAAATCGAATACCCGCGATGTATAATCGGAAAACTTATTTCAATTTTGATATGCTATACCCTGTCATGCACGCACCGGAGGTTCATTTACTATTAGCAGAAGCGGCTATCCGTTGGCCTGGCGATTTTAGCGATATTGATCCCGCGGAACACATAAGAAAAGCGATCGATATATCTACTCGCTTTTATTATCAAACCAATATGGGCAACACGTATGGACCATCCTCGACACCGGCGTTACAACATGTGAAAGAAAGCGCCAGTGTATCAGAATTAGACGAAGCACACCTATCGGATTATTGCAACTTTGCTGCCGAGAAGTTCAATTCATTGAACACGCAAGAAAAGCTGAAATTCATTTTCGACCAGAAATTTGTCGACATGAATATCCTGAATCCTTACGAGATTTATAATGAGGCTCGCCGTTTGGTAAAAGATTTAAATGGGCAACTTCCTTTATTACCGACACCAAACATCGTGTTTATGGACCGCTTTTATTATCCAGACAGTGAGTCCCGCGATAATCCTGACAACTTTCAGGCTGTGGCCTACAAAAACAACCATACGACACCTGTTTGGTGGTCCGGTAGAACTCAAGCCGCGGTAAATACCAACGGAGACGCATTATAAATGCAACTTAAGTTCGATAGAAGAGAAAAGGGAAAAGAAGGGAGAAAAAATCTCGGACCCTATATGAGAAAGTTCGCCATATAGCGAAGAATTCTCTATCTTTAGGCTAAAGATACATATCTGCAGCCTAAAGATACGTATCTTTAACCTAAAGATATGTATCCGCAGCCTAAAGATAGACTTTTCTCCGGGGAGTTCCCGTTTTTTCTCGCCGGGTTTACAAGTTTTTCCCAGCTATCGGACATTTTTCCCCTATCCGTTTTTCTATCGGACTCACGTAAATAAATAAATTAATAAGGGGATTATCGTACATTCGCGTAGTGGTGAACGATTCGGCCGTTTACCGCTTCGCTTTAAATAATAAAATCAATCAAGTATGGAAAAAATTCTATTCACCATTAGTTGCCTGTATCTTTGCCTGCTCAGTTCATGCTCCAACCCCAATGTATCCATGGAGGAGGAAGAACCTATGGAAGTTCTTGCCGAACAATTCAAAGACCCCCCTATGCGTTATCGCCCTTATGTCTGGTGGCATTGGATGGGTAGCAATTTCTCGAAAGAAGGGATACGAAAAGATTTAGAGGCCATGAAAGAGGCGGGTATCGGCGGAGCGACCATTTTCAACCTCGCCTCCGCCGTGCAAGAATCACATAAGCCTGTAAGCAATAACCCTTGGCCGGAACAGACTTACAGAAGCGACGCTTATTGGAAAGCCATGGTATACGCGGCATCCGAGGCTTCACGATTAGGGTTAAAACTGGGATTGCAGAACACTCCCGGATATTCAACGACAGGCGGTCCTTGGGTGACAGAAGAAAGAGGAATGCAAAAGGTCGTAAGTAGTAAACTATCGGTTGAAGGAGGCGAAAAGTTACAAGTTCAGTTACCGCGTCCGGTCTTACCAGTTTATGAAGGTTGGGGAACAACCCATAAACAAGCCTCGTATTATAAGGACATAGCCGTTATGGCCATTCCTGAAAAGATAACATCAGTGGGAAAGGACATTTTGGACATAACGGAATATATGGACAAGGATGGCAATCTAAGCTGGGACGCTCCCGCAGGGAAATGGACACTGTTCCGAATAGGACACGCGCCGACAATGTCAAACCCACATCCGCTACCTGACGAATTGATAGGGAAAGTCCTGGAGGTGGACAAAATGAGCGAAGAACAGTCCATATATCATTGGAAACATGTCCTTCAGCCATTGAGCGAGCGTTTGAAAGATTATATCGGGACAACATTTACCCATATCTTGATTGACAGTTATGAAGCCGGAGACCAAGATTGGACTCCTGGTTTTCGAGAAATATTCAAACAGCGAAAAGGATATGACCCTCTCCCCTTTATCGCATTAAGACAATCCGATGCGGAAAATGAGAATCTGCGGCAATTTGAGATTGATTACAAAGAGATTATCAACAGGCTTTATATAGATAATGGCTGGAAAGTCGCGAAAGAGATGATTCACGAAACCGGATTACAATTCTTTTGGGAGCCTTATTGGGGACCATTCGACACGAAAGAATGCACAACGATACCGGATGTGCCGATGGGTGAATTCTGGACAGGAGGAGACGGTACGATCCAAAAAGATATCGTGGAAATGGCCAAACAAGCCAATAAACGGATTGTCGGAGCGGAAGCTTTCACCAGTCGCCCCGAAATCAGTCAATACACGGAAGATCCAGCGTTCTTAAAACGTTCGGCGGATGGAAGCTTCATATCCGGCGCCAATCTGTTATTTTTACATCATTGGGTACATCAACCTTTTGACGACAAACACCAACCTGGGATGGGCATGGGTTGGTGGGGAACTCATTTCGGACGCCATCAAACCTGGTTCAAACCAGGAAAAGCATTTTTCACCTATTTATCCCGATGCCAGATGTTATTACAACAGGGTAAATTGATTTCGACTAACGGGAAAATACTTCACCGAGAAAAAAGTGACACGGATATTTATTTTATGATAAATCCAACGGATACCTCAACCATTCAAACGGTAATCACCCCATATCCAAATAGAATACCGGAATTATGGGATGCTTATCATGGGCAAATCAAAGCTATAACAAACACGGAAATCAAAAATGATTCATTATTCATTTCCGTTTCCCTGTCGCCCGGAGAATCCATGTTTTTGATATTACCCCAAAGAAACACTTCTTACGCGAAAATACCCGCTTATAAGGTAATATCGGAAAAGATACACCTGTTAGATAACCGATGGGATGTTTCTTTCATCCCAAAAGTAGGAGAACCATTCGCTATAAAGGATTTTGTCTTGACTGATTTTTCCACTTCTTCCAACGATGAAGTCAAGTATTTTTCAGGGACAGCCGTATATAAGAAAAATATCAAGATACAGGAAAGTAAGCCAAACGATCGCAAAAGGCTTTGGCTGGAGTTGGGAGAAATGGACGACATCGCCGAATTGAAAGTGAATGGAGAAACGGTCGGAGTACTATGGTATCCTCCTTATCGGATAGATATCACGGATTATATGCGAAAAAAGAATAACGAGATAGAGATAGCGGTTACGAATAATTGGGCGAATCGTTTAATTGGGGACGAACAATTTCCGGCCGATTTTGAATGGGGCGAAGACCGAGGAGAAACGATGGGACGCGCCATAAAAGCATTTCCGGAATGGTTCATAAAAGGAACACCACGTCCATCGAAAGGCAGGAAAACATTTTTCATTTGGTCTTATCATCGAAAAAATTCACCTTTACAACCCGCAGGATTGAAGGGGCCGGTCCGTATTCGCGTACAAGATATTACCATGGATAACTAACTCTATTACAATCCATACGATTCTTAATACAAAGAAAAACAGGAACTATCCAGAAACATTTCGCTTTCACGAAATTCGTTTGACGGAAAGTTCCTGTTTTCACATTTTCCCCTTACTTATACCAACTTTCTACATTTGTTTATATATTCGCGCTAATAGAAAAACAACTAATAAGAGCCATCATGAAACAACTTTTCTTATTATTGACACTTTTCATTTCCGGTCTACTTACCGCGCAAGAAGATTCCAAGTATTTAGCCGACGCCGTTCCGCTCGAGAACGGGAAAGTCGTTTTCAAACGAGAGTTCAACCCCTCATCCCTCGACAAGACGCAAATATTCCAGATCTTGTTAAAATGGGGGAAAGAGAATTTCAACACGGAGAAAAAAAGAGTCGCTTACCAGAATGAGGAAAAAGGAGAGATAGCCTTGTTGGGAGAAGATTATCTCGTTTTCTCCAGCACCGCTCTTTCCTTAGACAGGACTCTCATGAAATACCGCATACTTATCGAATGCGAGGAACATACTTGTACCTTGCGATTGACTAGCATTTACTATGAATACAACGTCTCCTATCAGAATGAACCCGAAATATATAAGGCGGAAGAATGGATTACCGATAAATACGCGCTTAACAAAAGCAAGACGAAATTAAATCGCGTCAGCGGAAAATTCCGTAAAGCGACTATCAATTTCGCGGAAAAGACATTCGAGAGCGTGGCGAGCGCTTTAGGAGAACGCTTATTATCTGAGACTCCGACCGAACGACCGAGCGAACCGACAGCTACGATAACCACAAGTTCAACCGTCCCGGACGGATTTGTATCTCTCCCCTCCAATAAAATTCCCGAGACAATCTTAAATATGTTACCGAACGACACGCCGCGACTCAGCGTTAACGAAGGTAATGTAACCGATAAGAATATCACATGGAAAGGTGTAGGTGACATGTTCGGGAAAACCATCTGTATGATAGTTATCTCGCAAGACAGCCCGGCCTATAAGACAATAGAGAATAACGGCTTATATCAAGTCCATTTCTCTAAACCGGAGGCATCGCCTGACGAGGCATGGATAATCATAGAATGCCGTAAGCAAGGCGAGACAAGCGACAATCAAAAGATTTTGCTAATCGGCGAGATTACGAACGTATGGATTAAATAATAATGAGAACGAGCGAATGAAAAAGATTCTATTATTGATAGGCTTGATATTCCCTGCGCTTTCCATGGCGCAGGGGCACAAAGGAGAAGTGGAAGAATGCGCTCCAATGAAAGAGGGAAAAATCTGTTATCAGGATGATGTCGAGGTCGAAGCGTCCAAATTGGAGATATTCAACGCGATCAAGGTGTGGGCAAAAGACAATTACGGGAAAGACGTATTCCTGTCCAACATGAATTCCGATAAGAAAAAAGGGACGATTTACTTCAGCTCGAAAGTTGAGATGCTACTTTCCGATACGGATAAGACTATCATCAAGTATAAAGTAAATATCACCTGTTTCGACAATCGTTATAAGGTCGAGGCTAGCGATATCGCATATCAATACGACCCGCTGGCGGACAAGAAATTCAAGACCTATAAAGCGGAGGATGTCATCGCAAATAACGGGAAAAGCAATAAAATAACGTGAGTTCGAAATAATTCAAAACATCATAAGTTGCCCGTCTTTGACAAAACAAATATCAATGGTGGGCTTCTTTTCAAAGAAGCAGTATGCAGCTATGGCAGAGAGCGAGTTGGCAATAAAATTGTTAAAGGAACG
>CASEGC010000058.1 GCA_949287365.1 uncultured Parabacteroides sp.
TTCCGTGTGGAACACCCAACTGACACTGGACGGTTCTTTCAACAAAGACGTATGCGACTCGTATCATGCGATCGACTTTCACCGGACTAACGTGCAGGGCATCGCCCAATGGAATAACACTTTCCGCCTCTCCAGGAAGCCAGACATCCGCCTGGAGCTGAACGCGCTCTACGCCAGCCCCACGCTGCAAGGAATCTACGACCTAAGCGCTATCTATAAAATAGACGCTGGACTGAAATGGACTTTCGCCAACGAGTGCGCCGAATTGAAAATACAAGGCAACGACCTCCTCAATAGCGCCACGCCCGACGGCCACATCGACTATAAAGGACAACGATTGGATTTGCTTCAGCGACAAACATCCCGTAACCTGACCGTCTCGTTCACCTACAAGTTCAACGGCTACAAGGAGAAACAGCGCAAGGAGGTCGATACGTCGCGGTTCGGATATTGAAATTAGTAGTTAGGAGTTGGTAGTTAGGAGTTAGAATTTAGGAAAATATCTATAGACTACCTTCAACTACCAACTACCAACCACTAACTCCTAATTTCCAACTCCTCCTTCTTACTCTTCTTCAACTTGAAATGGTCAAAACCTTCGCCATATACGCCAATCACGGCACTCTGCGAGACAAAGGCGTGCGGGTCGATATCGTTGATGATACGGAAAATCGTGGTAGATTGGCGTTTCTTCGCCAGCACGAACATCATCTTCTGCTCTTGACCGGTATAGAAACCGGTGGCATCGATAATCGTGACTCCGCGATGCAAGGCGTTGATGGCCTTCCCTATCTCCATATATTTCTTGGAGATAATAAAGAATTGAACCGACTGCCGCGCGCTGTTCACGATTTGGTCCAACACGAAACTGCAAATATACAAGGTCACGAAGCCATACACCACCTTCTCCCAGTCCTTCAAGACAAAATAGCTGGAGGAGATGATAATCATATCGCAAATCATCATGACACGTCCCAGCGTGATATCCCGATATTTATTGATGATAGCGGCGATGATATCCGTCCCGCCCGTGCTACCGTTCGAGGAAAAGGCGATACCGATACCGCTACCGCAGAAAAAAGCGCCCAGCACGCACGCCATGAAAGGCTGGTCGCTCAGCAGATGGATATCCGCCGTCACCTTCTGGATGACCTCCAAAAAGAAAGTCAACGTAAACACGGCGAAAATAGTCTTGACGCAGAACTTAAAGCCCAAGATTTTCAACGCCAATAACAGCAGGCAAGCGTTGATGATGAAATAGGTATATTGGACAGGAAAACCTGTCGCCCAAAACACGATAGAGGCGATACCCGGTACACCTCCCGTGGTAATATCGTTCGGAAGCAAGAACACGGTCCATCCGATGCCATAAAAAATCATTCCCAAAGCGATCATCACGTAATCTTTCATCTCTCGGAACACCGTCTGCCTGGAAGCCGTCAATCTGTTCAATTCCATTTTTCTACTCTATTTTCGAGACGCGAAGGTAATGAAAGTTAAGAAATCGTATTCCTTTCCCTACCAAAGATTTCTATCCGCGGAAACATAGCGAAAAAAAGAGGACGAGCCGCGCTCATCCTCTTTCGTTATTCGGTTATTCCGGATTCTTTCCGGGAACGGGTGGCTGCCCCTCATGATAATCGGGCAGAGGCCCCATAGCGTACGTCGTAGGCCCGTATCGCAAGTCCGAAGCCATGATCTCGTCCCACGTGATAGCCTTTCCCGTATACGCGGCCTCGCGGCCCAAAATGGCCACTTGCGTGGAGTAAGCCAAATCCTCCGCTTGGTTGATTCCCTTATTCAAACGGATAGATTCCACCAAATGGACATGCTCTTGGTCATACGGGTTCTTCACCGGCTTGTTTTCGTAATCATACTTCCAAAGGACATTTCCGGCGTAATCCACGATTTGGATATTCCCGCCGTCTCCTAACAAGGCGACTCCCTTCGCGCCCAAGATTTGCTCGGAAACGTTTCCGTCGCATCCGTCTATCTGGCGGGCGGTCGTCAGCATCCGCTTATTTCCTTCGTAATAATAATCCACGCTGAAGAAATCGAAGATATCGCCGGTCAGCCGACGCGCCCGTCCACCAAACCCGACGGCTCTTTGTGGACGCATGCCCATGAACCAAGTGACTACATCGATGTTATGCACCGCCTGGTCCAAGATATGGTCTCCACTCAACCATTTGATGTTAAACCAGTTGCGGATGCAATACTCCATATCGCTCCATTCCGGACGCTTGAACTTGTTCCACCACGCCCCTTGGTCCCAATGGGCGGTAGCCGCCACCAAATCGCCGATAATGCCGTTTCGCACCTGCAGATAAGCCTCCCAGTAATCCCGACGGTGCCTGCGCTGGTTTCCGGTAATAATGGTCAAACCTTTGCTCTTGGCGATTTTCGCCGAAGCGATTACTGTACGGATACCCACCGGGTCCACGGCGCACGGTTTCTCCATGAAAATATGTTTGCCCGCCTCTACCGCGGCCTTGAAATGCTCCGGACGGAAATGGGTAGGCGTACAGAGCAGCACCACGTCAATCTCATCCATCGCCATGACTTTCTGATAAGCGTCGAAGCCTATGAAGCATTTGTCATCGTCCACGTTGTTATTGAACTTCTCCAACAATACCTTCCGGCAAGTCTCCATACGGTCCGGGAAGACATCGGCGAGCGCGATGATGGAAAGGTTCGGACCCGCGCTCAAGAATTGCGTAGCCGCGCCCGTACCGCGGTCGCCACATCCGACCAGCGCCGCCTTCAGCGGCTCTCCGTCCGGAGCGACATCCACGAAAGAATACATACCCAACTCCTCCGGCGTGTACTGATGGGCCGCCGCGCCCGCTCCACCCGCCGTTTTTCCCGAGCAGGAACTCAATGACAACGGAGCCAATCCCAACGGAAGACCCGCCCCGACCAACGCCGTACCGGCTAAAAAATCTCGTCTTTTCATGATACTTTTACAATTAATTTAAATGAGGATTATATAAACATACACTGTGTTATCATAAGCTATGTCCGAACATCCAAGAAAGATAGTCCGGCTCGGCGAAAGCGTTGTCCCAGCTATTATGGTCCACGCCGGGATACTCCTTGTAACGGACCTCCGCTCCCGCTTTCTTCAAGGTCTCATACGCGTCGCGCGAGAATTGCACGTCCACCGTGCGGTCCACGCTACCATGATAGATGCTGAACGCCGTTTTTCCCTTGAAATTCGCCAGACGCTGGAGATTCGCCCCTCCGCAAATCGGCGTGGCAGTAGCGAACGTATTGGGGTAACGCAGCACGATATCGAACGTAGCCATGGCGCCCATCGAAAGACCGGTCACGTAGATGCGCTTCGTGTCCACCATTCCCTTGGCGATATAATTGTCCAGCAACTCCTTCACCGCCGCCAGCGGTTTCGTCATGGGAGCGGAATAGGGATAAACCCGCTTCTCCCCCGCCTTATCCGGTCGTTTGTAATCCGTCCACCAGATATTCTCCGGGCACTGGGGAGCGATGATAATCGCCGGATACTTGCTTTGGTTCTCGTAAGAAGCGAACATATCGCCGCCATGGAAAAGCTGCGCCTCGTTGTCCGAACCTCGCTCACCCGCCCCGTGCAGGAACAGGATGACCGGATACTTTTGCCCCGCGTCGTAATTCAGCGGATACAATACCCGATAGTTCAGTTTATACCCGTCACGCGTGGTGAACTGTTTTTTCAAGAAGCTGGCCTTATCGCCCGCGTATCCCCCTGCCGACAAGAGCAGGCAAAGGAACAAGAAAAAGAAACCTCTCAGTGTTTTCATAGGAATTAAATTTAAATACCCAAAATATGGAATGTGTCAAAGATAAATTATTTTTTTCATACGGCAGTGAAAAACACGCAAATATTTCCAAAAAAGACGTACATGTTTCCCGACGAACACGGTCGTGTTTTTCCGAGAACATGTACGTCTTTTCTGAAAAGGCATTTTCTCAAACGCGGATGATGTCAGATAGCCGCGATCTTACGGAAGCTCGCGTCCCAACGGGGTTGGGCGTAAAGCGAACGGACGGCCTCCTCCGGCGTGTCCGCCACCGCCCACATCGCGGCGTGCCGCGGACGCATGAAGCTCTCCTCTATCGCCCGCTCGAACAGGCTCAACAACGGGTCGTAATAATGATTGACGTTCAATATCACGATAGGATTGAGGTAAAGACCGAGTTGCTTCCACGTGATAATCTCCAGAAGCTCCTCCAGCGTGCCGCATCCGCCGGGCAAGGCGATAACCGCGTCCGAAAGCTCCGCCATGCGCCGCTTGCGCTCGTGCATCGTCTCGACCTCGATAAGCTCGGTCAGTCCCTTATGATACCAGTCCTGCTCCACCATGAAACGGGGAATGACACCGGTCACCCTGCCGCCCGCCTCCAACGTGGCGTCGGACACGGCGCGCATCAGCCCGATATTCCCGGCGCCGTTAATCACTCGCAACCCGCGCTCGCCCAAAAGCCGCCCCAATTCCTTGGCGGCGTCGAAATAAACCTCCGGTATTTTCGTGCTTGAAGCGCAATACACGCACACGGAGGCGATGGTATTGTTCTGTTCGTTCATATCTCAAATAGTTAGTAGTTGGTAGTTAGTAATTGGGATAAATCATAATTCATACGCCATCCATCTCATACCCGAAAAGGGCGAAATCGCCCAAGCAAGGGTCGTCGGGGAAAACCTCCGCCAACGCTTCCGTTATCTCCCGCGCCGTACGCATCGACGCGTCCTTCCGTTTGGTCAGACCCAAGCGTAGGGAGATTTGATGGACGTGCGTGTCCAACGGGATAATCAGCTGGCGGGGAGAGACCGCCTTCCGCCAAACGCCCAAATCCACGATGCCATCCGTACGCGCCATCCAGCGCATGAACATCGCCAGCCGCTTGCACGCCGAGGGACCACCGGGTACCGGAATGCCTCTTATCCCCTCGAAAAGCCTCCGCAGACGTTCGAGCGGCTCCTCGCCCGGCATAGCGAGCAAAGCGTCCTCCATGCTCTCGTACGCGTCGTACACCTCTTTCAGGCGAAGCAAAAGCGCGAGCAAGTCATCATAGGTATAAAAACGGTAGAACGTATCCCGTCCCGGTCTCTCGGGACGCTCCCGGAGCAGGGCGAAGGAATCCTCTCCCGCGCGGATAAAAGCGTAAGGACTCTCGCCCATCATCCGGTGCAGCTCCTCCGCCTTCCAAAGGATACATTTACGGTTCCCATACGAAATCCATGCCGTCAGGAAACCGGATATCTCGATATCCCGCTTCTCCGCGAAACGACGCGGGAAACGCACGGGGTCATTCTCGATAAACGCCTTCGTGTTATACGCTCCCGCCCATTTCCGAAGCGAAGCGGCGACCTCCTCACAAAACATGGTATTTTTTCTGTAAGAAATAACGACGCGCCGGCTCGGGATAATGCTCAATGGCGTAACGGAGCGTGGTACGAGGAAGACGGGTGGCGTATCGCTCCAGGAAATCGGTGAGCGTACGCCGGTCTCGCTTTCCCACCTCGCGCAACATCCATCCCATCGCCTTGTGTATCAAATCGTGCGGATGAGACATCAAACGTTCGGTTAATGCCAAGGTATCGGCGAAGTCGTCCCGGTGGATGAACGCCCATGTGGAGACAATCGAGATCCGTTGCTCCCATAGGTTGTCGCTCTCCGCCAAACGGTACAGGAGCGAACGGTCGCTCTTGTCCGCCAGATACTCGCCCAAAAGGTCGCGGCAACTCATATCCACCAAATCCCAGTTATCACAACGCCGGATATGCTTTAAATAGAACGAAACGATGCTTTCCCGCTCCTCGGACGTAGTTTTACGCTCCTTAAAACGATATACCAAGATGAGCAGGGCGCAGAGGCGCGCCTCGTGCCACGGGCTATCCAGCAAACGCCGCAACTCCTCGAACGGTGTCGCCTTATTCGCCCGGGCGACCTTCCGGGTAAAAGGAACGGCCACGCCCAAGAACCGGTCGCCCTCGCCATACTGACCGGGACCGGTCTTGAAGAAACGGCTCAGGTGGGCGGCTTTCTCCGGTGAGCCGATGGAACGTAGCTCGGATAAGATAAACTCCGCGGTCATGGCCTGAGTACACGTGATACGGGGCGGTCGCCCTCCAAGAAACCAATTACGTTGTCGCATACCGCTTTCGCCATGATGATGCGGGTCTCCAAGGTTTGCGTACCGATGTGCGGGGTCAGCACCACGTTGTCCAGCTCCAACAACTCCGGGAGCGGGTAATCGCCGAACTCGAACACATCCAATCCCGCCGCACGGATCTCGCCTTCCCGCAAGGCCTTCACCAAAGCATGCTCGTCCACCAGCGGACCGCGGGCGGTATTAATCAGGATGGCGGAACGTTTCATCCGTCGCAATTCCTCCTCGCCAATGATATGGTAGGTCTCCGGCGTATAAGGCGCGTTCAAGGATACGAAGTCGGCTTTTGCCAACAATTCCTCCTTCGTGACGTAGGTGACGTTCAGTTTCGTCTCCTCCTCGATATAAAGTTGGTGGCGGTTGTGATAAATCACTTCCATGCCCATGGCGTTCGCCCGCTTCGCCAGCGCCTTGCCGATACGTCCCATGCCAATGATACCGAGTGTTTGTCCGGTGACGGGCGCGCCCAGGTTCTCCAATACGCCTACTTTCATCTTCTTGCCCAGCGTGCGCAGCTTCCGGTCGCATTCGGTGATGCGCCGGGCGGCGTCCAGCAACAATCCCAACGCGATGTTGGCGGTTGGCGCGGTAACGGGGTCGGGCGTGTTCGCCACGGTCAATCCCTTCTCGATGGCGTAGGCCACGTCGATATTGTTATACCCCACGGCGTAGTTGGCTATCAGGCGCAACTTCGGGGCGTGGTCGATTAGCTCCTTATTCACGGGGAAGTCGAACATGGAGCAAAGCACGTCGTACTCCGGAATCATCTCGTACACCTCCTCGTAGGTAAAATCCCTCCCCTCCGGGAACGTCACCTCGTACTTGCTTTCCAACTCGGCGAAGCCCTCCCGGAACATGTCGTATGTCACTAATATCTTCATCTATGGATATGTTTTTATTCAGAAGCAAAGATATAAGGTTTTCTTCATTCCTCGCTAACAAAAGTTCTTCAGACCGGGGAAAAAACTTGGGAAGTCGCCGAAGAAAAATCGGAAATCCGCTCACGAAAACTCTATCTTTAGTCTAAAGATATGTATCTTTAGACTGCAGATATATATCTTTAGGTTGAAGATATGTATCTTTAGACTAAAGATAGAGTTTTATATATGGTGAAATGACTTTTTCTCGCCGGAGCGACGGATTTTTCTCCGCCTATTCCCTCTTTTCGTATTTATTCCTACATTTGCCTAACATAAATAACAGTTACATACTTGGTTAAATAGCCAATAAAACAATTATGGTACTCAACTACATTTGGATAGCTTTCTTCCTGATCGCCTTCGTGGTGGCGGCGGGACGGCTGGTTATCGGAGGCGACACCGCCGTGTTCACCGAGATTATCAACGCCACGTTCAGCTCCGCCAAGACCGGTTTCGAGATTTCCCTCGGGCTGACCGGCATCCTGTCGCTTTGGTTAGGCATCATGAAAATCGGGGAGAAAGGCGGATTGATACAGGCCTTCGCCCGGTTAGCGTCCCCGGTGTTCAGCAAGCTCTTCCCGGAGCTACCCAAGAACCATCCCGCCACCGGCTCCATCTTCATGAACTTCTCCGCCAACCTGTTAGGGCTCGACAACGCCGCCACGCCGCTGGGACTGAAGGCGATGCGGGAGTTGCAAGAGCTGAACAAGGAGAAGACATCCGCCAGCGACGCGATGATCATGTTCCTCTGTATCAACGCCTCCGGGCTGACCTTGATACCCATCACCATCATGATGTACCGGGCGCAGATGGGCGCGGCGAACCCCTCGGACGTGTTCCTGCCCATCCTGCTCGCCACGTTCACCTCCACATTGGTGGCGATACTGGCGGTCTGCGTCCGGCAACGCATCAACATCCTCCAGCGGAACCTGCTCCTGTTCTTCGGCGGCTCGGCGTTGTTTATCGGCGGGTTGGTGTGGCTGTTCCGCTCGATGGACCAAGAGCGGATATCGCTCTACTCCACCTTGTTCGCCAACACGCTCCTCTTCACCATCATCTGCGGGTTCATCGTGAGTGGCGTGCGGAAACGCATCAACGTGTACGACGCCTTTATCGAAGGGGCGAAAGAGGGCTTCCAGACGGCCATCACCATCATTCCTTATCTGGTGGCGATACTGGTGGGCATCGGCGTGTTCCGTGCCTCCGGAGCGATGGACTTCCTGATAGAGGGCGTGCGGATGGGCGTGGCGGCCGTCGGGCTGGACACGAGCTTCGTGGAGGCGTTGCCCACCATCCTGATGAAACCGTTGAGCGGAAGCGGCGCACGTGGCATGATGCTCGACGCGATGAACACCTACGGGGCGGACTCGTTCGTGGGGCGGCTCGCGTCCATCGTGCAAGGCTCGTGCGACACGACCTTCTACGTGGTGGCGCTCTACTACGGAAGCGTCGGTATCCGGAATACCCGCTACACCATCCAATGCTCCTTGCTGGCGGACTTGGCGGGAGCCATCGCCGCGATCGCGATGGCGTATTTGTTCTTTTAAGGAGTTAGAGGGAGTTAGAAGGAGTTAGAGCCAATACCTTTTAGTCCGCAAACAAGAGAGTATCGGCTTTAACTCCTGAGCCCGCCACAAGCGGGCGATAACTCCCTCTAACTCCTTCTAACTCCTTAAAAAAATAATTACCTTTGCGCACAAAAAGCGACAAATCATGGCGATAGCGTATTACGCGGAAGACACGGAGCTTCCGGAAATCAACCAAGAGAAAGTCTCCGCATGGATTAAGGAGGTAGCGGCGACTTACGGAAAGCGGACGGGCGACATCAGTTATATCTTTTGCTCGGACGAGAAGATACTGGAGGTGAACCGCCAGTACCTCCAGCACGATTACTATACGGACATCATCACCTTCGACTACACGGCGGGCGATAAGATATCGGGCGACCTCTTCATCAGCCTCGACACCGTGCGGACGAACGCGGAGAAGTTCCAAACCTCCTACGACGAGGAGCTTCACCGTACCATCATCCACGGCATCCTGCACCTTTGCGGCATCAACGACAAAGGCCCCGGCGAGCGCGAGGAGATGGAAGCTTGCGAGAACCGCGCGCTGGCGATGTTGCCCTGAGACAAACTACGGATTCATTAACCATTTAAATAGAATAAGCATGGAAAAGATTAATCGAATGTTTTTATGGACCCTCTTGACGGTCCTTATGGTGGGGTTCGCCGCCTGCTCGGACGACGACAATAAATACGACTTCGACATCGACGAAAGCAAGCTCGTCGGTTCATGGACGTATAGCACTTTAAACAGCACTACGGAATTTCAATTCAACGCGGATGGGACGTACACGAAAATGTGGCAAATCTACAAAGGGGAACCACAATATAGCGATGGCACTTACAAACTCGGATGGGATTCCCCCGAAGGCTATCCACAATATCTATCGCTGTACTTGTACGATTCTCGAAGCGATGATTCCCAAAATGCCAGCGAACTATACAACATCTACAAATTGACCGCCAATGAGTTGGGTATGATTAACACGGGTGGCTCCGAGCTCCTATTCACCCGGAAATGACCGGCGGCAATCTCCCGAAAAAAAGACGTACGTGTTTTTGGAAAAACATTACCTTGTTTCCGGAAAAACACGTACGTCTTTTTTTCCGGACAAATGGACGGGTACGGACCGTTATCAAATAAAGATGGAGGGTTCGTCGATTTTTTGTAACTTACGCACGTTTTTCGCTGAGAAAAAAATTTTCGAGATATAAATAACATATAAAGTAAGTCACTTATGAGAACATTTTGGCTTTCCTGCCTTCTTGTGGGTTGCGGTATCGCCGCTTGGGGACAAACGGGCTCGCCCGCCGAGCCGGTCCGATATGTCGGTGGAGAGATTTGCAACCCCCGCTTGCATGAAGGCGGTTTCCGCTACGCCATCGGAGCGGAGAACATACAAGTCTTGCGTGCCAACCGCACCCGCCCCGAGAAGGCGGACGACTTCGGCTGGACCTACAATCACGCGCCGAACCTCACCTATTGGAACGGGAAGTTCTACCTTCAATACCTCAGTAACCCGGCAGACGAGCAGCAGCCACCGGGCCATACGCTTCTCGCGACCTCCACGGACGGACGCTCGTGGGGAAAGCCTCAGGTGGTCTTTCCCGTCTATAAAGCGCCGGAAGGCGTCACTTTCCCCAAGCCTTATTACGGCTACATCATGCACCAACGCATGGGCTTCTACACGGCTCCGGACGGTCGGCTGCTCATTGTCGGATTTTATGGTCATAGCTACAACCCCTTCATGGAAGGTGGTATCGGTCGGGTGGTACGTGAAATCTATAAGGACGGCAGCATGGGCCCGATTTATTTCATCCGTTACTCCTCGCATGCGGAAACGCACCCCAAATGGGACGAGAGCAACACGGCCTATCCGTTCTACACCCGTTCCGAGGATAAAGGCTTCGTGGCCGCTTGCGACTCCCTGTTGAACGACAAGCTCAAGACGTTGCAATGGATTGACGAAGATAGAGGCACGGATGGATTCTACACCTTGAAAGAGACTACCGACCGCCTGAAAGCCACCTCTTATTTCCACCGGAAAGATGGAAAGGTAGTGGGGCTCTGGAAAAAGTCGTGGGTCGCGCTGTCCGACGACGAGGGGCAAACGTGGCATGAGCCCATGCGGGAGCCATCGCTCATCATGGCGGGCGGCAAGAACTGGGGGCAGCGTACCGCCGACGGACGATACGCCATGTGCTACAATCCCATCGAGACGCAGCCCTATCGCTATCCGCTTATCGTCACCACCAGTGATGACGGCATCCTTTTTGACGACATGTGCGTGCTGCACGGCGAGGTACCGCCTCGGCGGTTCTTTGGCGAGAACAAGGACTTCGGTCCTTGCTACGTGAGAGGTATCACGGAAGGGGAGCAACAGCCCGACGACAACTGCATGTGGGTAACGTATAGCGTCAATAAGGAGGACATCTGGATTACCCGTGTCCCGCTTTCGATAACCCGCGAATGGAAAGGCTCGGTAAACGATGACTTCGATAGCATCGAGCCGAAAGGGAAAATCCCGAATTGGAACATCTATCGTCCGCGATGGGCGGATGTCTACGTAGACGATTTACATCGCCTTTGCCTCAATGATAGCGACCGCTATGATTACGCCCGGGCCCTCCGTGTGTTCGAGACGACCCGTAAAGCCAAAATCTCGTTCGATATCCTCATAGAAAAGGAACAGGAGGAGCCATTCGAAGTGGACGTGACAGACGCGCATGGCGAACGGGCCGCTTCTCTTCGTTTCCATAAAGGGCAACTTTCGCTCAACGGGAAACAGATTGGGACATACACGGAAGGAAAGACACGGCACGTGACTTTGGAGATAGATACGGACGGGACGGGCGCGACCACCTTCGCTGGACAAACCATCCCGAACCTTCATGCCGTGAAAAGCGTGGAGCGACTGAGTTTCCGTACGGGAGCGTACCGAAACCTGCCCAACCGCGACACGCCGAATCAAAAGAAACACAATCCGCTCGACAATTGCGACACACCTTGTCCGTTATCACGTTATTTCATTGATAACGTGTCCGTAAGATAAAATCCTTTTTCCGCTCATGTACGCTACCGCACATGAGCGGAAATATTTCGCTTTCCCGCTTGTAAGTTTATATTTTTCTTAATACCTTGCCACCGAAAATCTTAAATACCATGATTATGAAGTTATCCTTGCTATTCGCGTGCATGCCGGCTTGTGTTTTTCTCGCCACTGCCACAAACACCACGAGCTCAGCGTTATCCAATGTTAACATAGAGCGACCGATGAGAGAAACGCTGATTTTAGGGGAACGGGAATCCACACGGCAAAATCCCGAGAAAGTGAATGGAAAAGTAGTAGACCAACATGGCGAACCGATTATCGGCGCGAACGTGTTGGAAAAAGGGACAACCAATGGTACCGTCACGGATATGGAAGGTAATTTCACGTTGGAAGTCCCCCCTAACGCTATATTGGTCGTCTCTTACGTAGGATATCAATCCCGGGAATTGAAAGCGGATGGTTCCGAAACACAGACCATAAGACTGACCGAGGATTTCAGGAATCTGGACGAAGTCGTCGTTGTCGGCTATGGCGTACAAAAAAAGGTAAGCACGACAAATGCCGTGGCCCAATTAAAAAGCGAGGAGATAACCATACGTCCTACATCCAACGCCCAACAAGCGTTACAAGGCTTGTCGCCAGGACTTACAATCACGGACGCGGGAGGAACGCCCGGACGTTCGACAGCCACCATCCGTGTCAGGGGAGTGACCACGCTATCTTCCACGGAGAATAACGAGACTATAGGCTCTAATGACCCCTTAATCCTTGTCGACGGCGTAGAGCAACGCTTTGAGGACATCAACACTAACGATATCGAATCCATATCTGTCCTAAAAGACGCGGCCTCGGCCGCCATATATGGTTCTCGCGCGGCCAATGGCGTAATTCTGGTGACTACCAAACGAGCGAAAGCGGGAGAAGTCAGTATTAAATATAACGGATTTTTCTCTTTATCCAATCCGACCAACCAGCCTAAACACATGGGGCTGGAGGATTACATGCGCTATCAGAACTTGGCTTACGTGAACTCAGGAGCGCAGCCTAAATATACCGAAGAATATATCCAAGAATACGTGAACGCCACGGACCGGTTGAAATATCCGTTGCCTAACGTTTTTATGGACGAGATGTATCGTATCGCTCCCTTACTCGACAACAGCATCTCGATAAGCGGAGGTTCGGAAACCTTCAAAGGCTTGTTGAGCTTACGGCATAAAAATGAAGAGGGCGTGATTTCCTCATACGACAATGAGGTGACCAGCATGCGCATCAACACGGATTTCAAGAAAAAGATATTCACCATCTCCGCCGACGCGGATTTCAGGTACAATCGTTCCGCCGCGCCGATCGCGAACGTGTTCAATTACATTTACCATGGCTCGCAATGGGTCGTACCACGTTATCCGGACGGCACGTACGGAGTAAGCTCACAAGGAAATAGCCCTATGGTCTATAACGACCTTGGAGGGCAATCCAAATTACGGAAATATTATTTCGTAGGAAACTTGAAGCTGGACGCGGATATAACCTCTTTCCTGAAACTTACCGCGCAATACTCCGCGAAAGTCACGAACGATGTACAAAAAGAATTCGCCAACGCATATAAGATATTGGATTATTACGATTCTAACATCGTCCTAAAAGACGTGAATAAAAATATATTGACAGAAATCCGGAAGAACGAGAATGAACAGACCTTTACGGGACTCGCCAATTTCTACAAAACATGGAAACAGCATGACGTAAATGTCTTAGCGGGTTATTCGCAAATCGTAAATAAAAACAACTACCTGGAAGGATACAAGGAATATTTTTATAACAATGACCTGACATCGATGAATATGGGAGGAGAAGACAACCGTAAAATCTCCGGCTATGACCGGGACTGGGGATTAAGAAGTTTCTTCGGACGCGTCAACTATGATTTCGATGACCGATACCTATTGGAAATAAACGGACGATGGGATGGTTCATCCCGGTTCACGGGCTCGGGCGTATACGCGTTTTTCCCATCGGCCTCGGCCGCTTGGCGCGTCTCGCAGGAGAGTTTCTGGGAACAAGATAAATGGCTGGTCAACGATTTAAAAATAAGGGCTTCTTGGGGAGAAACCGGGAATCAGGCTATTCCTTTATATGAGTTTTACCCCGCTTTGGTTTCCTCGGACTATACGTTCGATAACGGGATCGCGACAGGATATATCCAAGAGAAAATGTCGAATCCGGACTTGACATGGGAAACGACCCGACAGATAGACATAGGCCTGGACGCTTACCTGTTTAACAGCAGAATGGGAGTGACTTTCGATTATTACGACAAGGTAACGGACGGTATTTTACTGACATTGCCAATTCCGGGAGCGATAGGCTTAAACGCTCCTTTACAAAACGCGGGATCGGTGTTAAATAGAGGAATAGAGCTTATGGTCTCGTGGCGTGACTCTTTTAAAGAATTTGATTATAACGTAACGGCCAATTTCGCCTACAACAAAAACGAGATCACCGATTTGGCGGGAAGTGGCCCATATAAGACAACCTCTTCCACGGATCCAATGACGATACGGGCGGAAGGACTACCCATCGATTCCCATTGGGGATATCTTACGGACGGGCTTTTCCAAACCCAAGAAGAGGTGGATAACTATCCGACTCTTTTCGCAAACACGAAACCCGGTGATGTCAAATACATTGATCGGAACCAAGACGGGACGATAACGCCGGAGGATATGACCTATTTGGGTAACACTTTTCCCTCATACACGTTTGGGTTAAACGGTTCGATATCATACAAAGGATTCGAGCTATTCATGCAATGGCAAGGAGCGGCGGATGTAGGGGTTCGCTTATCAGGCGCTTTATCCGAAATGGGCAACCAAGAAGGATTTACACACGAAATCTACACGAACAACGTCTGGAATCCCGAACATACCGACGCGCGATTCCCTCGCCCCGTTAAATTTGATTTACGAAACGTGCAATCCTCCGACCGACTTATCCTCAATGGTTCCTATTTCCGTTTAAAAACACTTCAATTGTCCTATTCGTTACCTACCGATTGGACCCGTAAGTTTTTTATACAACGGGCGAAGGTGTCCATTACGGCAACAAACGTGTTGACGTTCTCCGCTTTGAATGAATGGAACTTAGATCCTGAGTTCCCATCAGGACGGGCGAGTTATTATCCACAAACTTCCGTATACTCATTGGGATTAAATCTCGAATTTTAACATTATAAGATCATGAAAACATATATCCATAAAATTTACCGCTATCTATTTGTTTCATTGACAGTTATCTGTTCCTCTTGCGAGAATATCCTTGAGACCGTACCAACCGACCGTATCTCCTCTGAAGTATATTGGCAAACGGAGCAGGACGCGATTTACGCGGCAAACGCGATTTATAACTACTTGAACGGAACACGTATCTTCGTGTTCGATGGTATGACCGACATTCTACACGCGAATGTCCAATACTCGGATAACGCATCCATGGAAAGAGGAGAATACGACTCTAACATGGCACTTGTCCAAACGGTATGGTCGGATTCCTACGAAGGCATTCGCGCGGTAAATTACTTTTTAGAGAATGTAGGGCGTATAACCGTAGAGGATAGGCAGAACTTAGATATCTTAAGCGCGGAGATAAGGGTAATCCGCGCTTACCTATACATGCAACTGGTCATGCTCTATGGCGATGTCCCATTAGTAGAGCGAACCATCGATAACATTCAAGAAGGGAAAAACCTGAAAAGAGACGCGACCGAAAAGGTTTGGGCTTTCATCAATGAGGAATTGGATGAAACCGCCTCTATACTACCGGAGACCGCGGAACAAATCGGGAAAATCACCAAGGGAGCGGCACTGGCATTGAACGCGAGAGCCTATTTATATCAATCCAAATGGGAAGAGGCAGCGACAAGAGCCAAAGCGGTCATGGATTTGAACCGGTATGACTTGTATGAATCGTACGAGACACTGTTCAGCTACGCGGCGGAAAACAACAAGGAAGTCATATTGGATAAGCAACAAATAAAAGACATCCGAGCGAATAATGTCTTTACATTCCTGGCTCCTTTCAGTCAACGAAAACAAGGTCCCACTTTTGTCCCGACAAAAGCTATTTTCGACGCTTACCGGATGACCAATGGGAAAATGATACACGAAGAAGGAAGCGGTTTCTCGAACGAGACTCAATATGAGAACAGAGACCCACGTCTACATTATTCCATCTATTTACCGGGAGATATTCTTCCTGATGGTACCATCTACAGGCCGGAACCGGGCAGCGGCTCACAAGACGCGGTAGGTAATACCTACTTGGCCACCTCATTAGGATACAACGTGAAAAAATACATCAACAAAGAAGATTACGAGGATCCATCGAACTGCGGAATTAATATCATTTTACTGCGCTACGCGGAGGTTTTATTAACATACGCGGAAGCGAAAATCGAGATGAACGAGATAGACGACTCGGTACTGGATGCCATCAATCAAATACGGACACGTCCGGACGTAAACATGCCGCCCGTAACCGCAGGATTGAGCCAGCAGGAGATGAGAGACTTGATCCGTAATGAGAGGATGGTTGAACTGGCGTTTGAAGGCCATCGTTTATTCGATTGCCGCAGATGGCGAATCGCGGAGGAGGTATTCCCCGGAAAAGTATACGGATTGGTATATAAAAACGAACAAGGGGAATGGGAAACAATCACGATAGAAGGTTTCGTGAAAGTTTTCGACCCGGAAAAACATTATTTATGGCCAATTCCGCAAAAAGAAATCGATTTAAATAAGAATTTTGAACAAAATCCAAATTGGTAAACATTATGAGGAAGCAGATATTGAAATGCTTATGTTGCTCATTAGCAAGCGCTTTCCCGTTCCTCGCATTCGCGGAAAAGCCGACAAATTTTATAGTCATTTTAATGGACGACATGGGATATGGAGATTTAGGATGTACAGGAGCCATCGGATATGAGACACCCAATATCGATAAGATGGCGGAAGAAGGGATGCGGTTCACCCGTTTCTACTCGGCTCAAGCGGTAAGTGGCGCCTCCCGGGCGGGATTGTTAACCGGTTGTTATCCTAACCGTATCCATATGTCAGGAGCCCCTTCCCATCGGACGAAAACAGGTATCAGCGATGAAGAAGAGACCATAGCGGATGTTTTAAAGAAAAAAGGATACGCTTGCGCGGCTTACGGGAAATGGCATTTAGGCCACCACAAACCATTCTTGCCCATGCGCCATGGCTTTGATGAGTATTATGGCATCCCCTACTCGAACGATATGTGGCCGAATCACCCTACCGGTAAATATCCTCCACTACCCTTGATCGAGGGTGACAAGGTGATCGCGGAGAACCCTGACCAGAGCCGTTTCACTACGGATTTCACGAACCGTGCGTTGAGTTTCATCGATAAACATAAAGACGGCCCATTCTTTATCTATCTGGCGCACCCCATGCCCCACGTCCCCTTGTTCGTATCCGACAAGTTCAAGGGAAAAAGCGAACAAGGGCTATATGGGGATGTCATCATGGAAATCGATTGGAGTATCGGACAAATCTTGAAAAAATTGGAAGAGGAAGGACTCGCGGAAAACACGTTAGTTGTCGTGACCTCCGACAATGGTCCTTGGCTGAATTACGGGAATCACGCGGGGACAACAGGTGGGCTTCGCGAAGGCAAAGGAACAAGTTTCGAAGGAGGACAGCGCGTCCCATGCATCATGCGTTGGAAAGGTGTCATACCGGAAGGCACGATTTGCAACAAGTTATCTTCCGCGATCGACCTTTTGCCAACATTCGCTTCCATCGCCGCGGCTCCTCTCCCCGCACATAAGATCGATGGCGTGAATATATTACCTTTGTTGAGACAAAAAGAGAACGCCAATCCAAGAACCTCTTTCTATTATTACTACCGGCAAAACAGTTTAGAAGCCGTGACAGACGGGACGTTCAAACTGGTCTTTCCCCATCCGCACCGGACTTACGAAGGCTTCATCCCGGGAAATGATGGGAAACCCGGGCCGGTAAATGAGTTCCACCAATTAAAAGACACGTTATTGTTCGATTTACGCCGCGATCCGGGGGAGAGGTATAACGTATTAAGCCTATATCCGGAAGTAACCGAGAAACTGAGCCAAATGGCTAATGAGGCGAGAATAGACCTCGGTGACGACCTGACGGGTGTCGAAGGGAAAAACAGACGCCCGTGCGGAAGGATAGACGAATAAACGAGCTTTTTTGAGGAGCATGTTACCCCATCATTCTCCAAGCTCCGTGACCTGCCCCATGAAAAGAATCGCTCCGCTCTTGTTCTCCTTGATGAGGAACAGGAAGGGGCGGTTCACATGGAAAGGATACGGAAGTAACTCGGGCGGCAACTCCTCCTCGGCGATGATGGTGGCGACCGTCGCGGCGGCAGCTTCCGTTCCACCCTCGTCAACGGAGATAAAGGTATTTTGGTAGAGTTCGCCAATGCCCAATTCCCCATCCGCCAGCCGAGGAAAGTTATCCGCCTTCGTTTCAAACGGGCGAGTCATACCCAACGACCGTAAAGTTCTTTTCAAGCTACACCGCTTCTCCATCCGGAACGCGGGTAATCTCAAGTCCAACCTTCGCGGCTTTCCTTCTTTCTCCCATCTTCGCCAATTCTCCGTGGTGAAAGCGTCGAGGCAAGATTCCCATCTCTTTCCCGCCGAAGGCAAGAAAATCACCATAGAGAAACGCCCCTCCTTATAAGGCAGTTCGGCGATATCGAAGAGACTGTCCCGCATCAGCCGGAAAGTCTCGGTCTGGCGCATCATCCCGACCTCGCTAACCGTTCCGTCCATCGCGGTGAAAGGCTCCGGGCGTGTTCCCTCTTTCGAGAACGCATATTCCCATTTCCCTTGAAAATACAACGTATTGACCAAAAGCATCCGTTCCTGTTCCGACAAATCAGCCAACACTTCCGGTATACGTCCTCTTGTCTTCTCGGCGCACCAACGGTTGACCTCCCCTACCGCGTCGGGAGCGGAGAAATCCAAATCGCGAATCTCAGCGCCATACATCACACGGCACAAATCCCGGAACGCGGGTTTAATGGCGAAATCATCGCTCACCCAAACGGAATAGCCAATCCCCAGCTCCGACACGGCATCCTTATGGCTCAGCCCCGCCATCCGCCAATGGTAATCATTGATTGAATCCAACGGGAAAGAGTCAAGGCAAAGCGCCGTCCGCGTCTCATCCAAACATTCTCCATCGACTCCGTTCATAAGCATCGACAAGAGCGAGGTAACGCTGAATGGGGAAATCAGGAACGAGCCGCCGGTGGACTCTCCCTCCGCCAATCGACGGAACAAACGGAACGCGAACGCCGTGTTCCGCTCGGAGATTCGCTTACCCATAGGTGACAACTCAACGCCTTTCCACGCTCCCGTTTCCTCCGCGCGCTTCTCTCCCTTTTCTTGACAAGCCAATAAAACCACGGCTAACGATAATAGTCCCCATATCCGCCTCATACGCTACATCTCCTTTCCTATCCTAGAAATATACGCAATCTCCTTCTATATCTATCATCCTCCAATCACGTCGAAAAAAGACGTACATGTTTTCAGGAAGACATTACCGTGTCTTCCCGGAGACACGCACGTCTTTTCCCAAGGACACGTACGTCTTTCTTTTGCGTCACTCGGAGGTGAAACTTTCGCCAACAAGCGCTATCTTCGCGTAAAATAAAAGGACACAGAAGAATGACTTTCAATTACGACGTAATCGTGGTGGGCGCGGGGCACGCGGGATGCGAGGCGGCGGCGGCGGCGGCCAACTTAGGCTCGAAGACGCTTTTGATAACGATGGACATGAACAAGATAGCCCAGATGAGTTGCAACCCGGCGGTCGGAGGAATCGCCAAGGGACAAATCGTACGCGAGATCGACGCGATGGGCGGTTACATGGGAATCGTGACCGACCGCACCGCCATCCAGTTCCGGATGTTGAACCGCAGCAAAGGACCGGCGATGTGGAGCCCGCGGGCGCAAAGCGACCGGGCCCGTTTCATCGAATGCTGGCGCGGCATCTTGGAAAATATCCCCAACCTGTCCTTATGGCAGGACGACGTACGCGAGTTACTATTGGAAAACGGCGAGGCGCGCGGCGTGCGTACGGGCATGAACGTGGAGTTCCGCGCGAAAGCGGTCGTACTGACTAACGGTACCTTCCTGAACGGATTGATGCATATCGGGAAAACCCAGATACGGGGCGGGCGCATCGCCGAACCCGCGTCGACCGGACTGACCGAGCAATTGCGGTCGCTCGGCATCCGGACCGACCGGATGAAGACCGGCACGCCGGTACGTATCGACGCACGAAGCGTGCATTTCGAAGAGATGACCGAGCAGCCCGGCGAGAACGACTTCCACAAGTTCTCTTATTTGGATACCGAGCGTCGGCGGTTGCGCCAGCTCTCCTGCTGGACGACCTTCACCAACGAGGCTTGCCACGCGATCCTACGGGAAGGCCTCCCCGACTCTCCGCTGTATAACGGGCAAATCAAAAGTATCGGTCCGCGTTACTGTCCGAGTATCGAGACGAAAATCGTCACCTTCGCCGACAAGCCGCAGCACCAGCTGTTCTTAGAACCGGAAGGCGAGACGACACAGGAATATTACCTGAACGGTTTCTCCTCTTCCTTGCCTTTGGACATTCAGCTCCAGGCGCTCCAAGCGATACCCGCGTTCCGCGACGTACAAATCTATCGTCCCGGTTACGCGATAGAATACGATTTCTTCGACCCGACACAACTGAAACACACCTTGGAGACGAAACCAATCCGGAACCTCTTTTTCGCCGGCCAAATCAACGGGACGACCGGCTATGAGGAGGCGGGCGGCCAAGGCTTGATAGCGGGTATCAACGCCCACATCAATTGTCACGGAGGCGAGCCGTTCACGTTGCGACGGGACGAGGCCTATATCGGCGTATTAATCGACGATTTGGTCACGAAAGGCGTGGACGAGCCTTACCGGATGTTTACCTCGCGAGCCGAATACCGCATCCTGCTTCGTCAGGACAACGCAGATATGCGACTGACGGAGAAATCCTACCGATTGGGGTTGGCTACCCGCTCGCGGTACGATTCGTTGGAAGAGAAAAAAATGAGCCGGGACGCGATTATCCATTTCGCGGAGAATTATTCCGTGAAACCCGCCTACATCAATAGCGGGTTAGAGAAACTGGGAACGACTCCCCTTTCTCATGGCTGCAAGCTGGTCGACATATTGCTTCGCCCGCAAATCTCTTTGGAAAACCTGGCGGAATTGATACCGGTTCTTCACACAGAGTTAGACAAGGTACCCTCGTCCCGGAAAGAAGAGATTATCGAGGCGGCCGAAATCCTGATGAAGTACAGTGGCTATATCAAGAGGGAACAAATCATAGCGGACAAGATAAATCGTTTGGAGAACATCCATATCAAAGGGAAATTCGATTACAACACGATTCAGTCCCTTTCCACGGAGGCCCGGCAGAAACTGACGCGAATCGACCCGGAGACCATCGCGCAAGCGAGCCGCATTCCGGGCATCTCTCCAAACGACATCAACATCCTGCTGGTCTTATTAGGGCGATAACCGGCGATTGTTCCACGTGAAACACATTAAAGGAGATATTCAGATAATAGGAGTTAAAACACTGGTTATAGGAGCACACAATGATGGACAAGGACAAACATATCAAGTCTATCCTCTCGATAATTCCGGAGAAACCGGGCTGCTATCAGTATTTCGACGAGAGAGGGACAATCATCTACGTCGGCAAGGCGAAGAACCTGAGACGGCGGGTCTCCTCCTATTTCAACAAAGCGCACGACAGCCAAAAGACCCGTGCACTGGTAAAACAAATCCGGGACATCAAATATATCGTGGTCGATACGGAAGAGGATGCCTTGCTATTGGAAAACAACCTGATCAAGCAATATCGGCCCCGCTACAACGTCTTGTTGAAAGACGACAAGACCTACCCGTCTATCGTCGTGAAGAACGAATATTTCCCGCGTGTGTTCCAGACCCGGAATATCGTACGAGACGGCTCACAATATTACGGTCCCTATCCTTCCGTATATACGGCGAAGGTGATGCTGCAAATGTTGAAGGAGCTATATCCGATACGTACCTGCAAATACCCGCTCACGCCCGAATCCATCGCGCAAGGGCGATACAAGGTGTGCCTCGAATATCATATCAAACGATGTAAAGGTCCCTGCGAAGGCTTACAATCCTTGGAGGAATACCAGCGGAATATCGCGGAAATCAAGGAAATCTTGAAAGGAAACATCTCGCAAATCAGCAAGCATCTATATGAGGAGATGCAAACGATGGCCGCGGAATTGCGTTTCGAGGAGGCGCAAAAGATAAAAGAGAAATATGAGGTCATCGAGAATTACCGTTCCAAATCGACAGTAGTTCCACCGACCTTACACAACATCGATGTCTTTTCAATTGTCGAATATGAGAATTCGGCATACATCAATTTCATGCATATCGGAAACGGAGCCATCGTACAAGCCTACACTTTCGAATACAAGAAAAAGCTGGACGAGACGAAAGAGGAACTATTGAGCCTCGGCATAGCGGAAATGCGGAATCGTTTCAAAAGCACAGCGAGAGAGATTATCGTGCCTTTCGAATTAGATATCAGCTTAAACAATCTGGTTGTCACGGTTCCCCAACGGGGAGACAAGAAAAAGCTACTCGACTTATCGGAAATGAACGCGAAGCAGTTCAAGATTGACCGCCTGAAACAGGCCGAGAAACTCAATCCTGAACAACGGAACACACGTATCCTAAAAGAAATCCAAGAAGCGTTGCATCTGGAGAAGTTACCGGCGCATATCGAATGTTTCGATAATTCGAACATACAGGGGAGCGACCCCGTAGCGGCTTGTGTGGTCTTCAAGATGGGTAAACCCTCAAAGCAGGATTATCGGAAATATAACATCAAGACCGTAGTCGGTCCGGACGATTACGCCTCCATGAAAGAGGTGGTACGCAGACGATATGAGCGGGCTATCGAGGAAAAATCTCCCCTACCCGACCTGATTATTACGGACGGTGGAAAGGGACAAATGGAGGTGGTACGTTCCGTCGTGGAAGATGAATTGGGACTGACGATTCCTATCGCCGGACTGGCTAAAGACGGCCGGCATCGTACCTCCGAATTATTGTTCGGCTTTCCGCCCGTCACCGTAGGTATGCGCTTGGACAGTCCACTTTTTCACCTGCTCACCCGGATACAGGACGAGGTGCATCGCTTCGCCATTACCTTCCATAAGGAAAAGCGAAGCAAGAGCCAAACCAAATCCGAGCTGGATACGATTAAAGGCATCGGCGAAAAGACTAAAGAATCGCTGCTACATCATTTCAAGAGCGTGAAACGAATCAAAGAAGCCGATTTCAACGACCTGAAAGCGGTCGTTGGCGAGGCGAAAGCGAGAACCCTGCGAGACGCGTTCAACGAACAAGGACAAACAAAACAAACATAATATGAGAACAGTTATACAACGTGTACGACACGCTTCCGTCACGATAGACGGACAACTTAAATCCAAGATCGGACAAGGACTGCTGGTCTTGGTTGGCATCGAGGACAAGGACACTCAAGAAGACATCGAATGGTTGGCGAAGAAAATCACCAACCTGCGGATATTCGACGATGAAAACGGCGTTATGAACCGTTCCGTGACGGACATCGACGGCGAGATATTAATCGTCAGCCAGTTCACTTTGTACGCCTCCACGAAGAAAGGCAACCGTCCCTCCTACCTGAAGGCCTCCAAACCGGGAATCGCCATTCCCATGTATGAGGCGTTCTGCGAGGAGGTAGGGCTTCAACTGGGCAAACCGGTACAGACGGGTACTTTCGGAGCGGACATGAAGGTAGAGTTGCTGAACGACGGACCCGTAACGATTTGGATTGATTCACAAAACAAGGAATAGTACTATGGCGGAAATTACGATTAAACAGGCGCAACAGCTGGTGGATATGTGGATACAGACTTACGGCGTGCGCTACTTCAACGAGCTGACCAATATGGCGATACTGACCGAGGAGGTCGGCGAGGTAGCGCGCATTATCGCCCGCGAATATGGAGAGCAATCGTTTAAAGAAAGCGACAAGAATAAAGATTTGGCCGATGAAATGGCGGATGTGCTTTGGGTATTGTTTTGCCTCGCCAACCAAACGGGCATCGACCTGACCGAGGCGTTCGAGAAAAACTTCCGGAAAAAGAGCGAGCGCGACAAGGAACGGCATAAACAGAACGAGAAGTTGAACGGATAAAAACAGAACATGATGGATTTATACAATGACTCCGAGCGAGAGCAAGCCTACGGGGCTTCCTCGCCCAAAACAGACAAATACCACGAGGCGTTCGATAAATTCGAGGTTTTCGAGAGCGACACCCAGGTGACGAACACGGTCAAGGCGATATTGGACAAGCATGCCACAGAGAATCTCACGCCGGACGTGTTGAAACGGATTCACGGCTGTATCGACCTGACCTCGCTCACGGCGATGGACACGAAGGAAACGATTTGGAAAATGGTGGAACGGGTGAACGATTACGAGGGAACGCGTCCAGACGTGCCCAACGTGGCGGCCATCTGCGTTTATCCCCTTTTCACCGACACGGTCAAGCAGGCGTTGCGGGCGGATGGCGTGCGGATAGCCGCCGTTTGCGGAGGATTCCCCGCCTCACAGACCTTCACCGAGATTAAGGTGGCGGAAACGGCGATGGCGGTCATGGAAGGCGCCGAGGAGGTCGATACGGTGATTAACTTGGGCTACTTCCTTGAAGAGAATTATGAGGAAATGTGCGATGAATTGGAGGAAATCAAAGGAAGTTGCCGCGAGGTGCGGATGAAAGTCATCTTGGAGACCGGCGCTTTGGCCACCGCCGAGAACATCCGCAAGGCGGCCATCCTCGCCCTCTATTCTGGAGCCGATTTCATCAAGACCTCCACGGGCAAGGGTTATCCCGGAGCCACGCCGGAAGCCGCTTACGTGATGTGCCGCGTCATCCGGAAATACCACGAATTGGCCGGACGAATGGCCGGACTGAAAGTCTCCGGAGGCATCCGCACGGCGGAAGAGGCGGTGAAATATTATACCATCGTGAAGGAGGTCTTGGGCGAGGAATGGCTCACGCCGGACTACTTCCGTATCGGGGCGAGCGGTCTGGTAGGCGATATCGAGAGGCGGTTGGGCGAATAACCCACCTCTCCCCTACCCTATGTCCCTTTCTCAAAAAAACACGTGCGTGTCTCGGGAAAAACATTACCATGTTTCCGCGAGAACACGCACGTGTTTTTAAGGAAGTTTTCCCATAGTATTAGTTATAGTATCAGAACAACGAATAAGTCAGCGTGAAAGCGAGGTTTCCGTACCAGCGCGCGAAGTCCATATTCTCACGCCCCGAATAATAATAGCTCAGGCGCCCTTCCGCCGCCAAGCGCAGTTGAGGCGAGAAATAATAATACAAGTTCAGGAAAACGCTCGTATTGGTGTCGCCGAAGGAATCGCCATCCCTATCGGAATCCTTGTAGGAGAACTTCCGCCAGCCCAAATCCTCCTGCACGCCGAAGTTGATGTTCGTCCGCGAGTTCGGGTAATAGCCGAAAGCGTATTTGGCGGTGAGGTTGGCGTTATAGCGGTTCTCTTTCGTCTCAGAGCCCGCGCCGCTCTCCTCTTCCGAATACTGATATTCATATCCTCCATACGCTTCCACCAAGGCGGAGTTCTGCCAATAGAGATTCATCGGTTTCTCGTATTCCAAACGCACGTTACCCATGATAGAGGGGCGCAAATATCGAGAATTAGCATGGGAATCCCAATCGTATCTCTCATATTCAATCTTCTTGTCATAATCATCAAAACCGAAACCGGGCGTGATGCCACCGCTAATCTCCATACCCGATTTACGTTCGAACAGGTCGCCATACATCCAGTAATCGTAGAGCGTGGTGAAGTAGGAAGCCCCATTGGAGGCCAGTGCGCCACTCTTCACGAGGAAAGAGTCCACCGCCGTCACCTCGTCTATCAAACGCAGGCGGGCGTCGAAGAAACGCTTGTTCTTCACCGTGGAAATCAGTTGGGCGAACTCGTAGATTTCCTCGTCCGTCAGTTTCCGGTTCATCACCTTACGCTTCGAGAGGTTCTCCAATATATAGATGGCCTGCCGCGCGTCCTCCACCCGCTCGATACGACCCTTTCCCACCCGTAAGGGAATCGACAGCCTGATGGATTTGGAGGTTGTCTTAACGTCTTCCCATGAGACTTGATAAGCATCAATACCGGAAGATTTCAAGCCCGTTATCAGGAACGACACTTGCCCGCCGGTCTCGAAAAACAGGCCGTCGTAATCGTCCCCGTAAAAACGGCTGCTGTTGTCGTAACTGAGCCCCAACGTATAACTCCGGTTCTTCTCGTCTTCAAGGTTCTTCTCATACTCGCCGGAGAAATCGAAACTCGCCTTCTGCGTGCCGCGGAAAGTACGCGTGTTACGATAGCGATTGAACACCGCGTCAAAATCGCCGTTCACATGGCTGTCCAAACCATCCGACTTCTTATAATCGTGAAACTCTCCCGCCGTGTTCAAGGAGAAATCCAGCTCGTTGCGGGTAATGTCCGGCAGGCGATATTTACTCAAGTCATAATCCTTGTACTCCTGTCCCCACGCGCTCGCCGCGCCCATCGCGAGCGACAAGATACTCCACTGTATAAACTTCGTTTTCATGATACTATATAATTTAAAAGTTTGTAGGCATTTTGATTCCTCGCTATGCCTACAAATATAATCACTTTGAACTACCAAACAATTGTTTCAGTTACTTTTTCAACACAAACTTGTAAGGTTTCATGCTTTTATCGTCCACTTGGATGTAAAGAACGTACATTCCGTCACGTAATGCGCTTACATCAATATTCGTATCGATTTCCTTATTCACATAGCCCGTTTCTAAAAAGTAAATCTCTTCTCATGATACATTAAATTTAAAAAGTTAATAAATAAAGAATTCACCATACACGTTATTAAATCCATCAGTGATGCGCAACGTACCTTCTTCCGTATTTAAAGGAATAACCAAAGTAGGCGTATCGCCCGTCTCCACCTGTTCCTGATAGACAATCATGCCATCCGCATCCGTTACTTCCACCGTAACACTTCCTAAATCCGCATGGAAATTTACGATTAGTTCATCACTCGTTTCATCGATGAAAACATTCACCGGCAGTTCCCTCGGAGGAGCTGTTTTTTTATGCCGCCAGTCTCCATCGTCATCTTTTCCTTCCATAAAACAAGGCCAAACGCAAGCTAACGCGATTGCCATTCCTAAAAATTTAAGTGCTTTCATTTCGTATTTCGATTTTTATTGACTCAAAGAAAACGTTATCATCCTATATCTCCATAGAAAAGGAAGAAAAACAGACGGACAGCGCATGAAGATAACGCATTGATAATCAAATATCATAAAGAGAATTCATAGGACAACTACAGGCATAAATACCCATTCATACCATTAATAAACAGGCAATTAAAGCAAATTGATAAGATATATACGCAAATCGATACCTTTTCCCGTGATTCCTAACTTCTGACGTACACGCTGGCGGCGTTTATTGACGGAATCGGGCTGGATATTCAATAATATCGCCTCGCCAACGGTATCAAAACGAAACAGGCACAAATAACAATATCGCGATTCCACGTCGGTTAAAGTGAACTTGCTTAACATCGCCGCGAAAGCGGGATAAATCTCATTAACAATAGAAACGATGGCTTTCCAATCCTTTTCCATCAGAAGTGGTCCGGTAGTGCCCGGAACCACCTTTTGGGATAGCTTTCTCAATTTTTTGCCGATAGCGGACGAGAACAGCAACGCCTCCCGCCGCTCCACCAATTTCCGGAAAAGAGTCGATTCCTCCCGCTCCAACCGCTCGTATTCCACCCTATGTTCCTCCTTCGCATTCAACGCTTGAAGCTCTTCCCGCATTCGGCTCAAAGTTTCCCGCAATTTCAATAGCTCGTTGCTTTTTCGCTCCAAATCGATTCGCTGCCTATAAATCTTCCTGTTCTTCCGGTTAAGCGCCACGAAATAGAGGGATAACAGGAACAAGCAAAGCGACATAAAGATACCCGAAAGAATCTGCAGGTTCAGTTTATGCGTTTTCAGCTGGACGTTCTCTAACGCGATTTTCGCCCGTTCATATTTCTTTTCGGCCTCAATGACATTTTCCCTATTTCGCAAGGCCATAATGGAGTCTGACATTTCATTATAGGCTTCCAAATAGGCCAAAGCCCTGTCCAAATACCCCTCTGCCTTTTCCAGTTTATAATATTTATAAGTTATGGAAACGGGCGTTTTCTTATTCAGCATAGGCAATTCCCGAGCCTTATCCAAACACATACGCGCCTTTTCTAATTCTCCACCCTTAATATAAATACCCGCCAACGCGCAATAATCCGGAGCCATATCCTCATCGGAAATAGCGATAGCTTTCCAAAAATATTTTTTAGCAAGTAGTGTGTCACCTAAACTTTTATACACATTTCCCAAAGCGTTGGCGATATAGGCCCTGTCGGAGGAATCGCCGATAGCGGTCAGGATGGTGTCCGCCCGCGAGATATAGGGAAGAGCCACTTCCGCCGAGTCGGCGAAAACATACATACGCCCCACATCACGCAAGGCGTAAGCCGCGCTACGCATATTGCCCGCCTCGCGGAAATAGGCTTCCGCCTCCGCGTATCTCACCCTGGCGAGCGGATAGTTTCCCTCGTAATCATAGAGATCGGCGGTGTAGCTGCAAATATAGCCGGCTTGGTTGTAATCCCCACACGCCAAGGCGGTCTTGAGAGACTCCTTGTAGATTCTCATCGCCCGCTCGTACTCCTTGTCCGCCACATACGAACGGCCAAGGTAAAGCCCCATCCTCGCCCGCTCCCGCGGCGTGCCGCGGGAACGAAGCCGCTCGTACGCCAAGCGGAAAGGCTCGGGAAAAGGCAAGTCTACGTAAAGCGTGTCCGCCACCCGCCCGTACAACTCACACCAACGGAGCAACTGCCCGCGGCTCAACTCCTCGGGCAGCCGGATACTGTCCAGCAGGACGTGCGCGCTGTCCGGCGCGGTGGCGAACACCGCCTCGGCACGGTCGATAAGCCGCGCCTCCGCCCGCTCGTCGCGGCAGCCCGTCAACGCCATCCAGCCCGGCAAGAGCGTCCAAAACAGCCATTTCATCGCCTTTCTCATCCCTCTCCTCACGCTTTGAGGCGCAAGTTAAGCCAAAAAAGCGATTTGAGCAAGAGAACGACGCACGAGAAAACCTCCGGAAAAACACGTGCGTGTCTCGGAAAAAACACGGTCGTGTTTCCGCGAAAACATGCACGTGTTGTCGGAAATTCTTTACTTTTTCGTGTAGTGATATCTTAAAGAAAAGACATAAACCTCTATACGATTGTCGTGGACGGAATAAACGATCCGATGTTCCGAATTGATACGCCTCGACCATTTACCCTTTAACTCATATCGAAGAGGTTCCGGCTTGCCGATACCCGTGAAAGGATGCGCCAATATATCGGCGAGCAATCGCTTGATTCGTTGGGCTATAGCGGGGTCATTCCTCTTCCAATACTCCCAATGTTCCATCGCCGTTGGAGTAAAAATCAGTCTCATAACTCATCCAAATCAACCGCTATCCCTTTACCCGCTTTCAAATCTTCCTCTCCCTTGCGGATATCATTCATGGTCTGTTCGGAAGAGAGGATATACTCTGTCTCTTTCAAGGAATTGTATTCCTCCAATGAAATCATCACGACCCCCGTGCCGTTTCCCCTATTAATGATAAGCGCATCGCAATCGTTGATAACGGAATCGATATATCCTTTTAAATTCGCTCTTAAATCCGTGTAATTCGCGGTTCTCATAATTCCTCCTTCATTAATGAAACGCAAAGATACGTACTTATTTACGTACTTCCAAACAATATAAATCTTAGTTTACCGTAATCCGTGACCCGCGAATCACTTTTTCCGTTCCACGATATAATTGGCGAGGGCGGCGAGGGATTGACGCGCGGGCGAGTCGGGCAAACGGTTCAATTCGGCGAGCGCCTTGTCGCGGTATTCCGCCATGCGACGTTCGGCGTAAGCGACACCCCCCTTCACCTTGGCGTAGGCGATAAGCTCGTCGATATTCGTGTCGGAGAAATCCTTGGAAAGAATCATACGCAGATAAGGCGCGGCCTCTTCCCCACCCTGCCGCAAGGCGTACAAAAGAGGCAAGGTCACTTTTCCCTCGCGGATATCGTTACCCGTCGGCTTGCCAAGGTCGCTATTCTTGAAATAATCGAAGATATCGTCCTTGATTTGGAAACTATAGCCCATCAGCTCACCAAAGCGGCGGCAAACGGCTACGGTCTCGTCCGACGCACCCGCCGATATCGCCCCTATCTCGGCGCAGGCGGAAAGCAAGGAAGCCGTTTTCTTATGGATGACTTGCAGGTAAAGGTTCTCGTCGAGGACACTCTCGTCAGCGGTTTCCAATTGCTTGATTTCCCCCTCGGAAAGTTCCCTGCCGAGGTTGGAGACAATCTCCACGATACGCAGGTCGCCCGTATGGATGGAACGAATCAAGGCGGTGGAAAGGACGTAATCGCCCACGAGGACGGCCACGCGGTTGTCGAAGATGGCGTTGAGCGAAGGCAGGCCGCGACGTTGCTTGGTCTCGTCTATCACGTCGTCATGAATCAACGTGGCGGTATGGAGCAATTCAAGGAAGATGGCGGCATTGATGGTATTGTCTCTCACCCCGCCGCACGCCTCCGCCGTCAGCAACACCAACAACGGACGGATATGTTTTCCGGTGGCGTTCAGCAAATGTTCGATAGCCGAGCTCAACAAACGGGTGTCGCTCCGTAAAGAGGCCTCAAATTCCTCGTTGAAACGGGCGAAAGCGGCGGCCACCGGCTCTTCTATTTTCTTTCTCTCTTCCATAAATATCCTCAACGACACGCGAAAGTAAGAAAAAGTATCAGGATTTAAACGGTTTTTCGTACATTTACCGACCAATGTGAACTCAAAAACGTGTTAAAAGGATGAAGTTACTTCTAATTGACGCTTACGCGCTCATTTATCGTTCATACTATGCGCTGATTAAAAGTCCGCGTATCAACTCCAAAGGGTTCAATACTTCCGCCATATTCGGCTTCGTCAACATCTTGGAGGAGGTATTGAAACGGGAAAAACCGACCCACGTGGCGGTGGGTTTCGACCCGCAAGGCCCGACGTTCCGCCACGAGGCGTTCGAACAGTACAAGGCGCAACGGGAAGAGACGCCAGAGGTAATCCGCCTCTCCGTTCCGATTATCCGCGACATTATCGACGCATACCGCATCCCGATACTTGAAGTGCCCCGCTACGAGGCGGACGACGTGATAGGGACCGTCGCCAAGCAAGCCGCCGCGCGAGGTTTCGAAGTCTATATGATGACCCCCGACAAGGACTACGGCCAGCTGGTAGCCGACCATATCTTCATGTACCGCCCCAAATATGGAGGAGGCTACGAGGTGCTGGGCGTGCCCGAGGTGCTGGAGAAATATGGCCTCAGCTCGACCGGACAGATGATAGACTTGTTGGGATTGATGGGCGACGCGTCCGATAATATTCCCGGCTGTCCGGGCGTGGGCGAGAAGACCGCTCAAAAGTTGTTGGGCGAGTTCGGCAGCGTCGAGAATCTTTTGGCGAATACCGACAAGTTGAAAGGGGCGCAAAAAAAGAAAGTGGAAGAGAACGCGGAGCGAATCCGTTTCTCGAAATTCCTCGCGACCATCAAGACGGATGTCCCCATCGCATTCGACGCGGTCCTCTGCGAGAAAAAGGAACCGGACGAAACACGGCTCAAAGAGATTTACACGGAATTGGAATTTAGAACATTCCTTAACAAACTCAACGAAACATCCGAGAAACCGGTTTCCAAGGAGCCCGCTCAAGGCGATTTGTTCGCGATTTTCACGCCCAATCCTACGGACGCTCCCAAAAATTCGACTCTCGCGGACTTAAAATCCACCCCTCATACCTATCATCTCGCTGATACAGAGGAAAAACAGGATGATTTAGCCCGCTTTTTGGAGCGTCAGGAATTTTTCGCTTTTGACACGGAAACCGATGGCATCGACCCGCTGACCGCAAAATTGGTCGGTATGTCGTTCGCCGTGAAAGAATATGAGGCGTGGTATGTGCCCGTACCCGCCGACCCGAAAGAGGCGATGAAAATAGTGACACGCTTCTCTCCCGCCCTCCAAAACCCGGCGATACGGAAAATCGGACAAAACATCAAGTTCGACATTCTGGTGTTACGCAAATATGGAATCAAGGTAGCTGGTCCGCTGTTCGACACGATGATCGCCCATTACCTGCTGAACCCGGAGCTGCGCCATGGCATGGATTATCTGGCGGAGACCTACTTGAAGTATCGGCCCGTCCCAATCGAGGAGTTGATTGGCCCAAAGGGGAAAAAACAGCTATCGATGCGCGACGTGCCCGTGGAACGCATCGCCGAATACGCGGCCGAGGACGCAGACGTGACGCTAAGGCTACGGAACTTCTTCGCTCCCGCCCTGGAAAAGGAAGACTTGGAGAAACTATTCGCGGAAATAGAGATGCCATTGATTTACGTATTGGCGGATATGGAAGCCACGGGCGTGACCTTGGATACGGCGGCGCTGAAGCAATCGTCGGAAACGTTGACCGTCACGATGCGCCGACTGGAGCGGGAAATATATGAACTGGCCGGGATGGAGTTCAACATCAACTCCACGAAGCAGGTCGGCGAGGTGCTATTCGACCGCCTGAAACTGGACGAGAAGGCGAAGAAGACGAAAACGGGCGGCTACAGCACCAGCGAGGACGTGCTGGAGAAGCTCCGCAACAAGCATCCCATCATCGGCAAGCTGCTGGAATATCGTACCCTAAAGAAGCTGTTGAGCACCTACATCGATGCCTTGCCCCTGCTAATCAGTCCAAGAGACGGCAAGATACACACCTCGTTCAACCAAGCGGTGACCGCCACGGGGCGCCTCAGCTCCACCAATCCGAACCTGCAGAACATCCCGGTACGCGACGAGCTGGGCCGCGAGATTCGCAAGGCGTTCATCCCCGACAATGCGGACTGCCTCTTCTTCTCGGCGGACTACTCGCAAATCGAGCTGCGCATCATGGCGCACCTGAGCGAAGACCCGCACATGATAGACGCTTTCCGGAGCGGGGCGGACATTCACGCCGCCACCGCCGCCAAAATCTACGGCGTGCCGACCGACGAGGTGACATCCGATATGCGGCGCAAGGCGAAGACCGCCAACTTCGGGATTATTTACGGCATCTCCGTATTCGGACTCGCCGAACGGTTAAACATCCCCCGTTCCGAGGCGAAAGAGCTCATAGACGGTTATTTCGTCACTTATCCGCACGTCAAGGAATATATGGACGCAAGCATCAAGGTAGCGAGAGAGAAAGGTTATGTGGAGACCCTCTTCAAGCGTAAGCGCTTCCTGCCGGACATCAACTCGCGCAACGCCACCGTGCGGGGTTACGCCGAGCGTAACGCCATCAACGCGCCCATCCAAGGAAGCGCCGCCGACATCATCAAGCTGGCGATGGCACGCATCTACGAACGTTTCGAGCGCGAGGGCTTACGAAGCAAGATGATACTACAAGTGCACGACGAGCTGAATTTCAATGTCTACAAAGACGAGGAAGAGGAGGTCAGACGAATCGTGTTGGAAGAGATGGAGCATGTCGTCGAGCTACGGGTCCCGCTTATCGCCGATTGCGGCAAGGGAGCCAATTGGCTGGAAGCCCACTAAACGACATCAGGATTATCCGATAAGGAGAAACCTTCCCGCGAGGGAAGAGGTATCAAGAGGAGGCACGCCGGGATACGTTGGCGCGCCTCCTTTATTTTTATAGGCGCGTGACGAATAGGGGAAAATGTTCGGTAGCCGGGAAGAAAACTTGTAAACCCGGCGGGAAAAGTCAGTAACCCCACGGGGAAAAGTCTATCTTTAGGCTAAAGATATGTATCTTTAAGCTGAAGATATATATCTTTAGTCTTGCGATATGTATCTTTAGGCTAAAGATAGAGAATTGTCCGGCAGGTAGCGAACTTTTTCCTATAGTGTCCGAAGTTTTTTCTCTCTCCTTTTCCCTTTTCTCTCCTATCGAAATCCCGTCAAAATAACCGCGAGCCTGAACGTCCGGAGAAGATAAAAAACGGCCGTACCCGAATCGCGGGCACGACCGTTAATGAAAACGTATTCGTGTGTCACTAAAGCGCCGGATAAATGTATTTCCAGATAAGATTCAGCTCCGCTTGCATATCCTCGTTGAATGCGGTCATGGCGATTACGGCGTTCTTGTCCGGAATGACGAGGATGAACTGCCCGTTGGCGCCATCGGCGCGGAACGCGTTATGCCGGCAACGCCACATCTGATAGCCATAGCCTTGCAGCCAATCGCTCTTGGGGTCGCCCTGCCTCATCTTGGCGCATTCCTCTTTCGGCGTATAGGCCGGATAAGAGGGCACTTGCGGCGAGGAGGCCTCCTCTATCCACGACGCGGGCAGCAGACGCTCGCCGTTCCACTCGCCTTTCTGGAGCAGGAATTGTCCTGCCTTCGCCAAATCCTCGGTCTTCAGGTACAATCCCCATCCACCGCAGGTGATACCCTCGGCGCTCTCTTTCCAAACCGCCCCCGTGATACCCAGCGGACGGAACAGGCGGGGATAGAGATAGTCGATGACCTTCTCGCCCGTCACCTTCTGGACGATGGCGGAAAGCATGTAACTGGCGAGCGTGTTGTAGACGTGACGCGAGCCCGGCTTCTCCTCGATGGGTCCCGCCAGGAAGCCCTTTATCCACGCCGTGTCTGCCTTGCGTATGCGGTCGGTCGGCTCGGAGGCGTAGCCCGTGGTCATGGTCAGCAAATGGCGCACCTCCATTGCGGCCAGATTCTCGCTCACCCGCTCCGGCGCTTGCTCGGGGAAGAAAGAGACCACCTTGTCGGTCACCTTCAACTTCCCTTCCGCCACGGCGAAGCCCACCGCCAGCGAGGTAAACGTCTTGCTCACGGAGTAGAGCAGGTGCGGCTTGTCCGGCGCACCCTCGCCCATCCATTTTTCCTTGAGCACTTTCCCGTCCTTCACGATCATGATGCTATGAATGTTCTGCTTTTCTTTCTCCACCGCCTTCAGATAGCGGTCGAAAGCCTTATCCATCTTAGCGGAAGCCTCGCCCCGGGGCAGGCTTTTCGTCAATTGGTTCATGCTGATAAGTTGGATACCCTTGTCCGCTATCGCGCGCCGGATGTCCGGGTCCGTCAGCACGTCGGTCACTCCTTGGCGGTCCGCCGCCACGTCCTCGTATCCGATGTGCATGACCGTCTCCATCTCCGAGTCGGCGTACGCCGGATGGTCGAGGAAGATGTACCGTTTCCCCGGTTCCAGTTTCGCCAGCATGCGGGTGAAGCTCTCCTTTTTCTCGGCGGATGTCCCGGATTTCCCGTCGTACGAAACGAACGAATAGCCCTCTTTCTTCCCGTTCGCCGAACCGATCACGGACAGATGATATTCCTTGCCCAAACGGTTCACCATCTCCCATACCGCCGGATCGAACGACATCGAGCCCATGTGCCCCGTCAAGTGGCTGACCCAAGGGATGTTCCTCAACGCCAATTCGATTTGCGCCCGGAACTCCCGCTCAATCTCCGCCAGGTTCCACTTATTCTCCCTGACGCTCTGCCCGGGATAAGCCGGATTCGGCGACATCATCGGGAAAAAGTACCCATTCTTGTCCACCAAGCTGGGGCAGTCGGTCAACGGCCGCCACTTACAATTCTCCCACTCGCTGGTAATCGCCAGATGCACGCCCACATCCAGGCCGGGATTCTCCCGCAACATCTTGACCGCCTCAGGGAACCACGCCGCGACCGGCATGACCTCCACGCAGGTCCCTATGCCCTGCGTATAACAATCCACGCAAGCCTTGTTGACGGAATGGAACGCGCCCAGGTCGTCCATCCGGACGACTAAACGGGCCGCATTCTCCTGTGCGGACATTGATAAATTCAATGTCGCCAACAAGCATATAACTAATAATCGGTTTATATCCTTCAACCTCATAGCTCACACGATTTATTACCAACCCGCATTCTGTTGAGCCGCCAATGTCGGATTCCTCAATAAATCGTCCTGCGGGATCGGCCAGATGAAACGTCTGTCGGTATAAGGGATGAATACGGCGCTCGCATCATACCACTCCGGCTTGATTTCCCCATTGATGACGAACGCACCTTGATTCTTGGAGTTGTTGTAATTGATCTTGGCGGGAATGCCACCGGACGGGCAGATATCGTCGTTCGCCAAGCGATGGATATCCTCCCAACGACGCCCTTCCCCGTGGAACTCAATTCGTCTTTCCCACAAAAGAGCCTCAAGAAGCGCTTTCGTGTCGGCGAAATCGGAAGCTTGGTAAGCCTGCGTCTCCGGCGAAGCCAAGGAACGGTTCCGGACCTGGTTCAATAAATCCAAAGCCTCTTGCTTGTTCCCGATTCGCAATTCGGCCTCGGCCTTGTTCAGCAAGACCTCCGCATAACGGAGATGAGGCGAGTAAGCATCGTCCACCTGCGGATCCCCGTACTTATCCTCGAAATAGTAATCGTCGCTCGAGCGGTACATCAGCATAGCCCGTCTCTTGTCGTCCGGTAACCAATACGAGGAGTTGTAGATAATGGGCGAGGTCGTGCAGAGCGTCCGTCCTCCCTCACGGGCGGAAATCATGTGGGCGAGTGCGCCGTTCACGCCGGGATTGTCCGACGAGCTGTTCGCGATGGAAAAGATTGATTCTTTATTATCGGAGTAAGCCGTGAAGGGCGTGGAGGGATCGCTCTCCAGTTCATACAATCCGCCTTCCAGCTTATCGGCCTCCGCGATGACGTTGTTCCAATCGCACATGTGCAAATAAATACGGGTTTTCAGCGCGATCGCCGCCCCTTTCGACGCTCTCGCTATTTTATCGGTACTATTTACCTCGGGCAGATATTCCTCCGCCTGGTTCAAGTCGGCCAATATCTGGGCGTACGTCTCTTCCACGGTAGAACGCCCGATCGCCAGTTGCGCCTCTATATCGGAGGTGTTGTTAACCGGCTGGGTATAAATCGGCAAGCCGTAGTTATTGTTCCCTTCCATGCCGTAGGGCAGCGCATAATGAATCGCCAGCACATGGTACGTCAACGCCCGCAAGAAAAGACATTCCCCGATATATGCGTGTCCCTGCTCCTCCGTCAATATACCGCCATCGATGGCGCCCTGAATACCTTTTATCACGGTATTGTAACGGCTGATAGCCTCGAAAGAAGCATTCCACAAAGCGGTATTATTCGGTGTCGTTACGGTATAAATCGCAGTATAAGTCTTATCGAAGAACGTAGCCGTGGAGACCATATCGTCGCCCCGCATCTCACCCTGCAAGATGCTGGCGGATCCCAACGGATAACCACGCTCATACGTACCGTTCGGCGTATAACGGCTGTTCTGGGCGGCGTCGTACGCCCCTATCACGGACAACTCGCACCGCTCAGGCGAGGAATAGGCCGAGATCTCCGAGAATTTATCCACTGGTTCCAAATCGATAACATCGCTCTCACACGAGATGAACGCCGAGCTGAATCCCAATGCCGCGCAAGAGAGAATGATAGCTGTCCTTTTTCTTATATTCGTTAGATGTGACATAATATTTCCATTTTTAAAAATTGATATTTTAGAAAGTTACATTAGCCCCGAAAGTGAACGACCGCTGCTGCGGCATACCGCCGTTATCCACACCCAAACGCGTGCTCGTCTCCGGATCCAGACCGGAATAAGGCGTGATCGTGAACAGATTCTGTCCTTGGATGTAGAAACGCAATTTCGACATACTCAGTTTCTCCGCGATAGCCTTGGGCAACGTATAACCGATTGTCAGGTTCGAGAGCTTCAGGAAATTCCCGCTCTCCACGAAATGGGAATCGGTAAATCCGGAGTTGAATATCTTCGTGTCATACCCGTATCCTATTCTCGGAGTCATACCATCGCCCGGTTGCTCGGGAGAAACCCAGCGGCCTAAAATTTCCGTGCCGTTATTGTAGAAGTTCGTATTCAACAACATCGAACGGGACTGGTTCATGATCTTGTTGCCGCCCGAGAAACGGAAGAACACGTTCAAGTCAAAATTCTTATACGTAACGGTATTTCCCCAGCCGCCGTACCAAGTCGGCATGGAAGAGCCCAAAACCTTCCGGTCGTCCGTGGTCAACGTAGAAGCCTGCGACACGTCGCTTGGATTATTAGGGTCATAAACGGCGTAATCATAAGAGCCAAACGTATCGAATTGCACCAACGAACCATCCGCCTTACGCCAGATTGGATTACCGTTGGCGGCGTTCACACCATAATAATCATATCCGTACAAAGATTTATAAGATTCCCCCTCACGGATAATGGTCCAGTTATCGATGATGTCGTTACCTCCATACAACTCTTCCACCCTGTTCTTCACGGTCGAGAAATTGAAATTCGTTTGCCATGTCCAATCGTTCGTGGCGATTATCGTGGCGTTCAGCGTCAGCTCGAAACCGGAGTTCTTGATCCGTCCGATATTATCGTAGTAAGAGTTCAAGGGAACACCCATCGTCGGGGCGGTCGGGACCTGAAGCACCAAGTCTTTCGAGTTCTTCTGCCAGTAAGCCAGTTCGAACGAGAGCCGGTTGTTGAAAAGCGTACCGTCCAGACCGATATCGAACGTCTCCGTCGTCTCCCACTTCAGCTGGTCGTTCCCCATCTGCTTCCAGGCGATGCCAGAGTAAGGCCCGTAGAGGACACCCTCATACGTGCCGAGATACGTGAAATCGCTACCCAACTGGGAATTACCAATCGTAGCGTAGCTGGCGCGGATGCGCAAGTCGTTGAACCAATCATTGATGGGCGCGTCGCTCCAGAATTTCTCCCTCGACAGACGCCAAGCCACCGAGGCTCCCCAAAACGTACCCCAGCGATTGTCCTCCGGCAGACGGGACAAACCATCCCAACGCACGGAAGCGCCGACGTAATACTTGCTGTCATAATTGTAGTTCGCGCGGACCATATACGAGGCCAATCCGTTGGACGATTTATATCCTTTCACATCTTTCTCGTCGAACGTGTTGGAGATGATATGCTCCTTGAAGAAATTATCGGACAGCTGCGAGACCTCCGCCATGGTGTACGCTTGCGTCTCGTGCGTATATTCCTGCACG
>CASEGC010000059.1 GCA_949287365.1 uncultured Parabacteroides sp.
CTGGTTGTCGGAACCGAAAGCCTCCTCGATCAATCGTGCGTTGTCGCGGCTTTGGGAGCCATGCTTGTTGATCGGGATGAAAATGTTCCTCAGGTTGGGAATGAAGAGCAACAGGTCGTTTACCAAATAACGGATTCGCCCGTCATAATGCTCGCCCAAAAGAGCGGAGAGGCAGATACCATCCATTCCGCCAAGGGGATGATTGGAGGCGAAAATGTACCGGCCATCTGTCGGGGGCAAGTTCTCCTCGCCATAAACCTCGAGCCGCAGGCCGAACTCGCGGACCAGCGCCCGCATGAAATCGACACCTTCGATGTCCCGATAGCGAGATAGGATATCGTTGATTTCCTCTTGGTGAACAATACGGGTCAGATAGTTGATCGCGAACTCCGGAATCTTGGGCGCGACCTTCGGCGCTTTCGAGTAAAGCACCTGCTTGATATCAATCTGTAAAGTACTGCTATCTCCCATTACTATCACTTAATCCGGGACAAAGATAAACCTTATAATTTATATATGTCCTTTTCCGTCCGACAAATTGCGGTGGAAAATCCCGAACACTTCAACCTGTTGATAACTTTTTCTTACTTTTCCAGTTTAATTCTTGGCTTGGATAGGGGGAATATGTAATTTTACCTCCCGAAAAATAGGTCATTTGTGTGCCTATCAAATCGCTATAGCGCATTATTTTAAGGATAAGTTTAACTGGTTGGCTGATGAAAGAGAATGAGAAAAGTTGTTATCATGTCCCTGTCATGTTGAGTGAGTGTCTGGAAGGGTTGGCGATCCGCCCGGAAGGCGTATATGTAGACGTCACTTTTGGTGGCGGAGGGCATTCCCGTGGCATTTTGAGCCATCTTGGTGAGCGTGGTTGTCTGTATGGTTTTGACCAGGACGCCGACGCGGAGCGCAACGTGCCAGATGACATCCGTTTCGTATTCGTAAGGAGCAATTTCCGTTATCTTTATAATTTCATGCGCTATCATGGCCGTTTAGGGGAGGTAGATGGCTTGCTGGCCGACTTGGGCGTCTCTTCGCATCATTTTGATGACGAGTCGCGTGGTTTCTCATTCCGTTTCGATGGAGAGCTGGATATGCGAATGAACCGGCGAGCAGGCCGTACGGCAGCGGAGATTTTGAATACCAGCACGGAAGAGGCTTTGGCTGACCTGTTCTACCTGTATGGAGAGTTGAAGATCGCCCGTAAGATCGCCGCCGCGATCCTGAAAGCCAGGGATGAACGCCCGTTGCGGATGATTGAGGACCTGTTGACTGTCGTGAAACCCTTGGTTGGTCGTGGGGAGAAGGAAAAGAAAATCTTGGCCCAGATCTTCCAGGCCTTGCGTATTGAGGTGAATGATGAGATGCGTGCTCTTCGTGAAATGTTGGAGCAAACGACACGTGTCCTGAAGCCTGGAGGCCGTCTGGTCGTGATGACTTATCACTCACTGGAGGATCGCCTGGTGAAGAATTTCTTGAAAACCGGCAATTTCGAGGGAAAAAGCGAGCAGGATTTCTTTGGAAATGTGCGTAGTCCGTTCCGGTTGGTCAATAATAAGGTTATCGTCCCGTCCGAGGATGAGATTGAATCGAATCCACGCTCTAGGAGCGCTAAATTAAGAATCGCTGAATTTATAGGGGATTAAAGATGAACGAGAATATAACAAATAGCAACAATAGCGATAAGAAAAAAGAACGTAAGATTACGTTGCTCTATATTTTGGGAGGAGGTATCCTGAAAGAGGATTTTATCCTGCGGCATACCCGTATGCTCGTATTGCTGGTCGTATTGGCCTTTTTCTTTATTGGC
>CASEGC010000060.1 GCA_949287365.1 uncultured Parabacteroides sp.
GGTTATCCGTTTTACTTGGATTGGGATTATTCGGTAGAGTCCGAAGACGGGACATTCTTCTTGGAATATGAGGACGGGAACAAGGATATCGACTTCGCCCCCATCCATTTCACGGTAGCCGTCACCCATTTTCCCCATACCAGTCATTATTGGATAAAGAGCGTGACGGGTGACAACATCGTGGATACCGTGGAGGATAACGCCGGCCATCCTTTCGTCGTTACCCTCCGCGAGTCGTTATAAATGGAGGCACGGATTACACGGAATCATTTGGGGAGATAAGTCTCACCGCACGATAAATGCATCCGTGCAATCCGTGCCTAATCATTCAATGGAAACGTCAATCGTCGTTACCGATGGTTTTCCATACCCACGCGCTCAGGGCGGCTCCTACGAAAGGCGCTACGATGAACAACCACAATTGCGAGAGTGCCACGCCACCTTCGAACAACGCCGGTCCGACACTACGCGCCGGATTGACGGAGGTTCCCGTGATAGGGATACAGACGATGTGCACCAATACGAGGGTCAGTCCGATGGCTAACCCGGCGAGGTTGCCTGCGCCTTTCTTCTCATCCGTCGCGCCTAACACCACGAGGACGAAGATGAACGTGAAGACCATCTCGGCGATGAAAGCCTGCGCCATCATGCCCTCGCCGAAGCTGTTCGAGCCGGTCGCCGTGGGACCCTCATGCGCGCCTGTCGATACCAATGCGTACAAGATAGTCGAGCCGAGGATGGCTCCGATAACCTGAAACAGCATGTACATACCCGCGTTTTTCCCGCTCATCCGGCCGGAAAGGAACACGCCCAACGTAATCGCCGGATTGATATGGCATCCGGAGATGCCGCCGATGGTATAAGCCATGGCGATTACCGATAATCCGAAAGCCAAGGCGACTCCCAGCGTTCCAACACCCGTGCTAACCGTGCCGGCGATGTTACCGGCGAATACGGCGCTACCACATCCCATGAGGACCAACACCATTGTCCCTACCAGTTCAGCGATGTACTTTTTCATGATTCGAAAGATTTAGAAGTTTGTTCGCTCAAATTTAAGGTTTAAAATTTGAGATTTAAAATTTCAAAGCTCAAAAGAGGCTATGTCTAAATGAATAATGGTTACATTCGCGAGTAATATGGAAGAAAACGATTTTGATATAAGGGAAACCCGGATGCCGGAAAGCGAGCGCGAGTATGAGAACGTGCTCAGGCCGCTCTCGTTCCGCGACTTCAGCGGGCAGGCGAAGGTGGTGGAGAACCTGAAGGTGTTCGTGATGGCCGCCCGGATGCGTAAGGAGGCGTTAGACCACGTGTTGCTGCACGGGCCTCCCGGATTGGGAAAGACTACGTTGTCGAATATCATCGCGAACGAGCTTGGCGTGGGTTTCAAGGTCACTTCGGGACCGGTGTTGGATAAGCCGGGCGACTTGGCGGGCGTGCTGACCTCGCTGGAGAAGAACGACGTGCTTTTCATCGACGAGATTCATCGGCTCAGCCCCGTCGTGGAGGAGTATCTTTATTCGGCGATGGAGGATTATCGCATCGATATCGTGATAGACAAGGGACCGAGCGCGCGCTCCATCCAAATCGACCTCGCGCCATTCACCTTGATTGGCGCCACGACCCGTAGCGGATTGCTGACCAGCCCGCTACGCGCCCGCTTCGGCATCAATATGCATTTGGAGTATTATGACGTGGAGACGCTCACGAGAATCGTGCTTCGTAGCGCGGATATATTGAACGTGCGGTGCGAGCCGGACGCCGCCCGGGAAATCGCCTCGCGGAGCCGCGGTACGCCGCGTATCGCCAACGCGTTGTTGCGTAGGGTGCGCGATTTCGCTCAAGTGAAAGGGAACGGAGAGATTGACAAGCCTATCGCTTGCTTCTCCTTGGAGGCGTTGAATATCGACCGTTACGGTTTGGATCAGATAGACAATAAGTTATTGACTACGATTATCGACAAGTTCAAGGGTGGGCCTGTCGGATTGAATACCATCGCCACGGCATTAGGCGAGGACCCCGGTACGCTGGAAGAGGTGTACGAGCCTTTCTTGATTAAGGAGGGTTTCTTGAAACGCACGCCTCGCGGACGGGAGGTGACCGAGTTGGCTTATACCCATTTAGGACGTAATCGGATGGGAGAGCAAGGTTTTTTATTTGATTAGCGGACGGTAAATCTATGGCGGGAGGAATGAGGCGGCTCATGAAAGAGACCGCTATTTATGGATTGAGCAGCATCGTGGGGCGTTTCCTGAATTGGATGCTGGTGCCGATGTACACGCGTGTGTTGGCCGGTACGGGCGAGTATGGGATCGTGACGAACCTTTACGGTTGGACCGCCTTGTTGCTGGTGCTGCTGACGTATGGAATGGAGACGGGCTTCTTCCGTTTTATCAATAAGAAAGAGGAGCGGGAACCGATGCGGGTGTACGCCTCGGTGTTGTATTGCTTGTTGGGAAGTTCCACTTTGTTTGGTTTGTTGGTCTTTCTCTTTTTGCCCGCTATCAGCGGGGCGTTGGGTTACGCCGACCATCCGGAGTTCGTCGGGATGATGGCGGGTATCGTGGCGGTAGACGCCTTTTGTTGCGTACCTTTCGCTTATTTGAGGTATAAAGGAAAAGCGTGGCGTTTCGCCGGCATCAAGTTGGCGAACATTGGGTTGAATATTTTCCTGAATATCTTTTTCCTCGTGATTTGCCCGAGGTTGTACGCCTCTTCTCCGGAGACCGTTGGTTGGTTTTATCGTCCGGATTATGGCGTGGGTTACGTGTTCGTGGCGAACGTGTTCACCACATTGTTCACTTTGTTGATGTTAATTCCCGATATCTTGCCGGGTTTGCGGGCGAAAGCGGATGGTGCGCTCTTGCGTCAGATTCTGCGTTATTCGTTCCCAATCCTGCTCTTAGGCATCGCCGGAATCTTTAATCAGACCGCGGACAAGATATTGTTCCCTTTCCTGTTCGACGATAAGGCCTACGCCAACGAGCAATTAGGCATTTATGGTGCCTGTTTTAAGATAGCCGTGGTGATGGTGATGTTCACCCAAGCTTTCCGTTACGCTTACGAACCGTTTATCTTCGCCCGCAACAAGAGCGGCGACAATAAGCAGGCGTACGCTGAGGTGATGAAATATTTCATTATTTTCGCCTTGTTCATTTTCTTGGGCGTGATGTTCTATATCGATATCTTGAAGTATTTCGTAGGTTCCGCTTATTATCCGGGTTTGCGTGTGGTGCCCATCGTGATGTTGGGTGAGCTGTTCTTCGGGATTTATTTCAATCTTTCCTTGTGGTATAAATTGATAGACCAGACCCAATGGGGAGCCTATTTCTCGGCGATTGGTTGCGTGGCCACGGTTTCGATTATCCTGCTTTTCGGTCCGTCGTACGGTTATATGGCTTGCGCGTGGGCCTCTTTTTTCTGCAATTTGTTGATGATGCTCCTTTCCTATTTCGTGGGTCAGAAAAAGTTTCCGGTGGCGTACGATTTGTGGTCCGCTTTGGTTTATACGGTGGTCGCCTCGGTACTGTATGTCGCCGGCATGTGCGTTCTTATCGAGTCGGAGTGGCTTTGTTTGGGTTATCGTACCCTTTTGTTAGGTGTGTTCGTCATTTTTTTCCTCAAGAGAGATTTGAGGAAAATAAAAGGATAGAATTTGACGTGAAAAACGAACAATTGGAATATCTTCGCGTGCGGATGAAATAACTTTATATCATAATATCATAATGGAAAAGGGAACGTTACATAAGCAAATCGTGGATTTTTTTATCCGCCATTTTGATGTCCGGCAGGAGAAAGAGGACGATTTGCAGACGATAGAGTCCATTAAGCAGGGGGTTGAGTTCAAAGGAACGAAACTGTGGGTGCTCATTTTCGCCATATTTGTCGCTTCGCTGGGCCTGAACGTGAATTCCACGGCGGTGATTATCGGCGCGATGTTGATTTCTCCCTTGATGGGACCGATCATGGGTTTCGGATTGGGATTGGGAATATTTGATTTCGATTTGATTAAACGTTCGTTCCATAATTTCGCCACGGCGACGGTATTTGGCGTGATTACTTCCACCTTATATTTCTTGATTTCTCCTATTAATGAGGCGCAAAGTGAGTTGCTCGCCCGTACGCAACCTACGGTCTATGACGTGCTAATCGCCTTTTTCGGCGGTTTGGCGGGTATCGTGGCCAGCTCGACCAAAAGCAAGGGTAACGTGATTCCCGGAGTGGCTATCGCCACGGCGTTGATGCCTCCGTTATGTACGGCGGGATTCGGATTGGCGAGCGGTAACTTGTATTACTTCTTCGGCGCGTTGTATCTCTATTTCATCAATACGGTATTTATCAGCTTGGCGACCTTTTTGGTCGTGCGCCTTTTGAAGTATCCGAAGAAAGTGTTCTTGGACAAGCAGCGGGAGAAAATCGTGACCCGCTACGTGGGGCTTATCGTATTTTTTACGATAGTGCCCAGTCTCTTCTTGAGTTATAACCTCATAAGGAGCAGCTATTTTAATAGTCGGGCGCGGACGTTCGTCACGGAAGAGCTGAATTTTCCGGATACGCAGATATTGAGCAGGGTCATTACGGATACCAGCGAGAAGAAGGAGATAAAGGTCGTTCTGATTGGTAATGCCGTGCCGGAGGAGATGATTGACAACGCCCGTTCCAAGATGCCTAAATATGGCTTGGAGAACGTGCGGTTGGTCGTACAGCAAGGTTTCGGGCAGGAGACCGATATCAATGAGTTGAAAAGTCTGTTGATGCGGGATTTGTATGAGGATAGCGAGAGCGTGCTTCGGGCGCAAAGTATCCAAATCGATTCCTTGAAGCGGCAAGTGGATAAATACCGGAGCGATGAAGGTCTCGCGCTTGAGTTGATTCCGGAGATGAAAGTCCTTTTCCCCTTCGTGGAGGAGGCCTCGTGCTCGAATACCTATATCGTGCGGACGGATACGGCGCGGACGGATACGGTCATGTTGGTTTATCTGAAGAGCAAGGTCACGCTGAAAGAGGCGGAGCGGGAGAAAATCAAGGAATGGTTGGCGGCCCGGATGGAAGAGAGGAATATCAAATTATTAATAGAATAATAAAATAGACTGATTGTAAAATGAGATTAATGCGAGAGATGTGGGCGGCGTTGCTATTGGCGATGTGTGGGCCATTGTGCGCCGATGAGGGCATGTGGGTGCTGAAAGAGTTGAATAAGCAGAATCTGGCGAGGATGGCGGAGTTGGGTTTTACCCCATCATACGAGCGGTTGTATAGTGAGACGGACCCTTGCGTGGCGAACGCCGTGGTTATCTTTGGAGGGGGATGCACGGGTATTACTGTCTCCGAGGAGGGGCTGATTTTCACGAATCATCATTGTGGCTATGGCTCTATCCAGCAGTTGAGCAGCGTGGAGCACGATTACCTGAAGGATGGTTTCGTTTCCCAAAGCAAGGAGGAGGAGCTTCCCGTGCCGGGATTGACGGTACGGTACTTGAAAAAGACGGTGGACGTGAGCGACCGTATCAACAGCCAGATTAATGATATAGAGAATGAGTTCGACCGTCTGGCGGCGGCCGATTCTATCGGTAGGGTGATTTGCGACTCCGTGGGTGGCGATGAGTTTCTGGCGGCCGACGTAATCCCGTTTTATAACAACAATAAATATTACTTGGTGGTCTACGACGTGTTCCGCGACGTGCGTATGGTGTTCGCTCCGCCCAGCTCTATCGGTAAGTTTGGCGGCGATACGGACAACTGGATGTGGCCTCGTCACACGGGCGACTTCTCTGTCTTTCGTGTTTACGCCAACGCCGAGAACGGGCCGGCCGAGTATGACGCGGCCAACAAGCCTTATAAGCCTAAATACGTGGCGGAGGTCTCCATGCGGGGCTATGCGGATAAGGACTACGCCATGACCATCGGTTTTCCGGGCAGTACCTCGCGTTACCTTTGCTCGTGGGGCGTGGAGCGACGTATAGAGGATGAGAACAAGCCGCGTATCGAGGTGCGGGGTATCAAGCAGGATATCTGGAAGAGGGCGATGTCGGCCAGCGATGCCACACGTATCAAATACGCCTCTAAATATGCGGGCAGCTCCAATTATTGGAAGAATGCCATCGGTATGAACAAGGGGCTGGCCAACCTGAACGTGATAGAGCGTAAACGCGCGGAGGAAAAGGCTTTCGCCGATTGGGTGGCGAAGGATTCGGAGCGGACCGCCAGGTATGGCGATGTCTTGAGCCTCTTGGAGAAGGGTTATACTTCGACAAGCGAGTATCGGAAGGCGATGACTTACCTGAACGAGGCGTTCTCCAATGGCGCGGAGATATTGCGCCTGACACGGGCGATACAGGGGGTTGACGTGAATGGCTCGACAGAGGAGGAAATCGATATGTTCCTGAAGGATTACGTGCGGGCTTTCTTCAAGGATTATGAGCCTTCGTTGGACCAAGAGGTCTTGGGCGCGATGTTGAGCGTGGTCAAGGAGCGTGTCGCTCCGGAATATTTGCCGGATATCTACCAGAAGATAGACAAGAAATATAAGGGGAATTACGCGAGATATGCGGCGGACGTCTTCAAGAAGACGGATTTCTTGTCCTACGAGAAGATAGAGAAGCTGTTGCGCGACCCGAAATTGTATAGCAAACGGATAAAGAAGGACCCCGCGGCGGAATTGAGCCTCTCCGTGCTGCTCTCTATCTTCGGGTTGCAACAGATGATGGGAGACGCCGAGTTTGATATCGCGAAGGGGGAACGGCTCTATTTCGAGGGGCTGAAGGAGATGTATCCGGAAAGGTTGTTGCCTTCCGATGCCAACTTCACGATGCGCCTGAGTTACGGCTCCATCGGCGGCTATCGTCCTTACGACGCGGCGTGGTACGATTATTACTCCACGGACAAGGGTATCTTGGAGAAAGAGGACTCCACGAGTGACGAGTTCTGGGTGCAGCCGGAGATTCTCGACGTGGTGCGCGGCCGCGACTTCGGTCCTTACGCCAACGAGAAAGGCGATTTGCAGCTTTGTTTCCTTACGAACAACGACATCACCGGCGGTAACTCCGGTAGCCCGGTCTTCGACAAGAACGCGCGCCTGATAGGTCTCGCATTCGACGGCAACTGGGAGGCGATGAGCGGCGATATCGCCTTCGAGCCGGATTTGCAGCGTTGTATCGCCGTGGACATCCGCTACGTCCTCTTCATGATTGACAAGTGGGGAAAATGTCCCCGTCTGCTCGATGAGCTGAAGTTAGTAAAGAATTGACACCCTATCCCCGGCCCTTCCCCTCAGTTCAGGGGAAGGGAGAGGGTTAGGGTGCTCCTCCTGAGGAGAGGAGGAGCTGTCACGAAGTGACTGAGGAGGTCAATAAACTTTATCTACTATCGTGAATATTTGAAATTATTTCCTTATCTTTGACGGCGAATCAAAAGAGAGATACAAGGTTGAATACTACCGATATACATATCATGTTAACATCTTTTACCTGTAATCCTTTGGTAAAAGGCGATAATTTCTTAGCAAGCAAGCAAGCAAGCAA
>CASEGC010000061.1 GCA_949287365.1 uncultured Parabacteroides sp.
AATCGTGGCGAAACGTTTATGATATTCTATTTGGAAAGTCTGTATGTTGCCCACGCCTCTTTTCTTTTGTCGTTCGATATACGTGTTTAACTCAGGGGTTGTCATCATCTCGCAGTCGTTTATGGAAATCAGGAAGTCCGACGGTACGATTGTCAAGGTCGTATCTTTACGCGAGCCGTTGGTGATGTGCTCGCGCATGCCTTCGAAATCGCGGATCATGTAGTCGATGACGGTCCATTGATAGAGTGAGTCATATTTTATGGACTTGGCCGTCAGGCGCGATATCAGTTTCTTCCCCTCGAAATGTTCCAGTGAGAAACGATAACCCATGTTTGAACGTGCGTCATAACTGTCAAAATACGCGATGATACCGGGTTCGATTTCCAACTGGGCGTTCCTCACATAATCCACCTTCTTGTTCTTGATATATTTATTTTGGAAATCGATGCGTGTCTTATTGGCCGGAGGGATGATATATGCGTTCAATATGAAAGTCACGGTAGCGATGATGGCGGCCGATATGGCGTAAGGCACCATCAGCCTGCGGAAACTCATCCCACTGGCGAGCATCGCTATGATTTCTGAACGGTCTGCTAATTTGGAGGTAAAAAAGATGACCGCGATGAACGTGAATAACGGACTGAACAGGTTGGCGAAGTAAGGGATGAAATTCAAGTAATAATCAACGATAATCGCTTTCAAAGGAACGTCTGGGTTCAAGAACTTGTCGATTTTCTCGTTGATATCGAATACGACGGAGATGGATATAATCAAGATTATCGCGAACACGTAAGTCCCGATAAACTGCTTGATGATGTACCAGTCGATTCTTTTTAACTTGAGTTTCATCGAAAAAAAATCCTCCTCTTATAATCGGTTCGCCAACTGACGGACCATCTCTTCTTTCCACGTGGTGAAATCTCCGGCGAAGATATGCCTTCTCGCTTCTTTTACCAGCCATAAATAGAAGGCAAGGTTGTGGATTGAGGCGATTTGCAAGCCCAGCATCTCTTTTACTTTGATGAGATGATGCAGATAGGCCTTACTATATAATGTATCTACGTATGAATGTCCGTCAGGATCGATTGGAGAGAAGTCATTTTCCCATTTCTTGTTACGCATGTTAATCGTACCGAAACGAGTGAACAATTGTCCGTTCCGTCCGTTCCGGGTCGGCATGATACAATCAAACATATCCACGCCGCGCTCGATAGCCTCTAAAATATTGATAGGTGTTCCTACACCCATTAAATAACGGGGTTTATCTTTGGGCAGTATCTCGTTCACGACCTCGATCATCTCATACATTTTCTCGGTGGGTTCGCCGACCGCCAATCCTCCGATGGCGTTGCCGTCCGCTTCCTTGCTTGCCACGTTTTCCGCCGCCCGTTTTCGTAAGTCCGTGTAGACGCAGCCTTGCACGATAGGGAAAAGACTTTGCCTGTATCCATATTTGGGCTCGGTCTCGTTGAATCGTGTGAGGCAACGATCGAGCCATCGCTCGGTTAATCCCAGCGATTGTTTGGCGTAATCGTAGTCGGCATCACCAGGGCAACATTCGTCGAAAGCCATGATAATGTCCGCTCCGATCGAACGTTCGATATCCATTACTTTCTCAGGTGTGAATAGATGCTTCGAGCCATCGATATGTGACCGGAATTCCGCTCCCCGCTCATGTAACTTGCGGTTTTCGGATAGGGAAAATACCTGAAAGCCTCCGCTATCCGTCAAAGTAGGACGATCCCACGAATTGAATTTGTGCAATCCGCCGGCTTGCTCCAATATTTGGATACCGGGTCGCAGATACAGATGGTACGTGTTACCCAAGATGATTTGGGCCTGGATATCTTCTTTCAATTCCGGCACCTGGACTCCTTTCACCGTTCCTTGGGTACCTACCGGCATAAAAATGGGCGTCTCGATTACCCCATGATCGGTGGTAATCAAGCCCGCCCTTGCGTTCGATTTCGTATCGTTATATTGTAGCTCAAATGTCATGCCTCGAATTTTGCGGCAAAGGTAACATTTTTCTCTTAGAATCCGAAGTCATCTATTTCTACCTTTTTCACCTCGTCTTCCTTGGGCTTTTCCACGAATTTGTGGACCTCGTTCGCCTTGATGATAATCGCCCTGTTCGGTCGTACGGGGCAGATTGATTCACACCCGCCGCAGCCGATGCACAAATCCGGGTTGACTTGTGGAATCGTCAACGTACCTTTGTAAGGAACCATGTGTACCGCTTGCGTGGGACAATGTTCCGAGCAGGCTCCACAGTCTGTTCCCTCGGTTTTCACGATACAGCGGTTGATGAAGAAGGTGGCGATGCCCACTTGGGTAGTCATTTTCTCCTCTTTCGTCAACGGCTTGATGGCGTGTGTGGGGCAAACTTCGGAGCAGACCGTACACTCGTAATTGCAATAACTGTCGATATAAGCCACACGAGGCTTCAACATATAGTCAAATCCATATTCCACTCCGGTGGGGCGAAGGACGTGACTTGGGCATTGGGTAACACATATTTGGCATCCTGTACAAATATCCTTGAAACGTTCGATGCTTATCGCTCCCGGAGGAACGACAGGAGGCCATTTCTTTTGCCCGTTCCTTGCCCGATGACGTTTTTGTTTGCCGTTCCCATGGAGTCCTTGGGCGATGGTCGAGACGGCGGGAAGCGATGCGGCGACCGTTACACCCGTGGTCAGGAATGTCCGTCGGCTGTTGGATATGGCGGAACTTGTTTCCGTTGAACTTTCATTCTTCTCCTTTACTTTTAGGGTGGGAGGATTGAACCGGTATCGCAGTCCTCCTTTAGGACAAGAGGAGACACAATTGAAACAATCCACGCAGCGGGAGGTGTCCACCTTCAAGTTCTGGCTGTCGATAGCTTCCGCCTTACAAGTCCGTTCGCAACTGCCGCAACGCGTGCAACTGTCCTTGTCGAAAGAAATCCGGAAAAGGGAATATCGGGAGATAAGACTCAGTAAGGCCCCGACCGGGCAAAACGTATTGCAGAACAGTCTTCCCCGGAAAACGACCATGACGATGAACAGGAGCAAGGCGATGAGGCTGGATGCCATGCCAAAGCCCGTCACGTTACTGATAGTGACCTGATAAAGGGTGTAATTGTCGAATCTCGCCAAGCCCTCAGCCAGCAGATTGTTGGCCCACATTACGATTGGACGGAACAGGTTGTTCGCTATACGACCGAAATTGCTGTAAGGGTCTAACAACGTACACAGCTCCACGACCCCGAAAATCGCCAACAAGAAAGTCAGGCCGAGGATGGAATATCGCAATACGTTGAGCGGTTTATGATAATGAAATCTTCTCGTGCCGTTTTTTTTCTTCTTGCCGATACAAAACAAGTGGTTTATGATGTCTTGCAATACGCCAGCCGGACAGATTACCGAGCAATAAATCCGTCCGAACAATAACGCCAGCACGAATTGAAACACTAATATACCGACCATTCCGCCCAATAAGGCCGGCATGATTTGCGCATGAAGCAACTTGCTCGTCTTATCCGGCAAAGCGTCGGCGAAATCGACGAAAAACAAGAGAATGGGTACGAAAATAAGGATCGCGAGTATGACCCGCAATCCTTTCAAGTAATTGACCTTTTTCATTCCCGATTATATCTTTATCCGTTTGATCGTG
>CASEGC010000062.1 GCA_949287365.1 uncultured Parabacteroides sp.
GCCCAACCGATACTGTTGGTTCCCAAATCTAACCCTAAGATGTGTTTTTGTCCCATGGCCTATTATATTTTTTTCAAAGCTACAATTTTTATGTGATAATATTTGTTATTTCAAAATTTTTCCGCATATTTGTCAGACTAATTTGAAGCAAATCACAATAAGGATGATTCCGTTGTGAAAACATTAGGTTTCCCTCGTCCTTTAACGGGGGATTTTTTGTTTCCGACTTTATTAACGAATAAAAATAAGAACGATGAACTATTCTAACTATTTGTATATCGCCATACGTGCGGCCGTGGACGCTGGAAAGGTGATTATGGATATCTATAACGACCCAAACTCGGATTTCGGTATCGAGCGGAAGGCGGACAATTCTCCGCTGACTAAAGCGGATAAGGCTGCGCATGCCTTGATATCGACGGCCTTATCGGTAACTCCCTATCCGATATTGAGCGAGGAGGGAAAAGAGATTCCTTTCGAGGAGCGTTCCGCTTGGAATACTTTGTGGATCGTGGATCCTTTGGATGGCACGAAAGAATTTATCAAACGAAACGGGGAGTTTACCGTGAACATCGCTTTGGCGGAAAAGGGAGTTCCCGTGTTAGGCGTGATTTATGTTCCCGTGCGGCGGGAGCTTTATTTCGCGGCTTCGTCGGTAGGTGCCTATAAATTAGCGGGTATTGACGGAACGAACCAACCCTCGATGGAGGAAATGTGGCGGAAGGCGACACGTTTGCCCATGTCTCTGGCGCATCAGGGCGTGGTGGTGGTAGCCTCGCGTTCGCACCAAACAGAGGAGACGCTCGCCTTTATCGACGACCTTCGCAAACAAGGCAAACCGGTTACCTTGATAAGTAGCGGAAGTAGCTTGAAGATTTGCCTCGTGGCGGAAGGTTCGGCCGATATTTATCCCCGATTCGCCCCGACAATGGAGTGGGACACCGCCGCGGGCCATGCCATCGCTCGGGCCGTAGGTTGCGATGTCTATCATCTTGACCAAAAGACACCTCTACGTTACAATAAAGCGGACCTCCACAACCCGTGGTTCATCGTGAAGTAGAGCGTTATTTCCGAAAAACGGGAATCAAGTAGGTCAGCTTGGCGGAGATTACCTGGCTGGAGGATTTGGGAAACGGATCGGCCTTACGGCTGTTGAAAATATCACCCAAGGCGTAATAATAACGCCCCTCCAGAAGGAAAGAACCGATTCCCGTGCGAATCTCAATACCGGGGCCGCCGCACAATCCCCAATCGAACCGCTTCTGTATGGCCAGCTCATGTTGCTCGTCGGGCCGTGTGGGATTGGGGTTGGTCCCGTTGAGATTGGATTTCGTGCTCTCGCTAAGGGCATAACCTATTTTTGGTCCTAAATTGACGAACACACGTACCCGTTCGCTACCGAAATGAACGTGCGTCATGAATGGGAGTTCCACGTAATTTATCGTGCGGCTATATTCGTATTGGGGGCTTTCCTCGAATTTCTCCTGCCAGCCATGCTGGGTAAAGTTAACCTCGGCTTGCAAGCCGAGGTTCGGCTCCGTGTTCCATCGTATGGTCACACCTCCATTGAAGCCGGCTTTCAACTTAGTGGGGACACGAGGAGAGAAACTGACGCTGGAGAAATTCATCCCGAACGAAGGCCCTATCGCCAATTCCTGCCGGAAAGCGCTTTTTTGGGCGAACGTCATTCCCACGCTCGCGGCTCCAAGGAGTGTTATCGCTATTATCTTTCTCATCATCGCCTCTTTTATGTCATCTGATCTCGTCGCGGACCACCGTGAAATCGTTCTTGTAATGCACGATGAACAGGTTCGTGTTGATGAAGCCTCCCCAGTTGTTCACCCGATGGAAATCGAACCCGGTCTGGATGCTCTTGTAACGTATCTTGTCGAGATTGTCCTCAAAGTTGGAGCCATACGTCCGAATCGCCCCAAGGAAAAACATACCCGTGTCGAATCCAAGAATCCCGTATTTAGGGAAAGTGTTGATCAAGCTTTTACTAAACCAGTCTTTATACTCGCGGTAGAAGGCGTGTACCTCAGGCGAGAGATTGTCGGCATAGAAATTACTATAGATATAAGTGTCGAGCGCATAAAAGTCCTCAAGGCTACTCCTCGTATAGGTTTGCCATTCCGGATAGCCAAAAAGCGTCACCAAATACGGCTCCTTTTCTTCCTCTTTCAACTCGGACAACATCCGGAGCGGAGCCTTGATCTTGTTCACCGCGTCGAGCGAGGCGGATGTCGGCAGGATGACGTTGCGTTTGTCATGCGTCATGAGAGCCTCCACCTCCTCGGCGAATGTCTCCCCGTTATAGCTCAATTCCTTGAAAGGGATGCCCCGCTGGCTCATCTCCGTCTTGAAGGCCTTCACGAAATCCGTCTTCACCTCGGCGTCCTTGATGTCTACAAGGATGATGTTCTGGTCGCGAAACAGGTCGCATCCCGCTTGGGCGGCCTTCGAATAGAGGTAGGAATGGGGCGTGTTCACTTGGTAGACATTCGCGTTGGACAAGACATCGTCGTTTCTCGACGTGAAAGGTATCACGTATTTGATGTCTTTTTCTTGGGCGAACTTGGCGATTAGGCCTATCTGGTCGTTCTGCACGGCGCCGATAATCAAGTTCGCGTCCGCCAAGGCCTCCTCCTCAAGGATTTGCCGGACCTGCCTTGTTCCCTCGCCGGTGTCGTAAACGGACAATTCGATGGATGTCCCCATCTCTTTCAGGCTGTCCACGGCGAGCAGAAACCCCTCGTAGTACTCCACGAAGCGAGCGGTGGCCGAGGCGCGGGTCGTGTCGCCGGCCATGAACGGCAAAAGCAAGGCCACCCGGATACGCTCCACGCGCTCGATGTCCCTCGGGGCGGAGAGAAGAGCGTTCACCTCCCGCTCATCCGGATTCTTGTTCTCTTGGATAATGGTCTCCTCCGTCGTAGCGACCGGTATCTTGATTACCATACCGGCCTTGACGCCATTCCTCAACTCAGGATTCCACTTGAGAAGCTCCGAGCTGGTGATGTCGAACTTCCTGCATATCCGGTACATCGTCTCCCTTTTTTGCACCGTATATTCTATCTCCTCCTGCTGTCCGGGACGTTCGCCGGCCTCCTTCCCCTCGTCCTCCGCGGGTGTCATCGGTATGCGGATAGTCTTTCCCGCCGTGAAGGTGGAGGTGGACAGGCCGGGATTCGCCTCCACTATTCTCATAGCGGGAATAGCGTACCGGACGGAAAGCGAGTAGAGCGTCTCTTTCGGCCGTATCGTATGATAAATATATCCGTCCGAGGCCGTTCCGCCGGCGTTCTTTTGGGGAATCCTCAGGGTCGCGCCGGCCTTGATGCCATTCTCGCTTCCCGGATTCAACCGGTAGATATCATCCACGCTCACGCCGTACATGGTAGCTATGGCGTAGACGGTTTGCCCGCGTTCGATGGTATGGAAGAATGTATCGTCTTTCCGCTCGCTGGCGGTGAAGACTCGCTTGTCGTCCCCTCGCGAGTAGGCATCCACGCTCGATAGGCTCAACGTGAACGCCAACGCATATATACAAAACTTGTTCATCTTTCAGTCGGAATAATTTGGGGCAAATGTACGTAAAAACCTTCGATTTATATTCATCTTTCCGGTAGTCCGCCCAAAAAGTTCACGAGGTAGGGAGAAAAACTTCAGAAACGGCGGGAAAAAACAGGAAAGTCGCAAGGAAAAAGTCTATCTTTAGGCTGAAGATATCTATCTTTAGGTTAAAGATATGTATCTTTAGGCTGCAGATATGTATCTTTAGGCTAAAGATAGACTTTTCGCTTAGGGGAAACGACTTTTTCCTTGGGTGTAATGACTTTTTCCATGGGAGTGGCGAAGAAAATCTCCGGCTCGCGCTTGTCTCGCCCGTGGATATGCCCAATAACGTGTACCCTTTCCTCGATAGGCTTGCGTAAATTGAAATAAAACCACTACATTTGTGGGAATCAAAGACAATATGTTAAATAAAAACGATAGTATTACAATGAAAAAGAGTTTAATCGCGGCGAGTTTATTGTTCGCGTGCGCGTTCTCGGCGACGGTGAACGCCCAAGAGAAAAGAGACGGCTACGTGTTCACGCCGGTCAAGGAGTTGAAAATCTCATCGGTGAAGAACCAGAACCGTACGGGGACATGCTGGTGTTTCTCCACTCTGGGGTTCCTGGAGTCTGAGTTGCTCCGCATGGGCAAGGGCGAATACGACCTGTCCGAGATGTTCATCGTGAACCATTCCTATAAGGACAAGGCGGACAAGTTCGTCCGTTTGCACGGTTATCTGAATTTCGCCCAAGGCGGCTCCTTCTATGACGTGCTGTACGCTTGGAAACATTACGGTATCGTGCCGGAGGAGGTGATGAAGGGCTTGGAGTATGGCGAGGAGATGCACACGCATGGCGAGATGGAGGCGGCCGCCCTCGCTTACGTGAAGGCGATTATAAAGAACCCGAACCGGAAGTTGACCACCGCTTGGAAAAAGGGTTTCGACGGGATTATCGACGCTTACCTGGGTGATCTTCCCGAGAAATTCACCTACAAGGGGAAAGAGTACACGCCGAAGAGTTTCGCCAACGAGCTGGGCTTGAATCCGGACGATTACGTTTCCCTGACCTCTTTCACGCATCAACCGTTTTATACCGCTTTCCCGATCGAGGTACAGGACAACTGGCGTTGGTCAGACTCCTATAACCTACCGTTGGACGAGTTCATGCAGGTGTTCGACAACGCCATCAATACGGGATATACGATAGCTTGGGGTTCCGACGTGAGCGAGACGGGCTTTTCACGTAACGGCATCGCGGTCGTCCCCGACGTGGAGTCGATGGAACGGAGCGGCTCGGACCAAGACCATTGGCTGGGCTTGAGCCAAAAAGAGAAGAACGAGGAAATCAAGAAGATGATCGAGAGCCCCTGCGAAGAGTTGGAAATCACGCAAGAGATGCGTCAGGAGGGTTATGACAACTATCAGACCACCGACGACCATGGCATGCAAATCTACGGCATCGCGAAAGACCAGACCGGGAAGAAGTTCTATATGGTGAAGAACTCTTGGGGAACGGACAACAAATATAAAGGGACTTGGTACGCTTCTGAGAATTTCGTGGCTTACAAGACGATGAACATCGTGGTCCATAAAGATGCCATTCCCGCCGCTATCAAGGCGAAGCTGGGCATCAAATAACGATAGGGAAAATAAATCAATCAGTGGTTGATTGACGGGAGTCCGCGAGCGGGTGAGGGAAAGGCCGCTCGCGGACTCTTTTTTCATGCCGGAATTGTTCGTATATTCGCGCCTTTGTTTTTTAAAGGTTATTAAACGCAAAAGATGAATAGGTTTTCGATACAAGCATGGTCACTCCTGACGGCTTGCGTGTTAGGGTTCGCCTCTTGCGGAGATGGCGATGAGTTTCAGTTCACGGAAGAACAAATCGCCTATATCGAGGAGAACAGGGATTATATCCGCGAGAGGAAAGTGATGAAAGATGAGAATGGCGAGTTGATGTACCAACAAGTGGTCATCGCGGGCGATACCGCGTTATACCGTATCGTGAAGAAAGAGAACGATTGGGTGACGCACCCTACGGAGACTTCCAGGGTCTATCTGCTCGACCTTGAGGGCAAGTTTATCGATGGACAGGTATTCCAAAAGAAACTGGCTAATTCCGATTTCTATATGAACGGTATCATTCCCGGACTGAGCGGAGTCCTGCTCAACGTGCGTTTGGATGAGACGGTCGAGGCGATTATTCCGGCCTCGTTAGGTTATGGGTACGGAGATTACATGGGTATTCCGGGAGGGTCTACCCTGATTTTCACGTTCACCTTGGATAAGGTAGAATAATTCTTCCTTTTATTTATTAGGGAAACCACTCGACGACACCGGCTACCGGGTGGTTCTCTCTCCAACGTTCCAACTCGGCGTAAGTATGCACATGGCCTTCGAGAACCGCTCGATAGTATTCGATGCCCATGATTTTCTCAATGTCCGGAGTCTCATACTTCAAACGGAGGATGGCTCGCCGGGTTTCTTCGGTCAACGTGGCGGAAATCCGTTCGGCCATCCGCTCGAAATAACCGTCGTAGCGGGAGCCTTTCACGATATGAATCATATCGATTTGCCAAGGCTCTTGCCCTTCCTCTTGTATCCACGCGTGCCACTCCACGCACCGTTCTTCCATATCGAGAGAGTTGCCGTACTCAATGCGCTTCACCGAGGGATTCTCCGCTAAACGAGCCATAACCCGGAAATCGTCGGAAAGATTGATTTGGGAAGTGTAAAGATGAAAATCGATGTCTCGATGCTTCATGAGCAATCCCATGCGAAGCGAACCTACCAAATTCACCTCCGCTCCGATAGAGCGCCAAAGATTTACGATATCGGTATCTTGGATGATTTTCCACGCTTCCCGTTGATTTTTCCGGGCCAGTTCCTCTATTGCCTGTTCCATGTTTTGATATATTGAGTCCGCGAAATTAAGAAACAAACCTTTCATAGGTGAAGCATGTGGAGGTTTTTCTTACATTCGCGTATAAAATAAAGAATGAGAATGACAAAGGATATGACGACCGAGTCCGTGCTGAATGATTTGCGATATTTGCGATTGCTGGCGAGAAGCTTTCCGACTATCGCGGACGCAAGCACGGAGATTATCAACTTGGAGGCGATACTGAACCTTCCGAAAGGCACCGAGCACTTCTTGAGCGACCTGCACGGGGAAGACCAAGCGTTCGACCATGTGCTGAGGAACGCTTCCGGAGCCGTGAAACGAAAGGTAAACGAGATTTTCGGCAATACGCTTCGGGAATCCGAGAAGAAAGAGCTTTGTACCTTGATTTATTATCCGGAGGAAAAATTGGAACTGATAAAGAGTCAAGAGCCGGATTTGGAAGACTGGTATCAGGTGACCTTGAATCAATTGGTGCGTGTGTGCCGGAATGTCTCTTCCAAATATACTCGTTCCAAGGTAAGGAAAGCCTTACCGAGGGAATTCTCTTATATCATCCAAGAATTGTTGCATGAGTCGTCGGTGGAACCGAACAAATCGGCTTATGTCGACCGGATTATCCGTACGATTATCTCCACGGGACGGGCGGACGATTTTATCATCGCCATGTGCAACTTGATTCAGCGGTTGACAATTGACCTCCTGCATATCATCGGTGATATTTATGACCGTGGACCGGGTGCCCACTTGATTATGGACATCTTATGCGATTACCATAATTTCGACATCCAATGGGGCAATCACGATGTCTTGTGGATGGGAGCGGCCTCCGGAAACCTTGTAAGCATAGCCAACGTGATTCGAATGTGCCTTCGTTTCGGAAACATGGCGACATTAGAGGATGGCTATGGTATCAACCTCTTGCCGCTCGCGACCTTCGCCATGGAAATGTACGGAGACGACCCTTGCGCTTTGTTCGTCCCGAAGACAAAGTTCGCCGATAATGTAATGGACGAAAAGACAATTCGTTTAATCGCCCAAATGCATAAGGCGATAACGGTCATCCAGTTCAAGTTGGAGGGAGAGATTATACGCCGCCGGCCCGAGTTCGATATGGATGACCGGATGTTGTTACACCGCATCGACCAAAAGAAAGGAGTGGTCCGTATCGATGGGAAAGAATATCGGTTGAAAGACACGAATTGGCCGACATTGGACCCGAAAGACCCTTATCGCCTTTCCATCGAGGAGGAAGACCTGATTCATAAGATATCTCGTTCTTTCGAGAGTAGCGAGAAAATGCGAAAGCACATGCGTTGCTTCTTTCGTCATGGCAGCATGTATCAGGTGTGTAACTCGAATTTGTTGTTCCATGCCTCCGTGCCAATGAATCCGGATGGCTCTTTCAAAACGGTTCGGATATTAGGGGAGGATTTTAAAGGACGAGACCTGCTGGACCGGGTGGACCAACTGGTCCGGACAGCCTATTTCAAGACCGGGGAACAGGAGGAAGTAGAGTTCGCCAATGACTATATTTGGTATCTTTGGTGTGGGAAAGACTCGCCATTGTTCGATAAGAGCAAGATGGCTACATTCGAACGGACTTTCATAGAGGAGGTCGAGACCCATAAAGAGGAGAAAGGAGCTTACTACACCTTACGTGAACAAGAAGAGATTTGTGACAAGATATTGGATGAGTTCGGGGTGACGGGCCCGCATAGGCATATCATCAACGGGCATGTGCCGGTTCGTTCGAATCAAGGGGAAAATCCTATCAAGGCGAACGGGAAAATGTTGGTTATCGATGGTGGTTTTTCCCGCCCATATCATGTGGAGACAGGTATCGCGGGCTATACGTTGGTCTATCATTCCAGAGGATTCCAACTCGTCCAGCATGAGCCGTTCGAATCGCGAGCAAAAGCGATAGCGGAAGGGTTAGACATCAAATCGACAACAATCGTGGTAGAGTTAAGCGCACATCGCCAGATGGTAAAAGATACGGATAAGGGAGTTGAGCTACGAAACCAAATTAAAGATTTGGAAAAACTGCTGTACGCTTATCGGAAAGGTTTAATCAAGGAAAAAGAAGGGTTTGAGATTTAAAATGAATAGACGGGTATCCTGTTTTTACCTGTTTTTGTGCGTGCTTCTCGTATCGCTTTTCTTGGGAGGATTGGCGTACGGGGCCGTGTCGATTCCTATGGAGCGGGTAATAGACATCCTGCTGGGGAAAGAGGTCGACAAGGTGGCGTGGCAAAACATCGTGCTACGTTCTCGGTTGCCTCAAGCGGTCACCGCCGTATGTGCCGGCGCTTCGTTGGCCACGAGCGGTTTGTTATTGCAAACCCTGTTTCGTAATCCTTTAGCGGGTCCATCCATATTGGGAATAAGCGATGGAGCCAACTTGGGCGTGGCCGCCGTCATGCTCTATTTCGGTGGAAGTTTGGGGCAACTCGCCAATTGGCCAATCGGAGGCTATATGGCGGTCATCCTCGCCGCTTTTGCGGGAGCTTGCGCGATATTGGGGTTGATTATCTATTTCTCGGCCAAGGTCAGAAATAATGTCATGCTCTTGATTATCGGGATTATGATTGGTTATCTGGCCTCTTCTGTCATCTCTGTCTTGAATTATTACGCGTCGGCCGACAGGGTCCATGCCTTCGTGATGTGGGGACTGGGCGATTTCTCCGGTGTCTCGATGGAGCGGCTGCCTCTCTTTTGCGCTTGTACCCTGTTTGGCTTGTCATTAGCCATCTTGCTGATTAAACCCTTGAACGCGCTTCTTTTAGGAGAAATGTACGCCGCGAACTTAGGTGTACGAATCAAGCGGGCAAGAACGCTCATTCTCCTATGCACAGGATTACTGACCGCCACCACTACCGCGTTTTGCGGGCCCATCTCTTTCATTGGCTTGGCCGTTCCGCATATCGCTCGTTTGACGCTGGGTTCTTCCAATCACACGGCTTTGGTGCCCGTTACCATGCTGACGGGAGCGTGCGTAGCCTTGTTATGCAACTTGCTAATGGTGGTTCCGGGCAGTGATATGATATTGCCGCTCAACGCCGTGACACCGATGCTTGGTGCTCCCGTGATTATTTATGTGATCGTGAATCGTAAGAACATCCAATATTTCAATTGATATGGAACGGACTCCCGCGATAAAGACCATCGACCTGAGCATCGGGTACACGCTGAAAGGGAAAAATCATAAATTAGTGCATGACTCGTTGAACTTGAGCCTGTACGCAGGTGAAGTAACTTGCCTCCTCGGATTGAACGGGGCGGGGAAATCCACCTTGTTAAAAACCTTATGTGGCTTCCTGCCTCCTTTGAAAGGGTATGTGGAACTGATGGGAAAGCCTTTGTCCGCCTATTCCCAAAGGGATTTCTCTCGTCTGGTCGGGGTTGTCCTCACCGAGAAGACCAACGCCGGCGGAATAACGGTCCGTGAGATGGTAGCGTTGGGCAGGCAGCCTTATACCGGCTTCTTCGGACGTTTGAGAGAAGAGGACCATCGGATTGTCGAGGAATCGATGGCGGCGGTCGGCATAACCCATAAGGCGCGGAATTACGTGTCGGAACTGAGCGACGGAGAACGGCAAAAGGCGATGATAGCGAAAGCGTTAGCCCAGCGTTGCCCTATCATCTTGCTGGACGAGCCTACCGCTTTCCTTGACGTGACCAGCCGAATCGAGACGATGACACTCCTGCGCAAGCTGGCCTTGGAGCAACAAAAGGCAATCCTGCTGTCTACGCACGACTTGGATCTGGCGATACAATTGGGCGACCGCTTATGGCTACAGGCCAAGGAACGTCCGGTCGCGTGTGGCACTCCGGAGGATTTAATCTTGGAAGGAGCGTTCGAGGCATTCTTCAACAAGGGGGATATCGTTTTCGACGTAGCTACCGGCAAGTTGAGCACCTTGGCTCCTACCCTTCCCGTCGGTGTGGAAGGAGACACCTTAACCGTTCGTTGGGTAGGAAACGCATTGCTCCGTAATGGCTTTAAACCCTCTCCTTTTGGAAAGGCGCGCACGAACGTCCGTTGTGTCGCCTCCAACCATTTAATCGTGCGATTTCCTTCAGGCGAGACAAGAAACGCCACGAGCGTGGCGGAGATGGTCGAGATGGTCCGCTCCACGTCCGATCCCCACGTTTGACCCTCCGTTCGAGCATGTAATATCCCCATCTATTCCTCTTTGATAACAAGTCGGAAGCGGACGGACGAACGGCTATAAGCAAAAAGTCCGAAAGCTTGGAGAAAAACTTGGAAAGCCGGCGGGAAAAATCGGGAACTCCACGGAGAAAAGTCTATCTTTAGGCTGAAGATATATATCTTTAGGTTAAAGATACGCATCTTTAGGCTGCAGATATGTATCTTTAGGCTAAAGATAGAGATTTCTCCGTTATGCGACGAACTTTTTCCTACGAGGTTTAAAGTTTTTTCCCGCACCTTTTCAAAAAAAACACGTGTAGAAACGTGCGAGCCAAGCACGATAAATGGCGTAACTTTGCCCGCGCGAACATTAAGCGACAATTAAATGGCAAAATCAGAAAAGAGGCATGCGTTTATTTTAAGCGTTTCATTGATATGTATCATAGTTTCGGCGTTCATGGCATCAATCGCCCAAACGACAAAAGATAACGGTAGCGTCGTACCTCATACCGATACGCTTGCCGATACGATATCCCGGACAATCTCGGCTTATCCCGGAGAAATCGGGGTAGCCGTAATCATAAACAGCGCCGATACTGTCACGGTCAACAATCGAAGCGTTTATCCGATGATGAGCGTGTTTAAAGTCCATCAAGCGTTGGCCATCTGTAACGATTTTGAGCGCAAGGGACTTTCTTTAGATACCATGATGACGATAAGGAGAGACGAACTCAACCCGTCGACGTGGAGCCCTATGTTAAAGGAACATCCGGAATCGGTGATAACATTATCTGTCAGGGATTTGTCGCGGTATACGCTTATCCAAAGCGACAACAACGCGAGCAATCTGATGTTTGAGCGGTTGGTCAACGTAGCGGAGACCGACAGCTTCATCGCGACACTCATCCCACGCCCAAGTTTCCAAATAGCTTATACGGAGGCGGAGATGCAGGCAGACCACGCTAAAGCCTATTCCAATTATACTTCGCCACTCGGGGCGGCGACGCTTATGGAACGGCTGTTTACCGATAGCCTGATAAGTCGCGAGAACCAAGATTTCATAATGAACACTTTGGGTGAATGTACCACCGGGAAAGACCGGATATCGGCCCCCTTGCTCAAGGTGAAAGGCATAAGCGTCGCCCACAAGACAGGCTCTGGTTATACCAATGAGAAAGGAATACTCGCGGCGCATAATGACGTGGCTTACATCAGCCTGCCTGACGGCACGCGTTACACGTTAGCGGTATTTGTCAAAGATTTTAAAGGGAATGAGTCACAAGCCGCCAAAGCGATAGCGAATGTATCATCTATCGTATATTCGATGTTAACCGGAAGTAGCGCGTTCCGCGTTAACATCGAATAGGATTCTCAAGCGCCCGCATAAATCAGGAATCCCAATCCGGCCACGAACAGCACGAACATACCGATATTCAACATGTTGGAAATGGCCGGAGCTCCCTTGAACTCCTTCCAGACAAGAATTCCCCATAAAGCGGAAACTAACGTCGCCCCTTGTCCCAAACCGTAAGAGATAGCGGCACCCGCTTTCTCTGAGGCGATCATGCTGAACGACTGCCCGACGCACCAGATCACACCTCCCAACGCACCTACTACGTGAGTTCTTAAATCTCCCTTGAAATAACCGGAGATGGAGACAGGAGAGCCTTCCAATGGGAATCGCATAGCCAACGTATTAAAAAGGAAATTGCTGACAAATACACCCACGGAAAAAACGAAAACAGCGGTATAAGGGGTCAACTTCCCGGCTTCCGGATCCGCGAAGTTGTCCAAATCCATAGATGCCGCCACAAAACGGTAAAAGAAAGCCATAATCACGCCTGCCATGATAGCGATCAAAAGTCCTTTTCCGGAGACTCTCCTCACACCGACCCGCGCTTTCTTGTAAGCCAAACCGTTTAGCAGAATAGCGATCGTTATAAAAAGAACTCCCACGAAAATAAACGTAGAATCTCCTTTCGCCGCTCCAAAATAGTTGATAAGCACACCCAGAACCAACGCCAAGCCCACCCCTACCGGAAACGCCACCGACAAACCACAAATGGCGATAGCCGCGGACAATAAGATGTTGGCGGCGTTGAATATGATTCCACCCAAGAAAGCGCTACCCAAATTAGAGAGGTCCGCCTGCGCCAGGTCGGGAAAGAAGCTCCGTCCCTCCTCCCCTACGCTACCCAAGGTTAAACCGGAGACCACGGAAAAGAGCAGTACACCTATCACGTAATCCCAATAGAAGAACTCATATCTCCAAGTCTTGGAAGCCAACTTCTGCGTGTTTCCCCACGAGCCCCAACAAAGCATCGTGACAACACAGAACACAACAGCCAAGGAATAATCCTGCACGATATACATAGCTATTTCTTTTTTATTACAGGTTGATGCATCATATAATTCTCCAACAAAGAGGCCAATTCCTCAAAAGACATCTTTTTAATCAAACGAAGGTCCCGCCCTTTTGGGGTCGCCGTCCAAACATTCGTCCCATCGTCATCCGCGATACGGAACGTCCCGCGCTCCACATTAAAATAAGGCTCATATCCCTCGATAGCGACCAATACCGCCGTAATATCCCAACTCATGCGTCCTCGCGGATCTCCTTCGGCGAAACAAAGCGCATACGTATCTTTCACAGGACTGTTCGCCACGTTCATCTGAACTAACTTCTTCCCTGTCAAAATCTCATTTCCTATCTCGAAACCGCTATAAATAATCTCCGTTGGCCATTCTTCCGCCACGACCTTGGATGAAGGGACATCACTATATACGTTAAACTCTCTACCTTCAGGAAACAAGCCCGCCATGGCGACTACACGCTTGACCTTCTTGGCTACCAAATCCCTGCCGGACAGAGGGCTGTACTCATCCGCTCCCGACAACAACAATCCCCGCAGATTGGTAAAAAAGCCAATCGTACAAATAACCACGCTGGAATCCGGTTGTTCGCTCAACAGCCTGCGATACACCTTCACGGCATCCGGAGCGTCGGATGTCTTATTCATCCTATGCGGATAACGGACAGGAAGAACCTCCGTCCATTTCGTCTTATGCCACGTGGTTAAAGAGACTCCACCATCACCCTTAGGAGCGCCCAACGGCAAATCCGGACGGTTGAAATAGACGTTCAGTACTTCGATACAAGGCACCACCCGCTCGTCTTTATTCGAAGAGAGAGTCGCCAAGATATTCACCCGACCACTATCCGCCAAAGCGTGCATAAGCGCCATCGCTCCCACGTCGTCATAATCCGGTCCTAAATCCGTATCAAGGATAATATTGACCGGTTGAAACTTTTCCATTTGAGAATCATTCTTCCTCCCGTCACCCGCACATGAAATCAACAAGAAATACACTCCCACCAAAAACAAGACCTTTTTTCCCATAACCTCACTTATTTATTGATGCAAAATCTTTTGGGGAGCATCCGAGTAGACAACCATCTCGTCAAACCGGACAGAAGTCTCTTTCTCCGGATTCAACCATTTGAACGAAACGGTATGTTTACCTTTTGGCAGTTGATACTTCCAAAACAACTCATGGCGACGTGTCGTATAAGAAGCCGGAAGAGCGGCCGTTTCCACCAGCTCACCATCCAAATACATCTCGACTTTAGCCACATAAGTCTCATCCTTTCCATACACATAACCCTTGAACACGGCTCCCGTTCCTTCAAAAGTAAGAGACTCCAGCTCCGGCAGATATTTATTTCCCGTAATCGCCACACGCTCTATCGGATACATACCTTCGAACGATTTCTCGTAACGCACCGCCACCGGACGCTGGCATTTAATTGTCACCTCATTACCGGAGATGGACCCGCCATTACGTTCAACCAACACTAACGCCTGCTCAAAACTCATCCGATAAGCCTTGTTCAATGAGATTTCCGTATAAGCCAAGTTCAGGTCTTCCACTTCTCGTAAGTTCTTTAGCCAATACTCCGGTATGTTACTATAACCCAGTATCGTACCCAATATACCTCCCGCCGACGCAGGATTACAATCCGAATCCTGTCCACAACGGGTGGAAATATCCAACGTCTTATAAAAATCGCCTTCCCCATACAGCAATCCTATCAATATATAAGCGCTGTTGATAACCGCATCGATATTAAACGGGACGAACACGCCATCCGGACAACCAATGTCCGAGCTCCATTTTTTCTCGCATTCGAACCAAGCGCGTTTCCAATCGTCCGGGAACTCCTCATGCCAACGAATCACGTCGCTCATGCATTGATAATAGCGACTCTGTTCCGGGATAGTCTTCAACGCCTCGGTCACGATAAACTCTATATCATCCGACAAGAAAGACAACGCATACATCGCCCCCACATACACGCCGCCATACCAGCCATCGCCATAGTTCATGATATGCCCGATCTTATCGGAGATTTCCGAAGCCGTATTAGGCATACCCGGCGACATCAATCCCGCGTAATCAGCCTCTATTTGGTAGTCCAAATCATCCGCATGCGGATTATTCAGCCAATGGCCAGAGGCGGGAGGCATAATCCCTTGCAATATATTGTATCGTGCCGCTTGGTTAGCGTGCCACAAAGTATAACCTGCCGTAGCGAACGCCATGGCGAACGAATCGACAGGAGCGTCCAACCCCAAACGGTCGAATACGTCGACGAACGTCAAATCCATATATACGTCGTCATACAAGCCAGGCACGTTCTCGTACCACCACTTGATATAACCGTCCGGCCACTTGATTGGTACGTAGTCCTGTATCATCGTACCGTTATACTTAAATTCCGTGGGACCTCCGTAAGAGCATCCGATGGTCTGCCCCGCCCATCCACCTTTGATCTTGTCCATCAGCCTCTCCTTGCGGATAGTGAACTCCGCTGGGATCTCCGCCCATGTTCCTCCCGAAGGAGATTGAGAACAAGAAACGACGCCCACGAGCAAAAAGGCAACCGTCCCAAATGTAGTTAACGTGTTTTTCATCTTGAACTTGATTTATGATTTTTGAATTACAAATGATTCTTATCCCTTGATTTAAGGATAGCCATCTCTTTCCGGTAAGGAATGGAAGACTGCGCACCTATACGGGTCACGGAAATGGCAGATACCTCACATGCGAACCGGATCGCCTCACCGAACCCTTTACCTTCCGAGAGAGCTACCACCAACGCGCCGTTAAACACATCGCCCGCCGCAGTGGTATCCACGGCCTCCACTTGAGTTGCCGGAATGAGCTCGGCAAACGAATCATTATATCCCAAAGCCCCCTTCGCACCGAGAGTTATGACCACATTCTCCACACCCAACGCATGGATAGCCTTCGCGGCCTGATAAGCGGACTCCTCATCCGTTATCTTCACGCCTGATAACATCTCTGCCTCCGTCTCGTTAGGTGTAATCATATAAAGACACCGCATCATCGAAAAAGATAAAGGCCGTGCCGGAGCTGGATTCAAGATTACTCGTTTCTTTTTCTTCCATGCGGTCTCCACCGCGAACTCAACGGTCTCCATAGGAATCTCCAATTGCGTCAACAACAAATCCGCCCGCTCTATCGCCTCTTCCGCCTTAATCAAATCCGAAGACAAGAGGTTAGCGTTCGCTCCGGAAGCCACGGCTATACAATTCTCTCCCTGAGCGTCCACCATAATCAAAGCCACGCCCGAAGGGTTTTCCGCGTCCGAAAACACATAGGAAGCATCAATACCTTCCTCTTCAAACAATAACCTCGCTTGATGGCCAAATATATCGTTACCGGTCTTGCAAACAAAAGTAACCCGACCATCCAATCGGGCTATAGTCACCGCCTGATTCGCCCCCTTGCCTCCGGGATTCATAAGGAATTTTCCTCCCAGTACCGTCTCCCCCGGTCGGGGGAGATGGCCTGTCTTTATCACCATATCCGTATTGCTACTTCCAATCACCAATATACGTCTCCTTTCTAAATTCCTATCATCCATATCTTTTCCGATTAATATCCAGGATTCTGTTTCAACTTCGAGTTCGTATCTATCGCCCAATAGGGAATGGGGAATAATTTAGTGAAATCGTCTTTCGCCTCTTTCTCAAACCAAGCGTCGTTCCATTTACCAAAACGAATCAAATCTTGACGGCGAAGACCTTCCCACGCCAATTCCCTACTCCGTTCATCCAATATTTTTTCCAAAGTTAAATCTTTTTTTTGATATAATGAAACGCCGGCTCTCAATCTTACCTCATTAAAATAGGGTAAAGCCTCGAAAGTCCTTCCTAAACGGAACAAAGCCTCCCCTTTCATCAATAGTACATCCGCATAACGATAAAATCGCATAGTCATTATTCATTCCGTTCATCAAGCCAGATTCATACTCATACTTCACAAAACGGACCCCTTCATCCAACAATGCCGGATCATATTCATTATATAAAGCTTTCACCTGAGGTCGATATGTCAATTGACGATTTGGCGATAACATCAACGGATTTCCTGAAGAATCGAATTGAGGACCTTCCAGCCAAGATTTTTTCCTGACATCCTGATCTTCATATAACGCATAATGCTCTTCCATCGCACAAAATCCATCCCAACAATCATCTACGATACCATAAGTCTGCTGACTCAATGTTTGTAAACACATCTGATGAAAAATCATCGCATTCGGAGTATAAATATTATCAATCACTATAACAAATATATTTTCTTTAGACCCTTCGTTATTCACTTTGAAATTAGAAAAATAATCGGGTTCTAATGACAATTGCCCAAAACCGATAATCTTATCGCAAGCGTCCGAAGCCTCTTGCCACATCTCCTCTCCATTCTTTCGCGTTCAAATACAATTTAGATAACATCGTATAAGCCATAGCTTGCGTTACCCGACCATAATTACTCGCAGATGGTACCTCTTCCAAGAAATCTACATTCTCCTTAATTTCTGATTCGATAAAATCAAATAACTCAGGTCTTCCTACTTGATTTGGTAATTCTTTTTCCGCAAAATCAACAGATAAAGGGACATTCCCATACATATCGATAGCATTCAAATATAACCACGCACGCAAAATTTTTACTTCGGCTTCCAAATTCCTTTTTGTCGGGAAATCGACGTTTGACTCTTTCATTTGATAAAGAATTTGATTACAAAGGGTCACGCCATCAAAAATAAAACTCCAACAATTATTCAAATTACCCAATTGAGAATAAAAATTATGCCTGTGTAAATCTATCCATACACCATTATCCCACCACAAATTTGTTTCTCGATATGGACAAATACCTTCATCCGATGTAATAACCAATGTACCCCAAACATTCCAATGATTAAAACTCGCAGTCAAATGAGTATATGCCCTACCTACATTCATTATCATCTCTTCCTCATTCTTGAAAAACTCATCCGTTGGAATAGTTGAATAAATTTTCTCATCCAAATTCGTACAAGATTGCATGAGGACGCTTAAAATAACAAGAATCAATATATGAATCCTATACCAATACTTTCATAACAACCTATTTAAAAATTAATATTCAATCCTATTAAAAACGTACGGGTTCTTGGATAGTACTCATAACGATCCATTCCCGGCTCCAAACCAGACAAGTCTACTTCCGGATCTATACCTTTATATCCCGTAATCGTAAACAAATTCTGAGCGGTAAAATATAATTTCAATTTTGATACCCATGAGCTATCCAGTTTAAAATTATATCCATAAGAACCGTCCTCCACAAAACGGTCTGAAAAAACAGTGAATCCTTTAAATTCTGGATGCTCTAAGGTAGGCACCAAAATGTTTTTGCCTCCGAAATAATTAAATCCTTCATAATACATCCGATGTACATTACAATACGTCGTATCCTATCGCTCCCCTCAACAAGAAGCTTAATTCCCAATTCTTATAACCATAAACCCATCATCCGCTGCGTAAGAGAGCAGCGAAACCGAGGCCAAATCGTTTGTTTTTGTATTCATGAGAATTTCAATTTAAGATTATCACTATCGTTCCTAACTCCTTGAAAAATTTTATACCATAGGCCATACGTTTTTATGTTAATGAATCATTTATCTTCGCTCATTTCCGAATAGTCAAAAGTAGATAAGATGAAAAACCAAAAAAATATCAATCTGTCTCCTCACGGACAAAGCCAAACAGTGGACAAACCTCCATTTAATCGCATATATAGCTACATATCAACCCGTTAAAAACGACAAACAAGCGCATTTCCTTAAACATACGTAAGCCAGATAAAAACAATAGGGAAAATGTTCGATAGCCGGGAAGAAAACTTGAAAAGCCGGCGAAAAAAACCAGAAACTCCACGGAGAAAAGTCTATCTTTAGACTGCGGATATGTATCTTTAGGCTAAAGATAGAGAAATTCACGACATATAGCGAACTTTTTCATACGGGGTTCGAAGTTGTCCCTTCTCTTTTTCTTTTTTCCCGTCATTTCGTTAATATTGGTACTATATTCCGTAATCCGTATATGGCGGACCACGATAAAAACCGTATTTTTGTATTGAACGACAAACAGGCTTAAGGTTTGGATGTTCAAGGCCATACAAAATGTCATAACATCAAAAAATTAGGGAAATGAGAACAAACTGGTACATTCTTTTCTGCCTTTTCCCGCTGTATTTGATACCGGCGAAGGCTATCGGGCTGCCTAAAGACGACAGCAAGTACGTCACCATCAGCGGCATCGTGAAAGACAAGTCGGACAAGAAAACGCTGGCATACGCTAACGTGTCCATCTCCGGAGGCACGGAATCCACCGTGACCAACGCCGATGGCGAATTTACCTTCAAGGTGAAAGAGCCCGTGGAGGAGATAGCCATCGAAGTATCGCATTTGGGATACAATAACAAACGTGTCCGCCTGAAAGAGGGCGATTCCCAATTGCCTACCGTCTGGCTGACTCCTGCCACGCTGACACTAAGCGAAGTTTTCATTGACGGACGTAACCCTCGCGAGTTGGTGGAAGAAGCCATCCGAAAGATTCCCGCCAACTACAGCTCGCAAGCCAACCAACTAACCGGCTTCTATCGGGAAACGGCGCGTAAGCGCAGACGTTACATCAACATAGCCGAAGCCGTTATCGACCTGCACAAGACTCCTTACACGCAAGATGCCGACCGTGACCGGGTACGCATCCTCAAAGGCCGTCGCCTGCTCAGCCCGAAAGCAAGCGACACGCTGGCGGTAAAGCTGCTGGGCGGACCGAACGCGTCCATTTATTTGGACGTGGTGAAAAACCCCTACCTGTTACTTAGCCCGGACATCCTCCCGTTCTATGATTTCCACTTGAAAGAGCCGACCGCCATCGACAAGCGTCCGCAATACGTCGTAAGCTTCACGCCTAACAGCCAACTGCCTTACGCCCTCTATCACGGCACGTTCTACATCGACAAGGAACGGCTCTCCTTCACCCGCGCCGAGTTCTTCCTCGACATGAGCGACCAGTACAAAGCCACGCAGGCCATCCTGCGCCGTAAGCCCTTCGGCCTGCGTTTCAAGCCAGTCGAGGTCGCCTATCAGGTAAACTATATCGACCACGAGGGAAAAACCTATCTCAACTATGTCCGCAACGAAATCCGTTTCAAATGCGACTGGCGACGCAAACTGTTCTCCACCAGTTATGCGGTCGTGTCGGAAATGGTGGTGACAGACATCAAACCGTCCGTCTCCAACATTCCTGCCCGCGAAGCCTTCGGGAAAAACCAAATCCTTTCCGATGACGCCGCGTTGTTTTTCGACAAGGATTTTTGGGGGAATTATAACATCATCAAACCGGACGAATCACTGGAAAAGGCGGTGAAACGGTTACGGAAAAAGTAACAAAAAAACACGTACGTGTCTTTGAAAGAAGACGTACGTGTTTCTGAAAAAGGTCGCTCGTGTTTCCGAAAAAAGACGTGCGTGTTTTCCTCTTACCGGCTTATCGCTCCAGCCGGTCATACTCCTCGTCACTCACCGGCTCCAGCCACTCGTTGGAGGTATTCTCACCGGGAATCTCGAAAGCGAGATGGGCGAACCAGCTGTCAGCCGCCGCGCCATGCCAATGCTTCACGTTGGCGGGGATATGAATCACGTCGCCCGGAAGCATCCTGACGGCGGGCTTTCCCTCCTCTTGATACCAACCGCGGCCCGCCACGCATACCAACGTCTGTCCACCTCCTTTCGTGGCGCGATGGACATGCCAGTTGTTACGGCAACGCGGCTCGAAAGTGACGTTGGAGAAAGGGACCTGCTCCGTGGAGACACGCGCCAAGTAGCTGTTGCCGATGAAATACTTGGCGTAGGCGGTGTTCGGCTCGCCGATGGGGAAAATCATCTCACGCTGGAAAGCCGCCTTGCCGTTGTCGGCGGCCACGTCATCCGCCCATACCTCTTTCGCCATCCGGAATGCGCCCCAAGCGTTAGGCCATCCGGCATAAAAAGCCACGTGAGTAAGCAACTCTGAGATTTCCAAGCGGCTGACGCCGTTTCGCTTGGCGAACTGTAAATGATGGGTAAGCGACGAATCGATAATCCCCTTCCCCACCAGCGTGGCGATGGTAATCATGCTGCGGTCATGCGGGCTCAAGCCTGGACGATTCCATACCTCCCCGAACAAGATGTCGTCGTTCACCTTGGCGAACTCGGGAGCGAACTCACTCAATTGCGCGCGACCCGCCGTTTGCGTAATCTTTTCTTGTGCCATAATGTACTGCGTGTTAATGATTGAAACAATCCAAAGTAAAATCCATGCTTTTCTCATATCTCTTCCTTGTTTATCGCGAAGTTAAGATATCCACCTCGCGTCAGCGTAATATAAATCACGGATGTTTGTACCCTTTTTACGGATTTCGGAGAGGCGGGCGAGGCCTTTCGGCCGAAAATGTTTACTTTCGCGATAAACGATACAGAAAGTCTACGTCATTATGGAGGAAAATTGGATACAGATGGATTCGGTGGAGACGTATAACGAGCTGTTCGGACTGGAGACGCTCCATCCGCTGGTAAGCGTCATCGACCTGTCCGAGGCCACTCGCTTTCCCTCGCGTCTTACGATTCGCTACGGTGTGTACGCCTTGTTCTTGAAAGACAGCTGGTGTGGCGATATCCGCTACGGTAGGCAGGTGTACGATTATCAGGAGGGGACAATCGTCAGTTTCGCTCCCGGGCAGGTGGCGGAGACGGTGATGGCCGAAGGCGTGAGGCCGAAAGCGCAAGGTATCTTGTTTCATCCGGACCTGATCAAGGGAACGTCGCTCGGACAAGAAATCAAGTCCTACACCTTCTTTTCCTACCGCTCCACGGAAGCGTTGCACCTCTCGGAGGAGGAGAAACGAATCGTGCAAGATTGCCTCACCAAGACGAGGCGCGAGCTCACCCACCCCATCGACAAGTTGAGTCGCCGGCTCATCGCCCGTAACATACAACTCCTGCTGGATTACTGTATGCGCTTCTACAACCGCCAGTTCGTCACCCGCGAGAAGGTGAACAGGGACATATTGACCCGTTTCGAGACACTGCTCGACGATTATTTCCAAGGCGACAAGGCCCGGACCGATGGACTGCCGACCGTACGCCATTTCGCCGACGCGGTCTGCCTATCGCCCAACTATTTCGGTGACCTAATCAAGAAGGAGACCGGGAAGACGGCGCAAGAGCATATCCAAGAAAAGATTATCGACATCGCCAAGGAAAAACTGTTAGGTTCGAAGATGGCGGTCAACCAAGTGGCATACGAGCTGGGGTTCCAATATTCCCAACATTTCAATCGGATATTCAAGCGGAACGTGGGCCTGTCACCCAACGAGTATAGGAGAATTTCGGAAGGATAAAAAGTGACGCGAATGAGGAGCGTATTGAAAATAGGGATAGGAATAACGCTGGCCGTGACGTTAGCCGCCTGCGGTAAGGAGAACGAGAGCGCTTTAGAGGGAAAATGGCAACTGAAAACGGTGGAGACGGATGGCCTCGCGCGAAAGGTGGACACGGTATGGTACAATTTCCAGACCTCCCTCTTCGAATATCAAATGTATGACCCGACGACAGACACGTATCGCTGGAACTACGGTTTCAACACGCTCAACGCCGACGGCACGCTGGAGCTGGAACTAATCCATTACGGGAAACCCTTGGAAGAGTTCTTGCCCTATACGGATTGGACCTCCCCAAAACGGACGTTCACCATCGAACACGCTTCTTCCGGGAAACTTATCTTGAGCGACAACGGGAAAACCTATTCTTTCGAGAAATTCTGAAACAAGAAGAAAAAAGCCTGATTAGAAAACATTTTCCCCCTTCGAATAAAAATAAAATTCCCTTCGAAAGAAAAATAAATTTCTTCCGAAGGGAACTCTAATTTCTTTCGAAAGGAAAAATATCGTTCTCTAACGGATGTCAGCTACCAAATCCGCAGGGATAGCGTTAGCCGCTTGGATAAGGTCGCCGGGGGCGATTTGAATTTGCAACCCACGCTGGCCAGCGCTCACGAAAATAAAGTCGAAGGCAGCGGCCGTCTGATGGATATAAGTCAGGAAACGTTTCTTCATGCCAATGGGCGAGCAACCGCCACGGATATATCCCGTCAGAGGCAACAACTCCTTCACCGGAATCATCTCGCACTTCTTGTTTCCGGACACTTTAGCCGCCTTTTTCAAATCCACCTCGTCCGCTCCGGGAATCACGCAGACCAGATAACCGTTTTTATCTCCATGAAGCACCAGCGTCTTGAACACCTGCTCCACATTCTCGCCCAATTGTTCCGCCACATGCGTAGCGCTCAGGTCGTTCTCATCCACCTCGTAAGGTACGAGCCGATAAGCGATTCCCGCCTTATCGAGCAGCCGCGCCACGTTCGTCTTGTTTATCTTCTCTTTCATTCCTCCAGTCCTTTCATTGATAATTGAACCCGCTTACGGCCAAGGTCCACGCCGATTACTTTCACCTTCACATGTTGATGGATAGAGACCACCCGCGTAGGGTCGCTCACGAAACGATTCGCCATCTCCGAGATGTGTACCAATCCGTTCTCCTTGATGCCGATATCGACAAAGCAACCGAAATTGGTGATGTTAGTCACGATGCCCGGCAAGAGTTGTCCCACCTTCAAGTCTTCGATAGTCTTCACGCTGGGGTCGAAGGCGAATATCCGTATGCCCCGCCTTGGGTCGCGCCCCGGCTTGTCCAGTTCCTCCATGATATCCTTCAACGTAGGCATCCCCACCTTGTCCGTCACGTAATCCTCCAGCCTCAAGCGTTTTTTCAGTTCCTTGTCGGCGATTAGTTCCGCCACGGAACGACCCAAGTCTTTCGCCATACGCTCCACGATGGGATAACTCTCCGGGTGGACAGCGGAATTGTCCAGCGGGTTCGCTCCACCGGGAATCCGAAGGAAACCGGCGCATTGCTCAAACGCCTTCTCGCCCATACGAGGCACCTTCATCAGTTCTTTCCGGGAAGAGAAAGGACCATGCTCGGCACGATAACTCACGATGTTACGCGCCAACGCGGGACCAAGCCCGGAGACGTAGGCCAACAGGTGCGAACTCGCCGTATTCACGTCCACGCCCACGAGATTTACGCAACTCTCCACGGTCTGGTCAAGACTCTTTTTCAAGGCGGTCTGGTCCACATCATGCTGGTATTGTCCCACGCCGATACTCTTGGGGTCTATCTTCACCAATTCCGCCAGCGGGTCCATGAGTCGTCGTCCGATACTTACCGCGCCACGCACGGTGACATCATAGTCGGGGAACTCCTCTCTCGCCACTTTGGAGGCGGAATAAACAGACGCGCCATTCTCGCTGACGACAAAGACCCGCACCTCACGGTCGAACCGGATATCGGTGACAAACGCCTCGGTCTCACGGCTCGCCGTGCCATTGCCGATGGCAATCGCCTCGATGCCATACGCCGCCACCAACTGGGCGACCTTCGCCGCCGCCTTGCCTTTCTCATTACGAGGCGGATGCGGATAGATAGCCTCGTTATGCAAGAGATTCCCTTGCGCATCAAGGCAGACCACTTTACAGCCAGTACGATAGCCAGGGTCGATGCCCATCACCCGCTTCTGTCCAAGCGGTGGAGCCAACAACAATTGGCGCAGGTTCTCGGCGAATACTCGAATCGCCTCCTCGTCAGCCCTCGTCTTACTGAGATTGGCGAACTCGGTCTCGATAGCCGGCTTACGCAACCGCTTGAACGAATCATCCACCGCGGCGGCCACTTCATCCGAGGCCTCACCCCGCCCTCGTACGAAATGACGCTTCAGGCGATCCACACAAGAATCGCTATCCGGTGAAATCGACACCCGCAGGATACCTTCCGCCTCTCCCCTCCGAAGCGCCAACAGACGATGCGAACCAATCCGTCGCAACGACTCGGAAAAATCGAAATAATCCCTATACTTTGCACCCTCTTCCTCTTTTCCCTTGATGACCTTGGATATGATGACCGCCGTCCGGGCGAACGACTGACGCACGACGTTCCGTACCTCCTCGTCCTCGCTAATCCATTCGGCGATGATGTCACGTGCGCCCCGTAAGGCCTCCTCCGCATCTCTCACCTCACCTTTAATAAAGCTCACGACCCGTCCGGATAAATATCGCTCTTTCTGGGCGAGGATGAGAGTCGCCAAAGGTTCAAGCCCCTTCTTCCGAGCGATTTCCGCCCTCGTGACTCGTTTGGGTTTATAAGGGAGATACAAATCCTCTATCTCTACACTGTCCCACGACTCCTCGATGCGCCTTCGTAGCTCGGGCGAGAGTTTTCCCTGCTCTTCAATCGTAGAGAGAATCGTCTCCTTACGCCAAGCGAGTTCCGTCAATCGCTCCAATTGGTCCTTAATGGCACCGATTCGCACCTCATCCAACCCGCCGGTCATCTCTTTCCGATAACGGCTAATGAAAGGTATCGTGGCTCCCTCGCCAAAGAGCCTGGCCGTCCGTTCCACTTGCCCCTCCGAAATTTGGAGCGAACGGGCGATAAGCGTATGGAAAATGTCTGTCATTCTTCCTAAATATTACGTGTTTCTTGGCGCGAAGATAAGGAATAGGCATCCTATATCGACTCAATCCAACGAAAAATAGCTACATTCGCGTCATCTAAACGCATTGGGAAGACAAAAAATGACATACGAGGAAACTCTACATTATCTATATAACAGCACGCCCGTTTTCGAACGGAGTGGCGCTTCCGCCTACAAACCTGGGTTGGACACCAGTATCGCTTTGGACGATTATCTGGGAAATCCGCATAAGGCATACCAAACCATCCATGTGGCAGGGACGAACGGTAAAGGCTCGGTCAGCCATCTATTGGCGGCTATCCTCCGACAATCCGGTTTTAGGGTTGGGCTATACACCTCACCGCACCTCGTAGATTTCAGGGAACGAATCCGGGTAAACGGGAAAATGATCCCCAAGGAATACGTGACCGAATTCGTGGAACGTCACCGAAGCTTCTTCGAGCCGCTCCATCCTTCCTTTTTCGAACTGGCCTCCAGCATGGCTTTCGACTATTTTCGAGAGAGCGAAGTGGATTACGCCATCATCGAAGTGGGGCTTGGAGGCCGTTTAGACAGCACGAACATCATCACGCCAATATTGAGTGTCATTACTAACATCAGCCTCGACCATACGGCATTATTAGGCGACACGGAAGAGAAAATAGCGGTAGAAAAGGCGGGTATCATTAAAAAAGGCGTTCCCGTATTGCTCGGAGAGGCAGACAAACACTCGATATATGAAGTATTCGAACGTACGGCAAAACAGATGAAAGCTCCATTCCATTATGCCCGACGGATGGGAGTGATAAACGGAGACTGCCAACTGACCGTAGGAGGAAAATGGTTCATCTCCTCAACCGAATACGGTAAACTGGAAGACGAGCTGGGAGGCGAGGCACAAGTGAACAATGCCGTCACCACCTTAGCGGCGGTTCATCTGTTGCGTTCGGCATCGAACGTCGATATCCTTCCGGAAGCGGTGCATGAGGGATTCGCCCACGTGACACGACTGACCGGACTGATGGGGCGTTGGCAAACGCTCCAAACCAAGCCAACGGTGATTGTCGACACGGGCCACAACGTGGGTGGATGGAAACATATCGCGGAACACCTAAACATCTTGCGTCCATATTTCGGCCAACTACACATGATAGTTGGCATGATGGCGGATAAGGACATAGACGGCGTAATGGCACTGATGCCCACCGATGCCTCTTATTATTTTACCCAAGCCTCCACACCAAGAGCCATGCCGGTCGGTGAGTTCGCGGCGAAAGCGACGCGACACGGCTTGTCCGGTTCCGCCTATAAAACCGTGGGCGAGGCTATAGATGAAACATTAAGCCGTGCCAAAGAAAACGACTTGGTTTTTATCGGTGGCAGTACATTCGTCGTAGCGGACGCATTTTTGAAATTTGGAATTTAAAATTTAAGAATATCATGACAGAAAAGATTCATCAAAAACTAAGCGACTCGAAAATCGCACGTTGGAGCGTACTCGCTTTAGCGGCATTTACCATGCTTTGCGGGTACATCCTTACGGACGTAATGGCTCCACTGAAACCGATGTTGGAAGAACAATTATTATGGAGCAGTACGGAATACGGTTTCTTCACTAGCGCATACGGATGGTTTAACGTTTTCCTTTTCATGTTAATCATCGGCGGAATCGTATTGGACAAAATGGGGGTCCGCTTCACAGGAGTCGGTTCCTGCCTCCTGATGATTATCGGCTGTTCTATCAAATATTACGCCATCTCCACCGATTCGTTGGACGGCGAGTTGTTCGGTTGGAAAGCGCAAGTGATGGTAGCGGCTATTGGATACGCTATTTTCGGCGTGGGCATAGAGACCGCAGGCATCACCGTCTCCAAGATTATCGTCCGCTGGTTCAAAGGCAAGGAGATGGCTCTCGCCATGGGTTTGGAAATGGCCACAGCCCGTTTGGGTACAGCTCTGGCACTATCCGTCACGGTACCAGTCGCCCGTTATTTCGATAGCATCTCCGCTCCTGTCCTATTTTGCCTTTGTATGCTATGCGTCGGTTTAACCGCCTTCCTTGTCTTCTGCGTGATGGACCGGAAGTTAGACGCTTCTATCGACCCGGAAGAACGACAGGAAGAGGAACAAGAAGAACCTTTCCGCCTAAAAGATATCGTGCTGATCATCACCAACAAAGGTTTTTGGCTGATTGCTTTGCTTTGCGTGCTATTTTATTCGGCTGTTTTCCCGTTCCTGAAATACGCGACTGACTTGATGGTCAACAAGTATCATGTTGATCCCGCTTTAGCGGGCAATATTCCGGCGATCCTACCTTTCGGGACCATCTTGTTGACGCCATTTTTCGGCAATCTGTACGATCGCAAAGGCAAGGGTGCCACTATCATGATTTACGGGGCCTTGATGCTAATCGTCGTGCACGCATTGTTCACCTTACCAATCTTGAACCAATGGTGGTTCGCCACAATCGTGATGGTTATATTGGGAGTCGCTTTCTCCTTGGTTCCGTCCGCCATGTGGCCTTCCGTACCGAAAATCATTCCAGAGAAACAATTGGGTACGGCGTACGCATTGATATTTTGGGTACAAAACATAGGCCTAAGCATGGTTCCATTGCTAATCGGCTGGATATTGGACACTTATTGCAAAGTCGACACGGGAAGTGGTACACCCGCATACGACTATACGCTTCCAATGGCGGTTTTCACCGGCTTTGGCATATTGGCTTTGTTCATCGCCCTCCTTTTGAAGCGTGAAGACAAGATTAAACAATATGGATTGGAATCACCTAATATCAAACCCGATATGGAGGCGGACACTCACTTATGATTTGTTTTCCTAACGCGAAGATAAACTTAGGATTGAACGTAGTCGGCAAGCGGGCGGACGGTTATCACGATATCGAAACCGTCTTTTACCCTATTCCCGTGAAAGACGCATTGGAGATCGTCGCCGCGGACCGACAAAGTTTTACGCAAACCGGAATAGCGATAAATGCGCCGCAGGAGAAGAACTTAGTGATAAAAGCATTGAACGCATTGAAATCTCGATATGCTATTCCTCCACTGGAAATCCACTTGTTGAAAGCGATTCCTTTCGGTGCGGGATTAGGAGGTGGTTCCTCCGACGCGGCATTCGTGCTGAAGTTGGTCAACGACTTTCTTTCACTACGGATTCCAACGGAGGAGCTGGAAGCGATAGCCTCCTCTATCGGTGCGGACTGCCCGTTTTTCATTCGGAACAAGCCTGTATTCGCTTCTGGAATAGGAGACCAGTTCGAACCTATCCAACTATCTTTAGCGGGTTATCATCTATGTCTGGTCAAGCCATCGGTAGCGGTTTCTACCGCCGAAGCCTATTCCAAAGTTGTTCCTTCCATGCCGAACATTTCTTTGAAAGAGATTATCAAACGGCCCGTATCGGAATGGAAGGAGTTGATGATAAACGATTTCGAACGAAGTGTTTTTCCGAATCATCCACTCATCGAACAGATCAAGAACAGACTATATGAGGCAGGCGCTTCATACGCCTCGATGTCCGGTTCCGGTTCGTCTGTCTTTGGGCTATTCGAACGACCGACCACACTCAAGACCGTTCCACTTTTCCGCGATTGTTTTGTATGGGAAGGAAAGTTATAAAAGGAACTATGGAGGTGAAGCCAGGAATTAGTGGGAAAATATTAAGATGAAAATATTTCGCCATTATACTTGTTTAACTGATATATTATATATACTTTTGCACCGCATTTGGCTCGGTAGCTTAGTTGAATAGAGCGTCAGATTCCGGTTCTGAAGGTCGTGGGTTTGAGTCCCACCCGGGTCACGAGAAAAAGAATCCGTATGTTTGAGCGATTACCGCCATATACGGATTCTTTTTTATTCCTGATTCCAAATATTTATAAGTCACTATTTTCGTGAAATAAAACTGTTTAGAAACGAAATCAAGACTCTATGAAAACATATAAACCGGACGCGTGGCTACCCACGACAAAAAAAGAGATAGAAGCCCGAGGATGGGATTATTTGGATGTAATCCTTTTCTCCGGCGACGCATATGTAGATCATCCCTCTTTCGGGACAGCCGTCATAGGACGTGTGTTAGAAGCAGAAGGGTTACGAGTCGCTATCGTGCCGCAACCGGATTGGCGAGGCGATTACCGCGACTTCAAGAAACTCGGCGTACCGCGGCTCTTTTTCGGCGTCTCCGCCGGAGCGATGGATTCCATGATCAATCATTACACGGCTAATAAACGTTTGCGCAGCGACGATGCCTATACGCCGGATAATCGTCCCGGCATGCGTCCGGACTACCCAACCATCGTCTACACAAGAATATTGAAAGAGCTTTATCCGAACACGCCGGTCGTATTAGGAAGCATCGAGGCCTCCTTGCGCCGGCTGACCCATTATGATTATTGGCAAGACAAGCTATTACCCGGCATCCTCGCACTCAGTCCCGCCGACCTCCTGATTTATGGCATGGGCGAAAAACCCATCAAGGAACTGGTACGCCGCTTGCGCTCCAGCGAACCGTTCGAGACGATTAAAGATATCCGGCAAACCGCCTATATCACGGACAAAGCGGAAAAACGAGCGGATGACATTGAATTGTTCTCACACGAAGAATGCCTAAGGGATAAATTGAAACAAGCGAAGAACTTCCGTCATATAGAGGAAGAGTCTAATAAATACGCCGCTTCCCGAATCCTGCAAAAGGTCGGGGAACGGGTCATCGTGGTCAACCCACCGTTTCCGCCCATGACCAAGGCGGAGATAGACGCCTCGTACGACTTGCCGTACACCCGCTTGCCACACCCCAAATACAAAGGGAAAACGATCCCGGCTTTCGAGATGATCAAGTTTTCCGTCAATATTCACCGAGGTTGTTTTGGAGGTTGTGCTTTCTGTACCATCTCGGCGCATCAAGGAAAATTCATTGCCTCACGAAGCAAGGAATCCATCTTAAGAGAAGTGAAAGCCATCACGGAAATGCCAGACTTCAAAGGTTATTTGAGCGACTTGGGTGGCCCGTCGGCCAACATGTATCGGATGAAGGGGAAAGACGAGCGGATTTGCGCCCGATGCAAGAAACCCTCATGCGTCTATCCAGACATTTGCAAGAACCTGAATGCCGACCACACGCCATTATTAGACATCTACCGGGCTGTCGACCACCTGCCGAACATCAAGAAATCCTTCATCGGAAGTGGTATCAGATATGACCTGACGCTGCATCATTACGCGGACGAGCCGTTGAACAAGGCCGCTCGGTCATACATGGAAGAATTGATAGCTCATCACGTCTCCGGACGATTAAAAGTGGCCCCCGAACACACGCAAGATAGCGTATTGAAACTCATGCGCAAACCCTCGTTCTCCCTGTTCAAGCGGTTCAAACAAATTTTCGACCGCGTCAACCGGAAATATGGATTGAATCAGCAGTTGATTCCCTATTTCATCTCCAGTCATCCCGGATGTACGGAAGAAGACATGGCGGAGTTGGCGGTAATCACCAAAGGGTTGCGTTTCCATCTGGAGCAAGTACAGGACTTCACGCCTACACCGATGACACTGGCCACCGAGATGTATTACACCGGATATCATCCTTACACACTGGAAAAAATATACACGGCCCGAAGCAAGGAACAGAAACTGGCACAGCGACAGTTTTTCTTTTGGTACAAGCCGGAGTCACGCCAACCGATTACGCAAGCGTTAAGAAAGATTGGCCGGACGGATTTAATAAAGAAATTATTCGGGCATCACGCGCCAAAAATAACGGACGAAAAGCCGCCAAAACACCTCCGGAGGAGATAAACATCAGAAATACCCGCATAACCGACAAATAGGTTGGAATCTCCAGCTTCCGTAAGGTAAAACGGCCGTTCGTCTCAGTCCTCTATCAGTCCCGTACCGTCAGGACTACAAAGGACAACAGTCCTAACAGCAAAGGACTGGAATCCTAACGGCAAAGGACTGGAGTCCTGACAGCAAAGGACAGCAGTCTTGACGGCACGGGACTCGGTTGTTCACAGACATTCATAAAAAATTCCTTCGAAAGAAAAGCAAATCTCTTCCGAAGGAATTCCTTTTTTGTCCGAAGGAAAAATCAGCCTTTCACGGCGATTACCTCCACTTCTACCAACCCATTCTTAGGCAGCGTCTTAACCGCAACGGCGGAACGAGCCGGAAACGAACCGGAAAAACGGGAAGCGTACACCTCATTCATCGCGGCGAAATCATTCATGTCGGCCAAGAAGACCGTCGTTTTCACCACGTCATCCATGCAGAAACCCGCTTCAGTCAATATCGCCTCCACGTTCTTGAAAGCCTGCAGGGTTTGTTCCTTCACTCCGCCTTCGACAAAAAGCCCAGTGGCGGGATCGAGCCCCAACTGTCCCGAAGCGAACAACATATTACCAACTCGCGTCGCTTGGCTATAAGGCCCTATGGCAGCCGGAGCGTTCTTCGTAGAAATTACCTCTTTCATTATAAATCGTATGTTTATTAGTTATTGATGTTCATTCGTTGGCGAACCACCTCATAAATCATAACCGAGGCGGCCACGGAGACATTCAGCGACCCAATCGTGCCGAACTGCGGAATACGGACCATCTGGTCGCAAATACGCAAGTTCTCAGCTGATACTCCCGTGTCCTCGGCACCCATCACGATCGCGACCGGCCCCACGTAATCCGCCGACGTATAAATATCGCTCGCTTTCTCGGTAGCGGCGAAAACCCTCACGCCACTTTGCCGCAGGAAACGAATCGCCTGATTGATACTTTTCTCCTTGCAGACCGGCAGCACATGCAGGGCACCCGCCGATGTCTTAATCGCATCGGCATTCACGGTCACGCTTCCTTTCCCTGGAATCACTATCGCGTCCACGCCGGCGCATTCGCACGTGCGGGCAATCGCCCCGAAATTACGTACGTCCGTCACTCCATCCAGCAGCACGATAAACGGGTCTTTCCCCTGTTCGTAAATAAAAGGTATGATATCCTCCAGCCGCTGATAAGTGACCGCCGAGATAAAAGCGATTACCCCTTGATGATTCTTACGGGTCAAACGGTCCAGCCGCTCGGCGGGCACACGCTGCACGGGAATGTCGCGTCCCCTCAGCACCTCGAACAACCGCTTGGACAACTCCCCTTGCAAGTCACGCCGGACTAAAATCTTATCCACCTCCTTATCCGCTTGTATAGCCTCGATAACGGCACGAATGCCAAATACCATCTCGTTCTCTCTCATACTTTCTTATCCTACAACTTAGCTTCTATTTTTTCTCTCCTAACAAATCCCTCGCGTTAGCCAACGAAGCCTCCGTAACGGAAGCCCCGCTCAGCATACGAGCGATTTCCCGGACACGTTCCTCACCTTCCAATCGCTTGATACGAGTGAATGTCCGCTCTTTCGTATCTTCCTTATAAACAAAATAATGCGCTTGTCCTTTCGCCGCCACTTGCGGAAGATGCGTAATGGCCAAGACCTGCATTTTCGTACCCAAGTCTCGCATGATATCACCCATCTTATCCGCAATATCTCCCGAGACACCCGTGTCGACCTCATCGAAAATCAAGGTCGGAAGCGCAGTGAATCCAGCGATCATCGCCTTGATACAAAGCATCAGCCGAGAAATCTCTCCGCCGGAAGCGGCTTGCGCCACCGGCCTCATCCCCGCGTTCTTATTGGCGGAGAACATGAATCGAATCTCGTCCATCCCATCGTTTCCCGGCTCCTCCAAAGGAAGGACTTCCACCCGGAAACGGACGTTTGGCATTCCCAACGGAGCGACCAGCTCCACCAACCGAACGGCCATATCATCCGCCGCGGCCCGCCTTCGTTCACGCAATTCGGAAGCTTGCCGTAAAAGTTCCTTATAAACACGCTCCACCTCGGTCTCCAACGTAGAAATCCGCTCCTCATAGGAATCGATATCCCGCAAGCGTTCATTGAACTCGTCCCGAATCGCGATTAGTTCCTCCACGGTGGAAACCCGATGCTTTTGCTGAAGCGCATAGAGCGTGTTCAAACGTTCGTTCACCCAATCCAACCGTTGAGGGTTGAACTCCACGTCCTCCCGCGATATCTCTATCTCAGAGGCCACGTCACTCAAATCAATGTAAGAGGAACGCATCCTTTCCGAAAGCTCTCTCGCCTTCGGGAAATAACGTTCCAAAGCACCAATAGCAGAGCGAGCCTCTTTCAACATACTGATTACGCCTTGCTCTTCCCCATCCAACAAGTCCGTCACCTTATATAAAGCGCTTTTTATCTCCTCAGCGTGAGAAAGAGTTTCCTGCTCCCGTTCCAATTCCTCCTGCTCTCCCTCTCGTAAATTCACCTCTTCCAATTGCTTCAATTGGAAACGGACATAATCTTCCTCCCGTTTGCTCTCGGCCGCTTTCCTCCTCAAGTCATCCAGTTCCTTCGATAAAGTCCGATAACGCGCATATTCCCGTTTATAGCTGGAAAACTCAGGCTCGTCCTCCGCCATGATATCGATCACCCTCAATTGAAAACGGTTATCGCCCAACAGCAAGTTCTGGTGCTGGGAATGAATATCTATCAAGCGGTTTCCCAATTCTTTCATCACGGAAAGAGAGACCGGAGAGTCATTCACGAAAGCGCGGGATTTACCCGAAGCGAAAAGTTCCCGTCGTAAAATACAACTATCGGTATCGTATTCCATATCACGCTCAATAAAGAAAGACTCCAATTGATACGCAGATATGTCGAAAACCGCCTCTATCACACATTTTTCCGAACCATCCTTTATACTTTTAGCGTCCGCCCGTTGTCCTAACACCAACGAGAGCGCCCCCAAGATAATGGATTTTCCCGCTCCGGTCTCACCAGTCATCACGGAGAAACCTTTTCCAAATCGGATATCCAGATTATCTATCAAGACAAAATTCTGTATAAATAAAGACTTGAGCATAGTATCTTTACCTTACTGTTTTCTTAAGTTCCTCCAAACGAGTGGATTGAGCGGGATAAATATCAAACAGCATCTTATATCCCTCCTGACGCTCTTGAGCCGTCGCCTTCGAATAAATGGCGATAATCTCATCCAGCTTGGCGTCGGAGAACATCTGCAACAACACGGAAGTGGGACGTATTTTCTTCACCTCTCGCAAAGCGGGCAAAGCCTCGATAATCGTCATGCGTCCGCGATCCGGATTCGCCGCCATCTCGTCCAACCCTTTCCGATGATAAGTGTACCACATTTCCCGGAAAGCGTCCGAGGCGTTGTCTTGAAGAGCCGTCGCCACGGCGTGACGGTTCTGGTTGCTCTCGAAAGCCTTCCAGCCGTTCCACGACATTTCCGACTGCGCCATATTCACGATTTGCTGGGCCTGCTGGATATAGGCCGTCCCTCCTTTCGGGGCGAAACTATCGAAATCCAAGCCCAATATGATATAGATATAGAACACGACCGTAGCCGTGAGATTGCTTGTCAGCGAATAAGAGTTATAGTCCAAAGGCTCCCCTTCCATGTACTCGAAATCCAACTGCTGGTCCCTGAAATTCAAGAGCGTGGTCGTATAGCTGGAATTATAGACCGGACGACGCGCCTGTATCTGGATCTCGCTCTTGAAACTCGTCTCGTCCAGCTCGTTCACGATAATCGTCATCGAGCAATCTATCTTTTCGTTCACCGCGAAAGTGGCGTCCGTCCACTTCCGGTTATTCACGAACTCCATCAAAGCGTTTTGCAGCGTCGTGAAAATCTGCTTATTCGCGGCGGCGACCTTATCCCCGTTCACCGTGATACGGGCATTTATCTCCTGCGCCTTCCCGCTCACGAAGATAGCGCAAAGCGTGAACAAGCCAATCCATCTCCTTATCTTTCCCATCGCGAAAACGTCACCAATTTATCAATGATATCGGAAGCCACCTCCCGCTTGCTTTTCAACGGGTAACTCGTCTCCTCACCCGTCTTGTCTATAATCGTCACCTTATTCGTATCGCAGCGGAAGCCGGCCCCTTTCTCGCGAAGCGAGTTCATGACGATGAAATCAAGATTCTTCCGCCTCAACTTATCCATCGCGTGAAGCGTCTCGTCATCGGTCTCCAAGGCGAACCCCACCATGATTTGTCCCTCTCGCTTCACCGCACCCAACGAGGCCGCTATATCCGCGTTCGGGATTAGCCGGAGCGTCATCTCCCGCTCTTTCTCCCGCTTGATTTTCCGCTCGGCGACGCTCTCCGGCCGGTAATCGGCGACGGCGGCGGACAAGATGGCCGCGTCGCAATCGGGGAAGGCATCCGACGCCGCCCGATACATCTCCCCGGCCGATTCCACGTCCACACGCTTGATACGAGGGTTTGAGACCTCCAAGGCGACCGGTCCGGCGACCAACGTCACCTCCGCCCCGCGCTCGGCGCAAACCTCCGCCAAGGCGAACCCCATCTTCCCCGAAGAATAGTTCCCGACGAAACGCACGGGATCTATCTTCTCATACGTAGGCCCGGCGGTTATCAATATCTTCTTGCCCTTCAGCTCCTCGCGAACGGCGAAATAATTTTCCAACGCCTCGATAATCCGGTCCGGCTCCTCCATCCTTCCCTTCCCCACCAGATGGCTCGCCAGCTCGCCTTCGGCCGGTTCGATAATCCGATTGCCGAAGGAGCGCAGGCGCGCCAGATTCGCTCGCGTGGCGGGATGGGCGAACATGTCCAAATCCATCGCCGGAGCCACGAACACCGGAGCCTTGCACGAGAGGTAGGTCGTCACCAACATGTTGTCCGCCACGCCGTTCGCCATCTTCGCTATCGTGGAGGCGGTGGCGGGGGCTATCAGCATCGCGTCCGCCCAAAGCCCGAGGTCCACGTGGCTGTTCCACGTCCCGTCGCGGTTGGAGAAGAACTCGCTGATGACGGGATGGCAGCTCAGCGTCGCCAGCGTGAGCGGCGTGATGAACTCCTTCCCCGCCGGCGTGATGACCACCTGCACCTCCGCGCCCCTCTTCACCAAGCCGCGGATGAGGTACGCCGCCTTGTACGCGGCGATGCTTCCCGTGATTCCCAATATTATATGCTTGCCTTTCAACATACGTGTCTATTTTCGAATAAAATATATCGTCCAAAAACCGGAAGGCCCGAAATCCGCCGTTTCGCCCCTTCCCGAGGGCAGAAAAGCCCGGAATCCGCGAATTCCGCCCTTGCCGAGCGCTGGAATCGCCAAAATCGCCGGATTCGCCCTTTCCAGCTACCGGAATCCGCGAAATCCATCGTCTCAAGCTTTCCGGCGGCTGGAAACCGCGAAATCTGTCATTTCGCTCGTTCCACGAGCTGAAAACATCAAAATTCTATATTTCGCGCTTTCCAGCTTCTTTTTGTCATCAAAACAACGAATCCGCTTACATTTCGCTTCCGAACAGATCACTTGGAGTTGAAACCTCTCAAGCGGATTTCCGTGAACATCTTCTTCGTGTTCAGCGGGAAGTCGCCATTCATGATCCAAGCGTAGTAGCTGGGGTCCGTCCTCAAGACCTCCTCCACCAGACGGCCCTTGTACTTCCCGAAGTTGATGACCTCCTCGCCCTTGTCGTTGTAGACCATGCGCCCCGCGAAATCCACGTTGTTCGAGTAGCTGGAATACTGGGAGAGAAACGCCACGTCGTTCTTCAGCTCCGGATAACGGTCCAGCTGAGCCTGCAAGACCTCGTAGGTGGCCATCGTATCGGCCGCCGCCGTATGCGCGTTCTCCAGATTCTTGCCGCAGTAGAACTTATACGCGGCGGACAAGGTACGTTGCTCCATCTTATGGAAAATCGTCTGCACGTCGATGAACTTCCGGCGGTTCAGGTCGATATCCACGTCCGCCCGCAAGAATTCCTCGACGAGCATCGGGATATCGAAACGATTCGAGTTATAACCGGCCAAATCGCACCCCTCTATCTGGCTCGCGAACGATTTGGCGATTTCCTTGAAGGTCGGGCAGTCCTTCACGTCCTCATCCTTTATGCCATGGATGGCCGTCGATTCCGGCGGGATAGGCATGCCGGGATTCACGCGGAACGTCCTCGCCTCCTCCTTCCCGTTCGGGAACACCTTCACGTAGGAAATCTCGATGATACGGTCTTTTACGATATTTATTCCGGTGGTTTCCAAGTCAAAGAAAACCAACGGGTTCTTCAAGTTCAATCGCATCGTCGTTCCATTAGTCGTTCAACATCATCGGCATCAAGAGCATCAGCAAATCCTCGTCCTCCTCATTTTCCGAGGGGACGATCAGACCGGCCCGCGAAGGGTCCGCCAGCTCCAAAATAACCTCCTCCGAGCTGATATTCCCGAGTATCTCTATCAGGTAAGTCGCCTTAAAACCGATGACCAACCTCGACCCGTCAAACTGGCACACGATACGTTCCTCCGCGGAAGTGGAGAAATCGATATCCTGCGCGGAAATCGTCATCAGGTTATCCTCAAGGTACAATTTCACCAAGCTGCTCGCCTGATTGGAAAACACGGACACCCGTTTCAAGGCGTTCAGGAAAGAGACACGGTCGATAATCACCTTGTAGGGATTCTCCTGCGGAATCACGCTATTATAATTGGGATAACGCCCCTCTATCAGACGGCAAACCATCTCAAAATTAGCGCAGGTGACATACGCATTATTGTCATCAAATCTCACCGTGACATCTCCCGATTCCTTAGCGAGCAAATTCCTCAACAGGTTGGCGGGCTTTTTCGGCAAAATAAAAGAAGCTCGTTCCGGCGATTTCACCGCCAAATCACGCAAACGGACCAGCTTGTGCCCGTCCGAAGCCACGAAAGTCAAATCATCGGCATGGATATCGAAATAAATGCCATTCATCACGGGACGAAGCTCATCGTCAGCGGTAGCGAACAACGAACGGCTAATGCCATTCAATAGCGTCAGCGCATCCATGGTAATAGTTATCGCGTTATCCTTCAACGGCTTCTGCTGAGGATAAGTATCGCCCTTTTGACCGATAAAATTATACTTCCCGTTTTGGAAATGGATGAAAATCTCCAGATTATCATCATTTATATCAAAAGTCAGCGGCTGCTCTGGAAGTTCCTTTAGCGGCTCAAGCAATATCTTGGCCGAGACCGCGAAAAGCCCAGCGCCTTGCACATTCATGACATCGACAGTAGTCACCAACCGAGTCTCCGCGTCAGAAGCTGTCACCGTAAGCGTGTCTTCCTTTAAATCAAAAAGAAAACTATCCAATATCGGCAAAGAGTTCTTGGAAGCGATAACCTTACTTATAGACTGTAAACTAGATAATAACGCAGTGCTGGATACATCGAATCTCATAGTTCTAAAATTTATCTTTATAATTATTTTTCTTTTTCACGAATAGATGATAGAGACGAAACGCACCTCTTCTTTTTCCCCGCATCACATATCATCGAGCCAAGAGATGTTTTTATCCCTAACAACCCAACAAAAATACGGAATTATTTTATTTATCGCTAACTCTCCTTCATTTTGAAGACAAAAAAAGCTTCTCCCTTCGGGGAGAAGCCTCTTATCTCATTGCGAACGCTCATCCGTCCTTATTTAGCGAAATAGTCTTTCACGTTTTCGTTCGGAATCATTTCCTCTTGGAAAATATACGCACCTGTTTTCGGAGACTTAACCATTTTAATCACCTTGGAATAAGTGCGACCGTCACCTTTCTTAAATGTTGCAACTGCTTTTTTTGCCATTGTTTAAATCTCCTATTACTTTATTTCTTTATGTAACGTCATCTTCTTCAAGATCGGGTTATACTTCATCAACTCCAATCTCTGCGTAGTATTCTTTCTATTCTTTGTCGTAATGTAACGAGACATACCCGGCATTCCGCTATTCTTATGCTCCGTACATTCCAAAATAACCTGTACTCTATTTCCTTTCGCTTTCTTTGCCATCTCTTATATCCTCCAATTATAAATATCCTTTCTCAGCGGCTTTCCGGATAGCCGCATCCAATCCGATCTTATTTATCGTACGTAAACCTGCCGCGGATATATTCAAGCTAACCCAGCAATCTTGCTCTACCCAATAGAGCTTTTTCTTAAACAGGTTGACATTGAACTTACGTTTCGTTCTTCTTTTCGAGTGAGAAACGTTGTTTCCAACCCTTGCTCTCTTTCCAGTAATTTGACAAATTCTAGACATTTCTAATCTGTTCTTTTTAATTATACGAAATTTAAGTCAACTCCTGCTATGTGTCTTCCCTTTCTGAACTAGCATCATGAACAAAAACGAAGATTCTAATAGAGTCTTTATCTTTTATCGGGTGCAAAGGTAATTATTTTTTTGATTCCTCATAATAAAACCTTCCAATTATTTTCCGATTCCCAATAAAACCAAAAGCCCATACAAGCGAAGACGTGAAAAGGCGAACCCGAACGAGTCCGCCTTTTTCACATTCTATACCGCGAAAATCATTTCAAGCCACGATTCTCCAACAAAGGTCCCGTTCCAGGTTCTTTCCCACGGAAATTCTCGTACATATCCATGGCGTCATCGATGCCTCCCGGTGTCAAGATATATTTACGGAACTTATCGGCACACTCCTGATTGAAGATATCACCACTCTCCTTGAAGGCCTGGAACGCGTCGCAATCCAACACCTCCGCCCAAATATAGCTATAATAACCGGCCGTATATCCGCCACCCATCGTATGATTGAAATAGGTGGTACGATAACGAGAAGGTATCTGCCTGAGCAAACCACGACGGCCCAACGTCTGTTTCTCGAACTCCATCACATCCAAATTGGCGGGAACGTTATTCGTCTGGTCCACGAACTTGATTACTTTCTGGTCCGCGGGGTCTCCGCTGACCGCATGGAAATCCATATCCAAATAAGAAGCGGCCAAATACTCAACCGTAGCGAATCCCTGTCCATACTTACCGCTCTTATCCAACTTCTCGATTAATTCAGCGGGAATCACCTCGCCTGTCTGATAATGTCTCGCGTAAACTTTCAACACCTCTGGCTCAAATACCCAATGTTCCATGATTTGCGAAGGCAACTCCACGAAATCACGAGGCACACCAGAAACGCCGGAATAATGCACGTCCTTAAACAAGTTGTGCAAACCGTGCCCAAATTCATGGAACAACGTGGTAGCCTCATCCGCGCTCAACAAGGCGGGCTGTCCCGGAGCCGGCTGACTGAAATTCGTCACGATCGTCACGACCGGAGCCACCCGCTTGCCATCCTGATAGGACTGCGGACGATACGTTCCGCACCATGCTCCGCCACGTTTGCTCGCACGAGGGAAAAAATCGAAATAAATCACGCCAAGATGCGTCCCGTCCTTGTCCTTGCACTCGAAAGCCTGCGCCTCCGGATAAGGCAACGGAATGTTCTCTATCGGGGTGAAGGTGATGCCGTATAGCTTATTCGCCACGTAGAAAGCGCCGTCACGCACGTTCTCCAGCTTCAAGTAAGGACGAACCTCGTTCTCATCCAGGTTGAATTTGGCTTTCTTCGCCTTCTCGAAATAATAACGCCAATCCCAACCTTCAGCCTCGAAATCGCCACCTTCTTTCTTAATCTCGGCGTTGATGTCCGCCAACTCCTCCTTCGCCTTCGCTAAAGCCGGTGTCCAAATCTCATCCAATAGCTTATAGACATTCGCGGAGTTCTTCGCCATACGATCATCCAAGGCGAACGCAGCGTAATCGTTATACCCCATCAATTTGGCTTTCGCCAAACGAGCGGCCACCAACTCACGGACTACCTCCTTGTTATCATTCTCGTTATTGTTATTGCCTCGGTTGATATACGCGTTGAAAATCTTCTCGCGCAAATCCCGTTTGTCGGAATACTGCAAGAACGGCATCACGCTCGGGTTCTGCAACGTGAACAACCATTTGCCTTCCATCCCCGCGTCCTTAGCGGCTTGTGCGGCGTTGGCCTTCAGCGTCTCGGGCAGGCCGGAAAGGTCTTCCTCCTTGTCGATTACCAATTGGAAAGCGTTTGTCTCTTTCAGCATGTTCTGCCCGAACGTCAATTGCAACATCGAGATCTTGCTATTCAACTCACGCAGTTTCGCTTGGTCGGCGTCGGAGAGGTTAGCGCCCCCACGCACGAACTCCTTGTAAGTCTCCTCCAGCAATTTCATCTGTTCCTTATCCAATCCCAGCTCATCCTTCTTGTCGTAAACCACCTTTACCCGAGCGAACAACTTCGGGTTGAGGCTTATATCGTCGCGATATTTGGAAAGCAAAGGCGACATCTCGCGGCTCAACTCGTCCATCTGGTCGTTCGAGTTCACGCTGTTCTGCCCGCCAAACACAATTTGCACCTTACGCAGCAACGCGCCCTGCCGGTCCAACGCCACGATAGTGTTCTCGAACGTAGGCTCCTCCGGATTGTTCACGATGGCCTCTATCTCTTTCCTGCCCTCTTCCATACCTTTCATCAAGGCCGGCTTGTAATGTTCGAACTTAATCTTGTCAAACGGAGGAACACCAAAGGGAGTCGTATATTCCGTAAAGAAAGGATTTTCCTCTTCCGCGGCCTTTTGCCCGGAAGAGCCGCAAGCGGTAAGCATAACCGCCAATCCCGCCGCCACAATTAATTGTTTCATTTTCGTATCTCTTTTAATCAAAGTTGTCTAAATAACGGTTCTCAGTTTTTGTCTCACGCCTCATTATCCGTTCGCGAATGTACGCAAAAACTTATAAATTTAAACCTCCAGCCATTAAAATTTGGGGTTCTGTCAAAAATACCATGGGAAACCATATATAAAATAAAGCATACTCTAACTATTTTTGCTCATCGTAAAAACAACTGAACCTATAAGCGTATGGCAAAAATAGCGAGACAATTGACCGACCTGATTGGCGGCACTCCGCTTTTGGAGCTCTCCAACTTCAGCAGGCGGAAGGAAGCGAAAGCGAGAATAATCGGCAAGCTGGAATACTTCAACCCAGCGGGCAGCGTGAAAGACCGGGTAGCGATGGCGATGGTGGAGGAGGCCGAGGCGTCCGGACGGTTGAGGCCGGGGGCCACCATCATCGAGCCTACCAGCGGCAACACGGGCGTGGGACTGGCGTTAGTCGCCGCCGTCAAGGGATATAAACTGATTCTCACCATGCCGGAGAACATGAGCCAAGAACGCCGCGCGCTGCTCAAGGCGCTGGGGGCGGAACTTGTCCTCACGCCCACCGCCGAGGGCATGGCCGGCTCCATCCGGAAAGCGGAGGAATTGCGGGCAGCGACACCCGGCGCCTTCATCCCGCAGCAATTCGAGAATCCCGCCAACCCGGCGGTGCACGTCCGCACCACCGCCCAAGAGATTTGGCGGGACACGGACGGGGAAGTGGACATCTTCGTGGCCGGCGTGGGCACGGGAGGCACGGTCAGCGGCGTGGGGAAAGGGTTGAAAGCGCGTAACCCGGACATACGCGTCGTGGCGGTGGAGCCGATGGAGTCCGCCGTCCTCTCCGGAGGCGAGGCCGGGCCGCACAAGATACAAGGCATCGGCGCAGGATTCGTCCCCCGGATTTACGACCACGGCGTGGTGGACCAAGTCTTTCCCGTAAAAGGAGATGACGCGATCCGTGTGGCCCGCGAACTGGCGAGGACGGAGGGGCTGCTGGTGGGCATCTCCTCCGGAGCCGCCGTATACGCGGCCACCGAGCTGGCGAGATTCCCTGAGAACGAGGGGAAGACCATCGTGGCGCTGCTGCCCGACACGGGCGAGCGGTACCTTTCCACCGAGCTGTTCGCCTCCGGCGAGGGATAGGCGGAAAGCCCCAAAGAAAGGTCGCCCCAATCAGGTATTGGCATCCACGTGCCAATACCTGACTTTGACGCATCTACCTACCGGGGAAAAGTCGGCCACACCCTTACATAAACTTATCTACACCATTACATAAAGTCGTCTACACCCTTATCTATTCTATAAATCACGACGTGGTTTATGAAAACCACGTCGGCGTTTACGCGAATCACGACGTGATTCTTACGAACCACGCCGTGATTTATAGATTATACCATGACGTAAGGAAGTTTTCCCCGCTACGCGAGAAACAATACATCGGTATGTGGCGAAGATTTCCTCGGCATCCACGCTCAAAGCGTCCCCTTGGTGCTCGGCAACACATATTTATATATGTCGCGCCGGATAGCCATCTTGATGGAGCGGGCCAACGCCTTGAATATGCCCTCTATCTTATGGTGCTCGTTCGCGCCCTCGGCGCGGATGTTCAGGTTCATGCGGGCGGCGTCGCTCAGGCTCTTAAAGAAGTGGAGGAACATCTCCGTGGGCATGTCGCCAATCCGCTCCCTGCGGAACTCGGCGTCCCATACCAGCCATGGGCGCCCGCCGAAATCGAGCGCCACGGAGCAAAGGCAGTCGTCCATCGGCAGGCAATAGCCGTAACGCTCGATGCCTCGCTTGTCGCCCAACGCCTTGGCCAAGGCCTCGCCCAAGGCGAGCGCCGTATCCTCTATCGTATGGTGCTCGTCCACGCCGAGGTCTCCTTTCACCCGGATGGTCAGGTCCGTTCCGGAATGTTTCCCTATCTGCTCCAGCATGTGGTCGAAGAAGCCCAGCCCGGTGGAGATGTCCGTCTTCCCGTACCCGTCCAAGTCCCACTCCACGAAGATGTCCGTCTCCTTGGTCACGCGCCGCACGGAGGCGCGCCGTTCGCCCGCGAACAAAAGCTCGGCCACCTTGTCCCAATCCTCGGCGATACGTACCGATGGCAAGGCCACGGGATAGGCGGCCAGCTCCTCCTCCGCGCCCTTCGCGGGGCGCAGCCAGATGCCTTTCGCCCCCAAGTTGCGCGCCAGCTCCATATCCGTCAGGCGGTCGCCAATCACGAAGCTACGCTCCAAGTCGTACTCGCCCGTCATGTAATCGGTCAACATCCCCGTACGCGGTTTGCGGTTCGGCGAATTCTCCTCCGGGACAGAGGGGTCTATCCGAATGTCATCGAACACGATGCCCTCTCCCGCCAAGGTCTTCAGCATCATATTGTGGGCCGGCCAAAAGGTCTCCTCCGGGAAAGAGGGCGTGCCCAGCCCGTCTTGGTTGGAGACCATGACGAGCTCGAAGTCCAAACGCCGCCGGATGAAATATAGGTTCCGCATCACCTTCGGGACGAACTCCAGCTTCTCCAGGCTGTCCAACTGAAAGTCGACGGGCGGCTCCTTCACCAGCGTCCCGTCCCGGTCGATAAACAAGGCTCTTTTCATGCCTGCCCCTCCTTTCCATCCTCTTTCTCTTCCATCAAACGGATTATCCGCTGGAGTCGAATTGGCGGGCACACACGTCCTAACGCATCCAACAAGCGGTCGTTCTCTTCCGGCGAACCGACCGTTATACGGAGGCATCCGTGGCACATCCGCACGTTATCGCGATTACGCACCACCACGCCCTCCTTCAGCAGGGCGTCGTAGACAGCGGTAGCGTCGCCAACATCCACCAACAGGAAATTAGCGTCGGAAGGATATACCTTGAAAAAGAACGGCTTATTGATAAGAAGATACCGCAAGCGTTCCCTCTCGGACAAGATGCTCTCCACCCGGTTCCGCATCACCTCCTCGCCGTCCAGTATCTCCAAAGCCTTCTCTTGCGTCAAGAGGCTCACGTTGTACGGATACTTGATTTTATCCAGCACGGCTATAATCTCCGGAGAGGCGAAAGCCATCCCCAAACGAATAGCCGCCGCTCCCCACGCTTTCGACAGGGTCTGTAAGACAACCAAGTTCGGGAAGCCGTCCAACTCCCTCAGCAAGGAAGGATAAGCGGAGAAATCGATATACGCCTCGTCAATCACCACGATACCCTCGAAACGTCTCAATATCTTATAAATGGAACCTCTGTCCAGACTGTTCCCGGTCGGATTGTTGGGCGAACAGAGGAATATCACTTTCGTACGGTCATCCGCCTCCGCCAGCACCACCTCGGCGTCCAAACCGAAATCAGCGTCCAAAGGCACCTCCTTGCATTCCACCGCATTCACGCCAGCGGCCACCTCATACATCCCGTATGAAGGAGCTATCGTCACGATACTGTCCGCGCCCGGTTCACAGAAGGCACGGATAATCAAATCTATCGCCTCATCGCTTCCATTGCCTAAGAAGATGGAATCGGCCTTGACTCCTTTCAGCTTGGCGATACGCTCCTTCAGCCTCGCCTGCCGAGGGTCGGGATAACGATTATAAGGGACGTTCCAAGGGTTCTCGTTCGCGTCCAAAAAAACGGAAGCCTTGCCGTGGAACTCATCCCGGGCGGAAGAATAAGGCTTCAACACCCACACGTTCGGTCGTACTAAATCCTTCAACTCTTTCATAGCGCGTTCAATCTAACGGTTACCGCATTCCGATGCGCCTCCAGCCTTTCGTTCTCCGCCATGACGCGAATCGTATCGCCCAAGGAGCGAATGCCTTCAGAGGAAATCTCCTGAAACGTAATCTTCTTGATGAAACTATCCAAGTTCACGCCACTATACGCCTTCGCGTAGCCATTGGTTGGCAAGGTATGATTCGTGCCCGAAGCGTAATCGCCCGCGCTCTCCGGCGTATACGGACCGAGGAAAACGCTACCGGCGTTCTCGATTCGCTCGGCGATAGAGGCGTAATCCGCCGTCTGGATAATCAAATGCTCCGGGGCGTACAGATTCGTGAAATCAATTATTTCCCGTGTATCTCTCAAGACGATGATACGACTGTGCGCCAACGCCTTTTCCGTAATCTCCTTTCGGGGCAAACGCTCCAACTGTGTCTCGATAGCCTTCACCACCGGCTCGATAATCGCATCCGAAGATGTCAGCAATATCGCCTGGCTATCCGCGCCATGCTCGGCTTGCGAAAGGAAGTCGGCGGCGATAAACTCCGGATTCGCCGTCGTGTCCGCGATCACTTCCACCTCCGAAGGTCCGGCAGGCATATCGATGGCCACCTCTTTCAAGGAGACCAATTGTTTGGCGGCCGTTACATATTGATTGCCCGGCCCGAAAATCTTATGCACCTTGGGAATCGACTCCGTACCATACGCCATCGCGGCTATCGCCTGGATTCCTCCGGCTTTAAATATCTTGCTTACTCCGGCCTCTTCCGCAGCGAACAAGATGGCCGGATGCACTTTGCCTTCCTTATCGGGAGGCGTACATAGCACGATTTCCCTACATCCGGCGATACGGGCGGGAACCGCCAACATCAACACGGTAGAGAACAGCGGAGCCGTTCCACCGGGAACATACAAACCCACCTTCTCGATAGCCACAGCCTTTTGCCAGCAAGTCACGCCGGGTGCGGTCTCTATCTTTTTCCCCTCAAAACGCTGAGAGGCGTGAAATCTTTCTATATTCGCTTTCGCCACACGAATCGCCTGTCTCAATTCCTCGGATATCAAATTCTCCGCTTCTCGTATTTCCTCCTCTGACACTTGGAGCGCATCCAAACGTACCTTGTCGAATTTCTCCTCGTACATCCGTACCGCCTCATCACCTCGCTCTCGCACGTCATCTAAAACCGTGCGAACCGTATCGAACAAGGTTGTCACGTCCATTGTCGAACGCTTCACCAACGAACACCATTCCTCACGTCCGGGATATTTAATAATCTCCATATTCTCCTCCTTTTTCAAATAATCATTTTCTCAATAGGAAGCACCAAGATACCCTCCGCCCCCAATGATTTCAGCTTGCCGATAATTTCCCAAAAATGTTTCTCGGCGATCACGGATTGCACCGACACCCAATCTCCATCAGCCAATGGCGTGACAGTCGGGCTTTTCATTCCAGGCAAAACCTCGATAATCTCGTCCAACCGGCTCTTCGGGGCGTTCAGCAAGACATACTTTTTCCCTTCCGCCACCTGAATCGCCTCAAACCGGAACAACAACTCATCCAAAATCATCCGTTTCTCCTCGGACAAATCCTTATTGGCGATTAGCAAAGCCTCGCAAGGCAGAACGACCTCTACCTCTTTCAATTGGTTGCTGACCAACGTACTTCCGGAACTTACGATATCGAAAATAGCGTCAGCCAAGCCTATTCCCGGAGCGATTTCCACCGAGCCACTAATCTCATGAATGTCCGCTCTCACCCCTTTCTCATTCAAATAAGCGCATAAAATACCTGGATAAGAAGTAGCGATGGTCTTTCCCTCGAACCATTCCACTCCGGCGTATTCCTCCTCCTTTGGGATCGCCAAAGACAAACGGCATTTGCTGAAGCCCAAACGACGGACCAATTCGGCCTCACGCCCCTTTTCCACATACTCATTCTCACCCACGATGCCCACGTCGGCCACGCCATTAGCTACGGATTGCGGAATGTCATCGTCACGAAGGAACAACACCTCCACGGGAAAATCTTTCGCTGACAACAACAAAATACGCTTTCCTCTATTCAACTTAATGCCGGCTTCTTCCAGCAACATCATAGTCTCGTCGTACAGACGACCCTTCGATTGAACAGCGATTCTTAACATAAATTCCTATATTAATTTTTTAGATTATACACGACCACGAATTAAAAAAGGCTCACCTTTTCGGCAAGCCTTTCTTTTTTCTTTTATCCCAAGTATATCACATACCATCCAGCCCACCGAACTATCGCCCGTTGTAATGATGATGGTGATGTAATGTAGCTATTCTTTTCATTTCGTTTTTATTTATGTCGCAAAGTTACGATAATAATTGAATTTAGCAACATTTCTAATAAAATATTATCGCAAATGGTCCGCTTGTTGCTTTATCTTGTTCGATAACATCGTCGGATAGTCCGGATGGACGGTGAAAAACGCCGCTACCTCATCGCGAGCCTCCTTCGAGACATGTCCAGACAACAAAGCCCGTGCCCAAGAGGTCGGAAAAAAGATATCACCGGTACGTTGTATCTCCCGCATCGCTTCCAAGGCTGGACGGATATACACGATGGATTCCCGTTCCCGCAAAGGATGATTCAAGTTGGCGAGAGCCGCTGACGCCCAAGGTTCCACTCTCCTATTCTCCGCTTTCAACAACGAGGCGAACACGCTGTCGCGCTCCGCTTTCCTCGGAGAGACGGACGGAGAGATAAACTCATATTCCCGCCTGCGATCCGGATTCTCTATTCTCGCCAATTGCTCGCTCACGATCTCATCCGCCCGTTCCGGCAGATGAATCGCCAAAGTATAAGACAAATCCATATAATCGTTCTCGCTTAGCGCACATTTTTCCGGAGCTTTCCGTTCTTGCCACAAAGTGAACAAACGCCGTATGGCCTCCTCGGAATTCGCTACCGTACGATATTGGCGAAACGCCTGCAAACGATACGACGGTTCCGGGTGAGTCATTACGATTTTCCACAACACCTCCTCCAACGGGTGAGAATCCGCAGGGAAAAGACGCTGACAATCTCCCAAATAACCTAAGGCCATAGCGAACAATAAGGCGTTTTTCTCCTTCGGCAGATAAGCCAACAACGGCTCTCGGAAGAATTCCGGCGAAATCGTCTTCCGGCGAAGGTTCTCATACAAGGTAATCAGCAAAGAGCCCCTCAGCACCTCGTCCTCGGATGAACGCAATGCCTCCCATGTCCCAACAGCCTCATCTTCAGATATCTTAAAGAATCCATACCCTTTACCGTCCACGTTCGGCAAAATGACATAATTTCCCTTCGGAGGGAATTTTAATTTCCTTCGAAGGGAACTGGAATTTCTCCCGAAGGAAATCAAAATTTCCTCCGAACCCGTTTCCGATACCACCCGATAGGACAATTCCTGCGGCCAAATCAAGTCCCTGCCCAAAAGGTCACGTTGTTCGACAACCAACTCGTCTCCTTCTATCGAGGCCGTGAACTCCGGCATTCCTCTCTCGTTCACCCAAACATCGCTCCATGCGGCCAAATCTTCTTCCGTATATTTATCCAAAATATGAATAAGACCCTCCCACGTAGCGTTGCCATAAGCGTAGGTCCGTAAATATTCCTGTATTCCTCGCCTGAAAGCGTCCTCACCCAATGTCCGGATCAGCATTTCCAACACGACCGGCGATTTGTCATAAATGATATTTCCATAAACCAAGCCAGCGTCCCGTAAATTGTCCAAATCCTGCTTGATTGGATTCGCTCCCGCCGTACGGTCTTCCGCATAAGAGGCAGGTATATAATCCCGGATAAAATTCAGCCGATGATTCACGTCCGGATAAAGAGGCTCCACGATACGGGAAGCGAAATAATTGGCGAAGACCTCCTTGGTCCAGACATCATCGAACCATTCCATCGTCACGTAATCGCCGAACCACATGTGGGATGTCTCGTGAGCGATCAACGCACTCCGCGCCAATCGCTCGTTCAACGTAGGATTCTCGTTCAAGAACATCCGGCGGTCGGCATACAAAGTGGCACCAGTATGCTCCATGCCTCCGAACTGGAAACCTGGCAAGATAATCAAGTCATATTTGGCGAAAGGATACGGGACACCCGTGAACGCCTCTTGCCATTCCAAGGCATCGAACACCTCCTCCGCGATTTCCGGACATTGGGCGATTTTCCTTGGGTCCGTCTCCCGGTGGTAAACCGAAATCGACCGGCCGTTTCGCCCGTAAACCTCACGAGTCAATTTCCCCGCCACAAATGAGAACAAATAGGTACTTAAAGGTTCCGTCTCCTTGAAAACAATCCGCTTCCGGTCGGGAACGCTCACACTGTCCACGTCCGCCTCCGCACCATTCGACACCGCCGTCCAAGAGGCCGGCACCTCCAACGTCAGCGTGAACAACGCCTTCATGTCCGGCTGGTCGAAACAGGGGAAAACGGTACGTGCCCTGTCCGGAACCAACAACGTATACAGGAACTCATCCCGGCGATTCAACGACTGGTCAGCCGGCATAAAGGCAATCTCCACTCGGTTCTCTCCTATCTCCATCCAATTCGCGGCAATTCGTATGTGTTCATCCCTCACCTCATAAGGAACCTCTTTCCCATTCACCGATAAAGAGCGAACCTGTTCCTGTCCTCCTCGGAAATCTATTATCATCGGCTGTTTGGTTTCCATACGCGAAGATAACTCCACTGTTCCGCTAACCGCCTCCTCCCTAGATTCCGGAATCGAGAAAAACAGACGATAACGAACATCCGAAAGCCCCTCTTTCCGGAACGACGCCAGTTCACGGCTCACGCCCGGTTCCATCAACGCCGCGTTTTCCTTTACTTGACAGCCACAAACCAGCGATCCGATGAGAGCGCACAGTCCTATCCACGTTCTTCCTTTCATAAATCTAACAAATATATCGTAAACCTCTCCTCTCATTCCCTCAAATACTCCGCGATATCCATGAAATTCCGTTCCAACAAGAACATTTGGCTCGCCATAAAAACGAAAAACTCGCCCCAATGCTCCCGACGATGCAAATCCAGTCCCTCTCTCGCCGTATAAATACGGGCGACCTCTTTTCCGCTTTCTCGAACGAAACAGACATTCCAAATCAATCCCTCCGGAAAATCCCGTTCCAGCGCCTCCTTATACCAACTTAAACGCTCGAACATCTCCAAACGCACGTTCTCATCTCTATGATTGACCTCCAATATCACGTACGCGCCCTCACGATTGGCGTCGAACTTCAGTTCTACGCCCTTCACTTTCGTATCGTACAAGACCCATGTTTTCTTACGTCCTCGCAAATAAGGCTGCGCCGCACAAAAAGCGCCGAAACTTTCCCAAAACTCCACCTTCAAGTTCTTCAGTTCTTCCCTGCTATACATTATCTATAAATATCTTTTCTTGTCATCTTCACGATACGTCCGAACGTAGCCAAACCATCCATATCCACACGCTTAGAATCACCGACGACAGCGTACACCATCAAACGTTCCTTTATATTCGTCTCATAAAAGCGCATGATATCCTCCATGCTCATCTTCTCGACATATTCCAAATATTCCTTATTAGGATCCGCCTCATATCCATCCCGTAAGAATCCCGCCACTTTCATCGACACGAAACGGCTCGCGGGAAACTCGTTGTTGATTCGATTGCGAATGATTCGTTTCACGTCCTCCAAACGCTCCGGACGTTCCGGCATGGCGAGAACCAAAAGTTCCAACAAATCCATCGCATCAGTCAATTTATCGTATTGTGTAGCCAATTTCATGACGAAATCCAACGATTCACCCGAGCAGTTGGGCGGAAGATATCTCATGCGAGAACTTACCTGATAAGCGAAAGAGCGAAATTCCCGAAGCTCTTGAAACATCAAGGAAGACATATCTCCGCCGAAATAACCGTTAAACACTCTCGCCGCGTAACGATCCGCCTTGTCTTTCAACGGGTCAATATACATATAGGCATAAACGACGCATTGCGACACATCCTCCATATCATAAAAGAAGACCGTCGGCTTATCGTACTTCACGAGCGTACGGACAAAAGGAGAATTGGAAGGAACGCTTACCTTCTCGATAGGCAGGCACGAGCGGATTCGCCCGACCACCTCCTCTATCGGCAAAGTTCCATAATAATGGATGTCACAAGCCACACTACATAACTTGTCGAAAATATCGGCCATCCTTTTCCGCTTCAATTTCTTGACCTCCGCCACGGTCAGTTTCGTCAAATAACGGGATTGGCTCCCGAACTTGACCTTCTCCAACAACATATCGGCCACGCTCTCGCTGGATTTGAACAACGATTTCTCCATCACTTTCGCCTCCGCCACGAGCTGTCTTGTTTTCTTGTTGTCGGGCTTCATGTGCCGTAAGAAATCGCCCACCAACGTCATCGTTTGAGCGAAATGCTCATCGAAACCATTCACGATCACCATGAACTCCGAATCGGTAGACTCGAAAGTCAGCACGCTTCCCAATTCCTGCAACTTGCCACGGAACTGGTCGAACGACATCGTATCCGTCGCCACGAGCGGCAAATACGCGGATAGTTTACCCAACTCCCTCCGTTCCAATTCCCCGACTCCGTAAGACAAAACCAAAGAAAAAACGTCATTGATGGTATTCCGCCTCTTATAGAAAGTCACGTAGGGACGCAAGGAAACCCTCTCCACGTCTTTCTCGAAATCCAAGAGACGCGGTCGCGTCTCCCGCTCAGGCATCACCTCCAAACGTTTCACGTAATCGGAAGAGACATTCGACTTCTTCGGGACCACCGGCGCGTAATCTGGTTTGGGCAACACCGTCCTCGGATAACGTCCCGTCTTTTTCGTGATATAAAGATAATTCTCCGAGAAATATTTTCTCGCTACCGCCACCACGTCCTCCTTGGACAAAACGTCCATACGTGCCACTTCCTCCAAGCATTCCCGCCAACTTTTCCCCTGCGAGAATACCCGCATCATCATCTCCGCCCTCGAATTAATGTCCTCCAGCTTCGAGCTATACTCCCGTTGCTGTTCCAATTTCAGGCTTTGGAACATCCCGTCACTGAAATCGCCTTCCTTGAGCCGGTTGATTTGCCTCCAAGCCAGTTTCTCGGCTCTGGCATACGATTGAGTGAACATCTTCGGGAAGACCAGCACGCCTAACAAGCCGGCCTCGTTCATACTCTCGTTGATAGCCATCGCTCCCATCAACTTATGCTCGACGGTCAATTTGTCCAAGAATCCCGTGCCATTGGAGTTATTCAACAACGCCGTCGCTATACGCAACGCGGCTTGGTCCGGATGGTTGGCCGGAACGCCCCTGAACCCCAAAGCCATGAACTTGACAAAAGGAATCGGGACAAGCGCTTCCATCTTCTCACGCCCATGGAAAGACGGCAACGGAACCGTCTCCCGACGAGGAGGCTCGCCTCCACGCAAACGAGAGAAAGCGGATTCCAAGATAGGCATAACCTCCTCCGAATCGAAATCCCCGCTCAATATCAATCCCATGTTGGACGCCACGTAATATTTCTCGAAAAACGCGCGCATCTCCGACAGACGGGGATTTTTCAAGTTCTCGGCGCTCCCGATAATCGGATACGCGTAAGGATGGGGGAAGAAATACCGCTCCGTCACTTTCTCTATCGCGGCGTTAGCGACGGTGTCGCCATACATGTTCTTCTCCTCATAAACGGTCTCCAACTCGCTTTGGAAAAGACGGAACACGGGATTCCGCATACGTTCGCTGTTTATTTCCGCCCATTGCACGATATATCGCGGCGAGAAGGTATTATAATAAAGCGTGCAATCATGGGAAGTGCCAGCGTTCAGCTTGGTACCTCCGAAACGGGAAATCAGCCGGTCGAACTCGTTAGGTACCACATATTCCGCCGCGCGCACGCTCAAGTCGTTGATGACGCGCGACAGATGCGCCCTCGCCTCCGGGTCCTCCGTATCCGCGAGCGCGTCATATTTCTCCGAGATAATATCCAACAACGCCTTCTCCGATTTATAATCGGTCGTCCCGATCTTATCCGTACCTTTGAACATCATATGCTCAAAATAGTGCGCGATACCCGTATTCGGCGAATCCTTGGCGCCCGCTTTCACGACAATGGCGCCAAACACCTTAGGCAGACTATGGTCCTCGTTCAACCATATCGTCAAGCCATTGCTTAACTTATGTTCCCGCACCCGCAAAACGGGGGCCGATAATTGGAATCCCATGAACTTCTTTCAAGTTTTTTTATTATTTCACAAAGATACGCTTTTCATTTGGATTATCCCGATTATCCAAGGCCCAAGGAAATCGGCATACGGAGAAAAAATCGCATCCCCACGGGAAAAAGACGAATACCCTCAAGGAAAACTTCCCGCCTCCATGATAAAAAGTCTATCTTTAGGCTGCGGATATGTATCTTTAACCTGCAGATATGTATCTTTAGGCTGAAGATATATATCTTTAGGCTAAAGATAGAGAATTCCACGGCATGTAGCGAACTTTTTCATACAGGGTACGGAACTTTTTCTCCCGCCTTTTCCCTTTTCTCTCATATCAAAATATATCGGACTCGCGTATCTAAAGCGACGGATGCCCCCTCGAAAACACAGACTCGCTTTTTAAGGTGCCCGTTTTCCTGAAATCAACATAAAAAACATTACCTTTGGAACGTTAAACGCCCTTTTATCAAACGGGGCGATTTTTCACTGGACATAAATTCTGAAATATGGAAAATCGATTCTTAGGACTCATAGAGCACAGCATCAAGGAGCATTGGGATCTTCCCGCCTTCTCCGATTATAACGGACCTACGTTTCACTTCAAGGATGTCGCGCGCCGGATAGCGAAATTTCACATCATCTTGGAACATGCCGGAATCAAGAAGGGAGACAAAGTGGCCTTGGTAGGCAAGAACTCCTCGAACTGGGCGATTGGCTTTTTCGGGATTCTCGCCTATGGCGCCGTGGCCGTCCCCATCCTCAGCGAGTTCAAGCCGGACAACATTCACCACATCGTGAACCATTCCGGGGCGAAAGCCGTTCTCGCCGCCTCCAGCAACTGGGAGAACATGAACGAGCAAATGATGCCGAACGTACGCCTGTTCATGCTATTGGACAATTTTTCCATACTCAAGAGCAAAAGCAAAGAGGCGAGGACCGCGCGGGAACGCATCAACGAATATTTCGGGAAGAAATACCCTCGCTCGTTCACCGCGAACGATGTGCGTTTTCACGTAGAGAAACCGGAGGAACTGGCGGTTTTGAATTACACGTCCGGCACCACCAGCTTCTCCAAAGGGGTCATGCTTCCCTATCGGAGCTTATGGAGCAACACCCAGTTCGCCGCCGACAATGTCTCCTTCATCCGTCCGGGCGACAACATCGTATGTATGCTCCCGATGGCGCACATGTATGGTTTGGCGTTCGAGATACTTAATTCCGTCAACAGGGGATGCCACGTACATTTCCTCACCCGCACGCCCAGCCCCAAAATCATAGCGGAGGCTTTCTCCACGATAAAGCCCACGTTGATATTGGCCGTGCCACTAATCATAGAGAAAATAGTGAAAAACCGGATATTCCCCGAGTTGGAAAAGCCTTTGGTCAAACTCTTGCTGAAAGTCCCTTATGTCGAGAAAAAGATATTGGACACCATATACAACAAATTGACGGCCTCCCTCGGAGAGAACTTCGGGGAAATCATCATCGGAGGCGCGGCGATAAACAAGGAGGTGGAACGTTTCCTGCATAATATCCATTTCCGTTACACCGTGGGTTACGGAATGACCGAATGCGGCCCGCTCATCTCTTACGCCCCGTGGGACCAGTTCAAGCCAGGCTCAGTGGGACGTGTGGTGGACCGCATGGAAATCCGCATCGAATCGGACGACCCGGAGAACAAGGTCGGGGAAATATGCGTGCGCGGGGCGAACGTGATGCTCGGTTACTACAAGAATCCGGAGGCCACGAAAGCGGTCATGATGCCTAACGGCTGGATGCGTACGGGCGATTTGGGAACACTCGACAAGGATGGATTCCTCTATATCCGGGGACGCAGCAAGACCATGATATTAGGCGCCAGCGGACAGAACATCTACCCGGAGGAAATAGAGGATAAGTTGAACAACATGTCGTATGTCTCCGAGTCGCTGATTATCTCGCAAGGGGGCAAGCTGGTGGCTCTCATTTATCCGGATTGGGAACAGATGGACAAGGACCGCGTACAGCACGCCGACATCGAGAAAGTGATGAGCGAGAACATCGACCGCTTGAACGAGGAAATGCCCAAATACAGCAAGATAACCCGTTTCAAGCTGTATCAGGAGGAGTTCGAGAAAACCCCGAAAAGAAGCATCAAGAGGTATTTATATCAACCGGTGGAGTAAACCTTCACCGGAAATCCTCCAATACTTTCCGAAGCTCTTGCCGCGCGAGGAAGATGCGGCTTTTCACCGTGCCCAAGGGGATTTTCAGCTTCTCGGCTATCTCGGTGTATTTATAGCCGCTCACGTAAAGGGAGAAAGGCACTTTCAACTCCTCGCTCAAGCCATTGATGGCTTTCGTTATCTCTTGAATCTGGTAAACGCCGTCCGGCGAACCGAACCCGGAATCGTTGGGCACGTCCAGATTATACAAATCGGCGTCTTGGTCCACCACCGTTTGCATCCGGACGAACTTATGATAGTTGTTGATAAAGATGTTCCGCATCACGGTCAACACCCAGCCCCTGAAATTGATGTTATCGATAAACTTATCCCGATTGTCTAAAACCTTTAGCGTCGTATCCTGCGCGAGGTCTTGGGCATCTTCCTTATTCGACGTGAGCATGAGCGCGAAATTCATCATGTTTTCTTGCATGCTCAATAATTTTTTCTGAAATTGCGACGCGTTCATAAGCATACTATTTTACAGGGTTCAACGGCTAATATCTTTCCTTCCGGGGAAGGATATCGCAAATATAACGATAATATAGAAGAAATACCGCCATTTGGCGATTATTAATGTTAATTATCAATGATATAGTCAACGTTTATGATTAAAGGGAAAATGTTATATAACGGCGGCAAGACCATGAGTCATCCGCTGTTAACAGCCTTGGCGCTCGCCCTATTCCTTTTGGCGAGCGCCCTTCACGCGACGGCGAAGGAAAAGGCGTTGGTCTATAAAATAGACATCAAGAAAGAAATAGACCATACAGCATGGATTTACCTGCACAACGGATTGTCGGAAGCGCGGGCGTTGAAGGCGGACGCGGTCCTGCTACACATGAACACCTACGGAGGCGCGTTGGAGGCGGCCGACTCCATACGCACGGCGATACTGTACAGCCCGATACCGGTCTACGTCTTCATCGACAACAACGCGGCGTCGGCGGGCGCGCTCATCTCCATCGCCTGCCAAAAGATTTACATGCGGAAAGGGGCGAATATCGGGGCGGCCACGGTGGTGAACCAGACCGGAGAGGCCTTGCCCGATAAATACCAGTCGTACATGCGCTCCATGATACGCTCCACGGCGGAGGCGCACGGCAAGGACACGCTCGTACAACAAGGAGACACCGTTTACCGCTGGAAGAGAGACCCCGCCATAGCGGAGGCGATGGTGGACGACCGTATCGCCATACCCAACCTGATAGACAGCGGCAAGGTATTGACATTCACCGCCCAGGAAGCGTTGAGATGGGGCTATTGCGACGGTATAGCCGAAACGCCCGAGGAGGTCATCACCCGATACTTGGGATACGACGATTACACGCTCGAAAGTTACACGCCCTCGTGGTATGACGACGTGAAGGGATTCTTCATGAACCCCGTCATACAGGGATTTCTCATCATCCTCATCGTAGGCGGCATCTATTTTGAGATGCAGACGCCCGGATTGGGCTTCCCCTCGGCGGCGGCGCTCATCGCGGCCATCCTCTACTTCGCGCCCCTGTACATCGACGGGCTCGCCGAGAATTGGGAGATACTGCTGTTCGTCTTAGGGGTCATACTTATCTTACTGGAAATCTTCGTCATACCGGGATTCGGCGTGGCGGGCGTCAGCGGGATAGTCCTCGTGGTCGGCGGGCTTACGATGAGCCTGCTGGACAACAGTTACTTCGATTTCCGGAATGTCTCCGGCGCCGACACAGGAAGAGCCTCCCTCATCGTCCTTCTCGGACTGGGGCTCGGGTTCGCCGCCACGCTTTGGCTGTCCGAGCGGATAGGGCGCAAAGGCCCCTTGCGGAAAATGGCGTTGGAAGCGGACTTGGAAGAGGCCGTCTCCACGCCTCTACTGAATGGGCTGGTCGGTCGGGAAGGGATAGCCGCCACCGTCTTGCGTCCCTCCGGAAAGGTAGACATCGATGGCGAGCTGTACGACAGCGTATCCGAGTCCGGTTTCATCGAGAAGGGCGCCCGCGTGAAGGTAATCCGGTTCGAGAACGCCCAAATCTACGTGATAAGGCCATAGCCGGTCAAGCGATACGCCGGTAGGCGATGTGTTTGTCTATCACCACGTAATCGAGCGTCCGCATCGCGATGAGGTCGCTCAGGATATCGCGGGCCACGGGGTACTTGACGCGGGCTATCCGGCAGAATTGCCGCAGGCTGATGTAAGCGTGCCCGTCGAGCCAGGCGAACAACCGCTCCACCGGCTCGCTGACGCGCAGCAGCGTCCCGTCCGGATTCTTCTGCTTCCGCCAAGCCCTCACCAGCACCTCGTTGGCGAGGATATTCTCGTCCGCCACCCGGATATAGGCCTTGTACTCGCCATCCTTGTCGGGCGCCAGATGGGGCCGCTCCCCGCTGGGGGCGATGTAGACCTCCAGCACCGTTTTCCCGTGCACGTCCCACCGCCTGACCTCGAAAGGCACCTCCGGACGGGTGTACATCCTCGACGCGGCCTCTATCATGTAATATTCCTCCTCGCTCCGCACGCCGGAGATGTTGCCGTTGTCCTTCACGCCTATCAGCAGACGGCCGCCGTCCGTGTTGGCGAAGGCGCTCAGCGTACGGGCGATTTTCCGGCTGTCGCTCACCTCGAACTTGAAGTCCAGCCGCTGGTGCTCGCCCTCCTCTATCAACGCCTCTATCGGATGCTTCCTTCTCATCATTATCTCGCTTTTCGTTCGTGCGCGAAATTAAGATAAATACCGAATTTGGGCAACCCATTCCGCTCGCCCGCCTTTTCGGAACGCCGGAATATGTATATTCTAACGTTCCCGAAATCGGGAGAGGGTAGAATATTTATATTCCAGCCCCGGCGCAGTCCGCCGAAGGTAGAATATTTATATTCCAACCCCAGCGCAGCCCGCCGAAGGTAGAATATTTATATTCCAACCCCAGCGCAATCCGCCGAAGGTAGAATATTTATATTCCAGCCTTAGCGCAATCCGCCGGAGGTAGAATATTCATATTCCAACGATTTCCAAAACCGGAAAAGGGTAGAATAGGTTTATTCTAACGTTCCGAAAATCGGGAGGAGGCAGAAACGGCGGTTTCCGGCGTTTCCCGATTCCGATATAAGGGAAAATAGGTAACTTTGAGCCTCAAACGAAACAGATAGCATCATGAAATTCTTAGGAATCATCCCGGCACGGTACGCCTCAAGCCGTTTTCCGGGCAAACCATTGGCGGACATGAAGGGGAAGCCGATGATACAGAGGGTTTACGAACGGGTAGAAGGTACTTTGGACGAGGTGTGCGTGGCGACGGACGACGCGCGCATCGCCGAGGCCGTAAGGGCGTTCGGCGGACGGGCGGTGATGACGTCCGACAGGCACCGCAGCGGTACGGACCGTTGTTACGAGGCGTTCCAGACGCTCGGCGGGAATTACGACGTGGTGGTGAACATCCAAGGCGACGAGCCTTTCATCCACCCGGAGCAGATAGAGACGCTCAAGGCTTGCTTCGCCGACGAGGGGACCCAGATAGCCACGCTGGTGAAGCCTTTCAAGGCGGACGACGATTTCGAGCGGACGCTTTTCAACCCCAACTCGCCGAAAGTGGTTGTCAACAAACGGGGCGAGGCGATGTATTTCAGCCGCTCCATCATCCCCTACGTGCGGGGCAAGGAGTACACGGAGTGGCTGTCGAGCCACGTCTTCTACAAGCACATCGGGCTGTATGCCTACCGCGCGGAGGTGTTGCGCGAGATTACCCGCCTGCCGCAATCCCCGTTGGAGCTGGCGGAGAGCCTCGAACAGCTGCGTTGGCTGGAGAACGGCTACCGGATAAAGGTGGGCGTCACCGAGCGGGAGACCATCGGCATCGATACGCCGGAGGACATGGCGCGGGCGCTCGCGTTCCTCGACAGCCAGGGCCTCGCTTGAGGCGACGCCTTCCCGCCCCATAAAAAGAGAGGCGCGCCAAGATGAAAAATGGCGCGCCTCTCTTTCTCGTTTATCCGGAGCGATTATCTTCTCCTGTTATTCTTTCTCGCCTCCTGCTGCTTCCGCAGTTGCTCCTCTTGCATCCGCTGCGCCTCCTCCAAACGCTTCATGAAGCCCGATTTCTTCATCGGCTTGCGCTTGTTGGCCTCCAGCTTCGCCAGCAGCTTCTCCTCGTTAATCGTATAACGGAACACCAACGTCTGCACGATGGTTATCAACGTGGAGATGAAGTAATAATAGGTCAGTCCGGAAGCGTATTGGTTGAAGAACACCAAGAACATCAAAGGCATCAGGTACATCATGGCCTTCATGCCCGGCATTTGCTGTTGCCCCGTGTTCGTCAGCTCCATGTTGTACTTCGCATAGGCGATATTCGTAATCGTCATCAGCAAACAGAACAAGCTGATATGGTTACCGAAGTAAGGCGTGATGATGGGGATGTAAGTCTCCCAACTCACGATGGCGTCGTACGTCGACAAGTCGTTCGCCCAAAGGAAACTCTGGTGGCGAAGCTCGATAGCCGACGGGAAGAACATGAACAGCGCGATCAGGATAGGCATCTGCAACAACAAGGGCAGGCATCCGCTCAACGGGCTGGCTCCCGCTCGGCTGTACAGCTCCATCGTCGCCCGCTGACGCTCCAGCGCCTTTTCCTGTCCCGGATACTTGGCGTTGATTTCCTCCACCTGCGGACGCAGCACACGCATCTTGGCGGACGACATGTAAGACTTATATGTCAACGGGAAAAGGATGAGCTTGACAATCGCGGTAAGCAGGAAGATAAGCACGCCGTAGTTCGAGATGAATTTCCCCAAGAAATCGAACAGGGGAATCACGAAATATTGATTCACCCAGCGGAAAATGCCCCACCCCAGCGGAACCAGCTTCTCCAAGTCCAGCTGTTGGTCCGAATCCAGCCCCTTATCGTACGCCTTCAGCAGGGCGAACTTGTTCGGCCCGAAATAGAAGGAAAGTTCCGTAGGCTTCTCCCCCCGCAAATCGAAAGGAACCGACGTGGTCGTCTTGAACCGTTTCAGCGTCTCGCCCGAGGAGAACAGCTTAGAGTCCAACGTCGTCCCCTCGAAACCCTCCTCGGAAATCAACACGGACGAGAAGAACATGTCCTTATAGCCGATCCAACGCAAGCGATTCGATATCTTCTCGCTCTCGCTCCGGCTCTCGCTCAGATGCTCCACGTCATCCGCCACGAACTTGTAATTCAACGTCACGTAACGGTTCTCGAACGTACGCCCTTTCTCCTGCTGGCGGATATCCTGTTCCCAATAGATGTCCAAGGCGTTCGTGCTCGGGGCGAGCACGCCGTTCAACCCCGTTCCCCGCACCTGGCAACCTACCATATAACCGTCCAAGGAGTAAACGAGGTCCAAATAGCGTCCCTCGCCCACGTCCAGACGCATGGTCACCTCGTCCGGGTCATTTCCCTTTATCGGGGTGAAATACAAGTCGCTCGAATTGACTACCCGGCTCGTCGCCGTTACCAGGGAGAAATCGAAACGGGAATCTTTCTCTTCGAAAAGCACGAGCGGCTTCCCATCGAACGTATCATACTCCAGCAAACGGGCGGATACGATGCGGCCGCCCTTGTTGCTTATCTTTATCTCCAGCGAATCGTTCCGCAAGGTCGTATAGCCCTCCGCGCCGCCGACCATGGCGTTGGCGAAGATTCCAAAATCCCGCGACAGACGCGTCTTACGTACCGAATCCGGCAGATTCTCCAGCGAATCCCGGATGAAGGTGTCCTCACTCTCTTGCTTTCGCGAATCCAATTGCCGCGCGTACTCAACCCTCGCGATCGAGTCTTGATAACGGCGTTGAGCCTCTATCTGCTCCGGTGTCGGCCGGTTGAACCAAGTGAATACGACCAAGACGACACCGATCAGCAGAAACCCGATTAACGTGTTCTTATCCATTTATCTCTCTTTATTTTTTATTTTCAACGGCCGCTTTCACGAAACTGAGGAAAAGCGGATTCGGGTTCACGACCGTACTGTTGTACTCGGGATGGTATTGCACGCCGACAAACCATTTCAACGCCGGAATCTCCACGACCTCCACCAAATTGGTCTCCGGATTCTCGCCCGTGCACATCATGCCCGCCGCCTCGAACTGGGCCTTATACTCATTATTGAACTCGAAGCGATGACGATGACGCTCCTGTATATGCTCCTTGCCGTAAGCCTCATAGACCTTGGAGCCTTTCTTCAGGACACAATCGTAAGCGCCCAAGCGCATGGAACCGCCCAGGTTCGTGACGTTCTTCTGTTCCTCCATTAGGTCAATCACCTTATGGGTCGTGTTAGGCTCCATCTCGGTGGAGTTGGCGTCTTTCATGCCCAGCACGTCACGGGCGAACTCTATCACCATGCACTGCATACCCAAGCAAATGCCCAAGCAAGGCACGTCGTGCTCGCGGGCGTACTTGATGGCGGCGAACTTACCCTCGATACCTCTCTGCCCGAATCCCGGGGCTATCAGGATACCGTCCATATCTTTCAGCAGCTCGGCGGCGTTGGCATCGTTCAGCTTCTCGGAATGGAACAGGCGCAAGTCCAGCTTATGATGATTATAGATGGCCGCCTGAAGCAAGGACTCGTCAATCGACTTGTAAGCGTCCTGCAACTCCACGTACTTGCCCACCAGACCGATTTTCACCGTCTCCGTGGCGGAACTCTTCAGCGCGAGGAACTCTCTCCAAGGCTTCAGTTCCGGCGTGGGGCCGACCTCCATACCCACCTTCCGCAAGACCACCTCGTCCATCTTCTGTCGTTGCAACACCAAAGGCACCTCGTAGATGGTCGGCACGTCGATGGACTGTATCACGGAATCCTCGGCCACGTTGCAGAACAACGCCACCTTGCGCAAGATGTTCGTGTTCAGCTCATGCTCCGTACGCAGCACCAAGATGTCCGGCTGGATGCCCAACTCTTGCAACTGCTTCACGGAATGCTGCGTGGGCTTCGTCTTGTACTCTTTCGCCGCCGCGATGTAGGGCACGTAGGTAAGATGCACGCAAAGGCAATTCTTGCCCAGCTCCCATTTCAGCTGGCGGACGCTCTCAATGAAAGGCAACGACTCGATGTCGCCCACCGTACCGCCAATCTCGGTAATCACGAAGTCGAACTTGTATTTATTGCCCAGCAACTTCACGTTACGCTTGATCTCGTCCGTGATATGGGGCACGACCTGTACGGTCTTCCCCAGATAATCGCCCCTGCGCTCCTTGTTTATCACGCTCTGGTAAATGCGTCCCGTGGTGATGTTGTTCGCCCGCGTCGTCTGCACGTTCAGGAAACGCTCGTAATGTCCCAGGTCCAAGTCGGCCTCATGCCCGTCGACGGTCACGTAGCACTCCCCGTGCTCGTAGGGGTTCAACGTACCCGGGTCCACGTTGATGTAAGGGTCGAATTTCTGGATGGTAACCTTGTAGCCTCTCGCCTGAAGAAGCTTACCCAATGAGGCGGATATGATTCCCTTGCCCAAGGAAGAGACGACACCGCCTGTAACGAAAATGTACTTTGTATCTGCCACGATGTGAAATATTTTTATTCATTTTTTATACTCCTGTTCCTTAAAGTCGCGAAGGTAACGATTTTCGTCGATACTATGCGCAAAGGGAAAGGCTTTATTCTGATTTTGGCGGAAACAAACAGACACGGGAGGCATCCGTCCCCCGAGATTTCGAGAAAAACGAAAAATAACGTGAGTTCGATATAAAAAGGATAAGGAAAAATGTCCGGAAACCGGGAAGAAAACTTGGAAACCCGGCGGGAAAAGTCGGGAACTCCACGGGGAAAAGTCTATCTTTAGGCTGAAGATATATATCTTTAGGTTAAAGATACGTATCTTTAGGCTTGCGATATGTATCTTTAGGCTAAAGATAGAGAATTGTCCAGCATGTAGCGAACTTTCTCTTATAGGGTTCGAGTTTTTTTCTCCCTGCTTTTCCCTTTTTTCCCCTTTATATCGAACTCACGTTATGCTTAGAGAAATAAAAAAACCGAGACTTCTTAAATGAAATCTCGGCCAATAAGTTGTCTAAAACCCTAAAAAGCGGCGATTCTCCGGAGAAGAACCCTCGGGACCGGGGACGCTTCGCCCCACTCAATCGTACCCGCCACCCAGCGCCTTGTAAAGATGAACGGAGGCGAGCAGCTCGTCCAGCATCGCCGAGTTGAGATTCAGTTGCGCCTCCAGCAAGCCACGTTGGGCGTCGAGCACGTCCATGTAGCTCGTCACGCCGTTGATGTATTGCAACTGCGCAAGGTTGAGATAGGTATGGGCCGCGGAGAGCAACTTCTCGTACGACAGGCGCACCTCCTTCGACTTGCGAATGGTCACTATCGCGTCGTTCACCTCCTTGAACGCCTCAAGCACGGTTTTCTGGTAGCTGTACACCTCCTGCTCGTAACGGGCACGGGCCGCTTTCAACCTCGCCTTGTTCTTGCCCATGGCGAAAAGGGGCTGCACGAGGCTCCCGATGGGATACCAATAGGGACTCTTCAGGAAGTTGGTCAGCTCGTCGTTCTCAAAGCCACCCGCCACGGAGAAAGTCAGGCTTGGGAAGAGGCTCGTGTAGGCGACGCCCACCTCGGCGTTCATCTCGCGCAAACCCTGCTCCGCCTGCCGGATGTCCGGACGGCGTTCCAACAAAGTGGAGGGAAGCCCTACCGGGAGCGAGTCCGGCAGATGCTGCGCCTGAAGGGGTAACCCGCGAGGAATCTCGCCCGAATAATCGCCCAAGAGGAAAGAGAGGTCGCTCTCCTTTTGCCGGATATCGTTCTCCAGCGAAGGAAGAAGCGTCTCCGTGCGCGCCAGCTCCACTTGCGCCTGGCTGTAGGAGGTCTCCGAGGTCAATCCGCCCTCGAAACGCAGCTTCGCCAATCTTACACCCTCGCGCCGCGCCTCGAGCGTCCGGCGCACGATAACCAACTCCTGGTCCAACGCACAAAGCTCGTAATAGGCCGCAGCGACCTCGGCCACCAACGACATCCGCAACGCCTTACGTCCCTCGACGGTCTGTAAATAGGCAGCTATGGCGGCATCGTTCGCCCAGCGGAGCTTTCCCCATAAATCGAGCTCCCAAGAGACACCTATTTTCGCACCCAACTCCACGCCGGAGTCAAAATCGTTCCCGCCGTAATTCGAGCGTTCCGATTCGCCATAAATCCGCAAGCGCACGTCCGGGAACATCTCGGCAAAAGAGATGCGTTTCTCCGCCATCATCTGCTTGATGCGCGCGGTGGCTATCCGCATATCCTTGTTGTTCTCCAATGCGTGACGAATCAAGCCTTGCAGGACCGTGTCCTTATACAACGTCTCCCATGCGATATCCGCGGCGGAAAGGCTATCCGTCATCTCAGCGGCAGGAACGTCCGGGTCCACGCTCTCCGGCAGGTTCAAATCCGGCCGCACGTATTTTTGCCCCAACTTGCAAGAGGACAACGACAAGAGAAAGACCGGCACCAAAAGGACAGTCGTCGAACGCTTATTCAAGAACCGTCCCAACTGGTCCTTTTTCTCCTTCAGTTTATCGAGCGGAAGCTTATCCACCGGAATCCGCTCCAATTGCTCCTTGATGTTTATCTTATGTCTCATGTTATTCACGAACACAAAGAAGAAGGGAACCAATACAATTCCTACCGTGATGGCCACGATCATCCCGAAGAACACGCCCGTGCCGATACTGTGGCGCGATGCCGAACCCGGTCCGGAGGCGAGCACCATCGGCAGCATTCCCAGCACGAACGCCAACGAGGTCATCAATATCGGACGGAAACGCATCTGTGCGGCGTGAATAGCGGCATGCACGGCATCCACCCCTTTATCGACCTGCACTTTGGCGAACTCCACGATAAGAATGGCGTTCTTGGCGGCGAGGCCAATCAAGGTCACCAATCCAATCTGAAAATAAACGTCATTCTCCAAGCCCGTAACCCAAATACCCAAATAGGCGCCCAAGGCGGCCACTGGCAACGAAAGAAGCACGGCGATAGGCACTATCCAACTCTCATATTGCGCCGCCAGGAACAGGAAGACAAACAGGAAGACGAGCGCGAGGATAAGTCCCGTTTGCCCTCCGGCCTGTTTCTCCTGATACGAAAGGCCGCTCCATTCCATCTGAATGTTATCGGGAAGATGTTCCCGCACGATACGTTCCATCACGGCCATCGCCTCGCCGGTACTATAGCCCTGTGCCGCCACCGCATTGATAGAGGCCGTGGAGAACATATTGAAACGTTTGATGGTTCCCGGTCCGGTCGTATATTGCGTCGTACCCAACGACGTGAGCGGAACCATTACCCCGTTTTTGGCGCGTACGAAAAACAGCCCGATATTATCCCGCGTGGCCCGATATGGAGCCTCCGCCTGTATATAAACACGGTAAATACGGTTGAACATATTAAAATCGTTCACGTAAACCGACCCCAAATAAGCCTTCATCGTCGCGAAAATGTCCGACAACGGAATACCCAGCAACTCCGCCCGGTCTCGATTGACATCGAAATACAATTGCGGAATCTCCGATTGCAAAGCGGAAGAGACACCGGTCAGCTCCGGAGCCCGCGACGCGTAATAAAGGAACGTATCGGTCGCGCTCACCAGATTCTCCCAGCTGGCATCGCCACGCGCCTCCAATTGCATCTCCAAACCTCCACTCTCTCCCAAACCGGGAATAACGGGCGGACGCGTCACGTAAGCCTTTATCTCCGGATAATAATAAAATTCTTTCCGTGCGGCCTCCATCACGTCTTCCACCATCATCTTCCCCTTCTTACGCTCTTCCCAAGGCTTCAAGATAACCGTGAGCGTAGCGCGCGATTGGTTCGTCCCGATACGCGAGCTGCTACCCGTCACGTTCTGCACATAAGCCACCGCCGGCTGAGACATCAGATAATCGATAGCCCGGTTCATGACCTCACGCGTACGTTCCAAGGTGGAACCCTCCGGCAACTCCAATTCCACGGTAAAGTAGCCTTGGTCTTCCTCCGGAATAAAACTGGTAGGCAACATCTTATTCAACACGAAAATAGCCACCAGTACCATTCCAAAACCAGCCAATACACGCCGAGGACATCCAATAACGACTCGCAAAATCCGGGTATAGCGTTTATTCCCCACCAACAACCAATAGTTGATTCTACGGAAAACGATATTTTTCCGGCCCCGGTTAGGACGCAAAATCAAGGCGCACATCGCCGGACTTAACGTCAAGGCCACTATCGTAGACAAAATAACGGACACGGCGATCGTGATAGAAAATTGCCGATAAAGCTGCCCCGTGATTCCACCCAAGAAACTTACCGGCACGAACACTGCGGCCAAGACCATCGAGGTAGCGATTAAAGCTCCGGTCAACTCACGCATGGCCTTATGCGTGGCTTCCCGAGCGGAAAGATGTTCTTCCTCCATGATACGCTCGACATTCTCCACCACTACGATCGCATCATCGACCACAATACCGATGGCCAAAATCAAGCCTAACAATGTCAGCATATTCAAAGAGAAGCCAAAAACGAGCATGAAACCGAACGTCCCTATCAAAGAGATTGGCACCGCTATAGTAGGAATCAACGCCGCCCGCCAATTCTGCAAAGAAAAGAATACGACCAAGATGACAAGGAACAAGGCCTCGAACAATGTCTTATAAACCTCATGTATCGATTGAGATATATATTCCGTCATATCGAAAGGGAAATTATATTCCATCCCCTCCGGGAAATTCTTACTGATTTCCTTCATGGCGTCTTTCACCTCCTGAGCGACATCCAAAGCGTTAGCGCCCGGTAACATGTAAATACTCAAGATTGCCGCGTTCTTGCCATTAATACCACTCTCGGTCGAATAGGAAGAGGCTTCCAGTGAGACACGCGCGACATCGCGCATCCGGACAATCGAGCCATCTGAATTGGCCCGGACAACGATATTCTCAAATTCCTCGACCGTGGACAAACGTCCCGGAGCGGTAACCGGCAAAGTGACATCCACATCGATAATCGGCTGTTTACCCAACTCGCCCGCGGCGGACTCTCGGTTCTGGTCCTTCAATGCGTTCTGCAAATCTTTTACGGTCAGTCCCAGATTTGCCAAACGATCCGGATATACCCAAATCTGCATTCCATAATAACGGCTACCCACGTTCGACACACGACCGACACCCGGCACACGACGAATCACGTCCAATACGTTAATCGTAGCGAAGTTACTCAAATAAATCTCATCAAACTTAGGGTCATCAGACATCAATGTCAACGTCATCAACTGACTGGGGGCCTGCTTTTCCACGGAAATACCATTTTGGATAACCTCTGCCGGCAAACGGCTTTCCGCCAATTTCACCCGATTCTGGATCTCAACCGCCGCCAAATCCGCGTTAGTCGAAATATCGAAAGTAACCGTAATATTCAAATTACCAGAGTTAGAACAGCTGCTCTGCATATAAATCATTCCTGGCGTACCATTCAACTCCTGCTCGATGGGAGTCGCCACCGCTTGAGAAACGGTCAATGCGCTCGCTCCTGGATAAGAGGCGGTAATCCTCACCACAGGAGGCGTTATTTGCGGATACTGGTCCACAGGCAAAGAAACCAACCCGATAATCCCGACTATCACAATCAAGACAGACAAGACGGTCGAAAAGACGGGACGGTCTATAAAAAATCCCGGTTTCATTGTACCTCCTCCTCTCTAAGAGCTTGAATAGCCTTCTCGTCATTCACGTTCACGGCATGCGCTTTCACTCCCGGAGTCAATTTATGATAGCCTTCCACCACCACACGCTCATTCTCACCCAAGCCACGTTCGATCACCACTTTATTTCCAATCTCCGGACCAATCTGAACATAACGTTTCTCCGCCACGTCATCCCGACGAATAATATAGATAAACGCACCTCCTTTCTCGATAGACAGCGCCTTCCGCGGAACGACAATAGCCCGCTCGCGAACATCCAATAATAATTTCACTTTCGTAAACTGTCCAGGAAGTAATTTCTGGTCCGGATTAGCGAGTTCGGCCCGTACACCGAACGTACCTGTCTGCGGGTCAACCTGAGGGTCCGCGAAATCGACGATACCTTTCACCGGATATTCCGAGTTATCGGCCAAAGTAACCGTCACGGTAGGCTGCCAAGAACGAGTCGTATCTCTCTCTCCAAATCTCACGTTACGCCTTTCCGCCCGTAAATAATCCAATGCGGTCATCTGAAAATCCACAGACACGGTATCGCTCTTCACCACCTCCGCCAACTTAGAGTTCACACCCGGTCCGACCAAAGCGCCGACATCCACGAAACGCTCACTGATATATCCTGACAAAGGTGAAGTGACAACCGTATAGCTCAACTCCATCTCCGCTTGGTCCAAGTCGGCTTTACTCATCGCGATATCAGCCTCAGCGTCCTCCAAGGCGGCGACAGCATTATCCAAATCCAATTGGCTAGCCGCATGTTGTTCATAAAGAGGCGTCAAACGCTCCACGTCCCGTTTCGCTTTCGCCGCTTGCGCCTGACTCTTTTTCAATTGGGCTTTTGCCTTCTCGACCCGAGCGCGATATTGGTCCGAATTTATGATGAACAATGGCTCATTTTGTTTCACTCTTTTGCCTTCCTCAAACAGCATTTCTTCCAAAAAACCCTCCACGCGCGCATGTATTTCCACAAAACTAGCGGCGCGGATACGCCCCACATATTCACCAAAAATCTGCACGTCCTCTTTCGCAGGTTTATCCACGATCACGATAGGCAACTGCTGCTCTTCCTTATGTCGGCATCCCGTCATCCCGACAACAAAAGCCATCAAAATAACCGATACTTTCGCCAATCTTTTCCTATTCATTCCACCTATATAAATTACTTATGTCACATTTATCCAACCTACAATAGAAAGAACTATTCCATTTTTACCCCGAAGGGAGATAATTAACGTTACTTCACCTAAAGAACAATCCCCGACCGTCATTATTAACAATTATACGTACGATACACATCATGAACATGTGGAATATCTCCCCGATAAAGTGGGAAAAATCCCCACCTCTCCTATAAATTCATTTCCCTTGTTCATCATCTCTTGTTAGAAAAAATCCATTCGAATGAAACCTATTTCTTTCGAATGGATTTACTAAAATCAATCAGTCTTCTACGTATAAACCAGACGATAAAGCCTTCCATAAGTTATCATCCGGAACAGGAGCGACAATCCGGATCAATTTCCGCGATACGGGATGTATGAACTCGGCGGAACGAGCATGCAAACTAATACCCCCACCTTTATTGGAACGATCGAACCCGTACTTTAAATCTCCTTTGATCGGACATCCTATTTTCGCCAACTGACTACGGATTTGATGGTGCCTACCTGTCTTCAGGTCGATAGCCAACAAATAATAATTATTTGAGTTAGCTATCAATTTATAACGCAAGACCACCTTTTTAGCGCCTGACCGCTCCGTATCGTAAACGAAACTCTTATTTCGCTTCTCGTCGCGAACCAGCCAATTCACCAATTCATCCTCATCACGTGGCGGGCGATTCTTCACGATCGCCCAATAGGTCTTCCTCACCGCCCCAGTACGGAACATCTCATTCAAACGAGACAACGCCTTGCTCGTCTTGGCGAATATCACGACCCCGCTCACCGGACGGTCCAAACGATGCGTCACGCCCACGAACACGTTCCCCGGCTTCTGGTATTTTTCTTTCAACCAGTTTTTCAGCATCTCGGAAAGAGGAAGATCGCCGGTCTTATCCCCTTGAACAATCTCCCGGCAAGTCTTATTTACGACTATGATATGGTTATCCTCGTAAATGACCTCCATCGGTTACATATTCATACCACCATCAACCTGAATAACTTGGCCTGAAACGTAAGAAGACATGTCTGAAGCCAAGAACGTAGCGACATTCGCCACATCTTCAACCGTCCCTCCGCGACGCAAAGGTATTTTCTTACACCATTCGGCACGTACCTCATCCGACAATTGCGCCGTCATATCCGTAATAATGAAACCGGGAGCGATAGCATTCGCCCGAATACCGCGCGAACCCAATTCCTGCGCCACGGATTTCGCCAAACCTATCAAGCCCGCTTTCGAGGCCGAATAATTCGCTTGTCCCGCATTTCCATGTACACCCACGACGGAAGACATATTGATAATGCTACCCGAACGTTGCCGCATCATCACGGGCGTACACGCATGGATGAAATTAAACGCAGATTTGAGATTCACGTTCAACACGGCATCCCACTGTCCTTCGCTCATACGCATCATCAAACCATCTTTCGTGATTCCCGCGTTATTTACCAATATATCGATACGCCCAAAATCTTTCACGATCTCCGTCACGACATTATGCGTTTCCTCGAAACTAGCCGCATTGGAAGCATATCCTTTAGCTTTCACCCCTAACGCCTCTATTTCCGCTTGGGTCGCCAATCCCATATCGTCGATTTTCAAATCCGTAAAAGCGATATTCGCGCCTTCAGCGGCAAATCTCAAAGCGATCGCTTTACCGATACCACGAGCGGCTCCAGTTACGATAGCCACTTTTCCTTCCAATAATTTCATGTTCCCTCCTATTTTTATATCAATACTTTATTAAACAAGCACCTGTTGAATATCCTCCGCCAAACACGGTAATCGCTATCAAGTCGCCATGTTTGAATCTCTCCACATTTTGAGCGAAAACCAAAGCGGAACTAACCGAACCCGTATTACCCAGTTCCTCGATATTATGAAGGAACCTTTCATCCGGCAATCCCAGTTGCTTCGCTATATTCGCTATGATACGCATATTCGCCTGATGTCCGATGAAATAGGTCAAATCATCCATAGTATAACCATTATTCTCCAATAAACGCACTACGTTCTTCGGCATATAAGTACATGCTTGCATGAATACGTCGCGACCTTCCGGCATCGAGATACCGCCATCATACGGACGCAGATGCACCGCCTCCATCGCTTTCGGCAAGTCGCCCAAGCCTTGGGTATAGACCTCCACGAACTCGGCCTCGTTCTCGCCCAGCCGTTCCTTCGAAATAAAAAACGCAGCGGCGGCATCGCCCCACAGATGACCGGCTTTTGGGTCGGTCTCATTGGAATAAGCGGAATTCTTGTCCGCGGAAAGTATTAAGGCCTTCGTCGCTTTTCCCATAGCGAAATATCCTTCCACGACCTCCAAAGCATTCAAGAAAGAAGAACAAGCCGAAGACAGATATAAAGCTTTTGCGTTGGATATATTATACTCATGTTGAACCAGATGGGCGGCAGTGGCGACCGTATCATAAGGCGAATAGGAAGCGGAGATTATTAAATCGACATCCCTAATGTCATAAGGCAATTTAGGCAACGCGTTCCGCACGGCCTCAAGACTCATCGTATTGATATTTTCTTCCGCCTTCGCTTTCGAGCGAGTATGAATTCCCGTACGCTGCTCAATCCACTCACTGGTCAAGCCGTTCAACTCAAGAAAATGTTGGTTATCTACCCTTTCCTCGGGCACATAAAACCCCGTCGCATTGATAAACATTGTATCTCTTTTATTTACTTAATCTTTATTCCATTGAATATTAAACTCATCACGTTGTCCCTGCGTTTAATGCGCTGACTGATATCATCCCCCATGACTCCCCGGATGTAAGGGACCTCTAATCCTTTCAAGGCATAATGGAGCACGAGCGCGGTAATACCGGTATCCGGCATACAGAAAATCCCCTCTTTCACGCCATCGTCCAATATACCTTTAATGATCTCTATCTCCCGCAAATCAAAATTCTTGCGAACCTTCTCCACCCTCCAGATATCACGGAAAAAAGTGGCTTTCAACGTCCCATTGCGGAAAACCAGCGCCTTTATCGCATCCAAGCGGGAATAGATGAACGTCTTCAATTTCTCATCCGCCGGTAGGTTCTTCTCCGCCACGTCGACCAACATCTTGTAAAGCTGGTTCAACTCCGACTCGACCACCGCCAAGTAAATCTCTTTCTTACTCTTGAAATACGTATATAACGTACGCCTTCCTTTGCGAGACGCCTGCGCGATATCGTTCATAGTCGTGTTGTCAACACCGCTACGAGCGAACAATTGCCTGGCCACATCCACCAACATATCGCGTGTCTTAGAAACTGTCATCGGTACCGCATTGCACATTTTAAATAAAACTGTGCGCAAAGTACTCAAAAAAGATTGTATTAAACAAGCATATAAAAAAAAACTTGCGATAAATTTGTTTTTTCAGAAAATGTCCTTATCTTTGCACTCGAAATCAAGAATGATAGCAATTACATCGCGGAGTGGAGCAGTGGTAGCTCGTTGGGCTCATAACCCAAAGGTCGTAAGTTCGAGTCTTGCCTCCGCAACCAATAAGACGAAGAAGGTGTGTCAAAAAGCGCACCTTCTTTTTTTATGCACAAAGCCCCGACTTTCACAAGCCGAGGCTTTGCTATTACCTAAAGATTTTGTATCTTTAAGCATTATAACATTGATAATATTATGACAAAGATACATTTTCGTCCTTACACACCCAACCAAACAGTGCTGTTTCCTCAAAGAATCGATGAGGATATCGCGAGGAACGATCCTGTGCGCATGGCTGACGCCCTGGTTGAAAGCCTGA
>CASEGC010000063.1 GCA_949287365.1 uncultured Parabacteroides sp.
CAAATCGATAACATCGCTCTCGCACGAGATGAACGCCGAGCTGAATCCCAATGCCGCGCAAGAGAGAATGATAGCTGTCCTTTTTCTTATATTTGTTAGATGTGACATAATATTTCCATTTTTAAAAGTTGATATTTTAGAAAGTTACATTAGCCCCGAAAGTGAACGACCGCTGCTGCGGCATACCGCCGTTATCCACACCCAGGCGCGTGCTCGTCTCCGGATCCAGACCGGAATAAGGCGTGATCGTGAACAGATTCTGTCCTTGGATGTAGAAACGCAATTTCGACATGCTCAACTTCTCCGCGATAGCCTTGGGCAACGTATAACCGATTGTCAGGTTCGAGAGTTTCAGGAAATTCCCGCTCTCCACGAAATGGGAATCGGTAAATCCGGAATTGAATATTTTCGTGTCGTAACCATATCCTATCTTAGGCGTGACGCCATCGCCCGGCTGCTCCGGGGAAACCCACCGGCCCAATATTTCCGTGCCGTTGTTGTAGAAGTTCGTATTCAACAACATCGAACGGGACTGGTTCATGATCTTGTTGCCGCCCGAGAAACGGAAGAACACGTTCAGGTCAAAATTCTTATACGTAACGGTATTTCCCCAGCCGCCGTACCAAGTCGGCATGGAAGAGCCCAATACCTTCCGGTCATCCGTGGTCAACGTGGAAGCCTGCGACACGTCGCTCGGATTATTGGGGTCATAAACAGCGTAATCATAAGAGCCAAACGTATCGAATTGAACCAACGAACCGTCCGCCTTCCGCCATATCGGATTTCCATTAGCGGCGTTCACCCCGTAATAATCGTATCCATACAGCGACCTGTAGGATTCTCCCTCGCGGATAATGGTCCAATTATCAATAATATCGTTACCTCCATACAACTCTTCCACCCTGTTCTTCACGGTCGAGAAATTGAAATTCGTTTGCCATGTCCAATCGTTCGTGGCGATTATCGTGGCGTTCAGCGTCAGCTCAAAACCGGAGTTCTTGATCCGTCCGATATTATCGTAGTAAGAGTTTAAGGGAACACCCATTGTCGGGGCGGTCGGGACCTGCAATACCAAGTCTTTCGAGTTCTTCTGCCAGTAAGCCAGTTCGAACGAGAGCCGGTTGTTGAAAAGCGCACCGTCCAGACCGATATCGAACGTCTCCGTCGTCTCCCACTTCAGCTGGTCGTTACCCATCTGCTTCCACGCGATGCCGGAGTAAGGCCCGTAGAGGACACCCTCGTACGTGCCGAGATACGGGAAATCGCTGCCCAACTGGGAATTACCAATCGTAGCGTAGCTGGCGCGGACGCGCAGGTCGTTGAACCAATCATTGATGGACGCATCGCTCCAGAATTTCTCCCTCGACAGACGCCAAGCCACCGAGGCTCCCCAAAACGTACCCCAGCGATTGTCCTCCGGAAGACGGGACAGGCCATCCCAACGCACGGAAGCGCCGACGTAATACTTGCTATCGTAATTGTAGTTCGCCCGGACCATATACGAGGCCAATCCGTTGGACGATTTATATCCTTTCACATCTTTCTCGTCGAACGTGTTGGAGATGATATGCTCCTTGAAGAAGTTATCGGACAACTGCGAGACCTCCGCCATGGTGTACGCCTGCGTCTCGTGCGTATATTCCTGCACGGCGGTAACGGTCAAATTGTGCACATCATTGAACGTGCGGACGAAATTCAACATGTTCTGCCAGTTCCAAGTCTCGTATTGGGAATAATACTCGTAGATTCTTCCGCCTACGCCATGGCCCTCGCCCGCGGCGGGATCCTGGTAGTTGAAATCGTTCACGTTGGAGATATCCAAGCCACCTTGCGTCCGCAGCGTCAGGCCATCCATGAATTTGATTTCCGCCCAACCATTACCGAAAGCCCGTGTATTAGTTGATTTATTGACATTGTTATCCAACGACCATACGATATTGGACAACCCGTTATCGATAACACTCAAGTTAGGACCTCTACCCAAAGAAAAACGCTCAGCGTCAATATTGTATCCCGTAGGTGAATCCGGATCATAAACCGCTACGTTCGGCAACATGAAAACGCCAAATCCCACGCTACCCAAAGCTCCTTCCGTGTTCGAGAAACCTTGAATAGAAGTACGGGACATCTGCCCGCTGATACCGATACGCAACCACTTCGTGGCTTCTTGGGTAAAATCCGCTTTCAAGTTATAACGTCTCAAATCATTGGAACGAACGATACCGGTTTGGTTCGTATAGCCCAAAGAGGCATAATACTGGCTCTTCTCCGTACCTCCACTCGCCGATATATTATGGCTCTGCTGGAAACCCGTACGGTAGATATAATCATTCCAATTCGTATCCGGTCCGTTGGGGTCGTAAACCGCCTGTCCCGGGTTGCCTCGGTTCTCATACTTCTCGTTAGCGATTGTCACGAAATCGCGTGCGTTCAACAAGTCATGCAATTTCGTCGGACTGGCCGCGGCGATATATCCGTCATAACTGACTTGCGTACGTCCTTTCGAACCTTTCTTGGTGGTGATAAGCACGACGCCATTCGCCGCACGGGAACCATAAATGGCCGTGGCGGCACCATCTTTCAAAATCTCTATGGAAGCGATATCGTTCGGGTTGATATCCGACAACGCGTTAAAGGTCACTACACCTTTACCCAGACCTTTCTGGTCGTCCCCATCGCCGTTCGCGCCACCGTTAATTGGCATGCCATCAATCACGAACAGCGGCTGCGAGCTGGAGGAGATGGTGCTCATACCCCGAATCTTGAACTGAGGTGTGCTACCCAACACGCCATTCGGCGTACTCACCTGTACACCGGCCGCACGACCCGCCAATTGAGAATCGAAAGAGGCGGTGGCTAAATTGGCGATATCTTCACCCCCGACCTTGGCGATTGAGCTCGTCACGTCCTTCTTCCGCTGTGTACCATAACCTACAACGACTATCTCGTCCAATTTCTGTAAATCCTCTCTCAAGGTAACCTGTAAATGACTTTGATTACCCACCTTGAACGTCTCCGTCAGATAACCGATATAACTGATTTCCAACACGGCGTTCTCCGGGACGCTTAACGCGAAATTACCATCCACGTCGGTAATCGTACCCGTCGTCGTACCCTTTACGGTCACGTTAGCTCCGATGATAGGTATACCCGAACCATCGACAATCGTACCCGTTATCTCCTTCCCGTCAGCTTGAGCCGGTACCGGAGCCACGGGAGCGTCGGACTTATACAAAACGATATGTCGATCGTTAATCGTATATTTTACATTTTCTCCCTTGAACAACTCGTCCAACACCTCATTGACCGGACGGTCCTTGATGTTGATAGACACCGTGCGCCGCGTGTTGATTTGGCCAGAATTGTAAGTGAAATAGAACTGGCTTTGTTCCTCAATGGCTCGCAAGACATCGCTGACGGTCATGCTGCTTGTCTCAATGGACAAACGAGCGGTCTGGTAATAGGGAACGATATTACCCGCCGAAAGGTTCAAATTACCAGCCAACAGCAAGATAAATGCGTTCCTCATGACAATCAGATGTCTTTTTCGCCCGGTATTGACTTTATACCGAGCGACGTGTTTTTCTTGTGCTCTGTTCATAATCGTTACTTTTTAGGTGATCGTATGATAATGTTATTTTTCGCTATTGAATAAGTCATTTTCCTCGTTTCCTCGAGTAAAGACATGACATCCTGTATCCCCACGGTCTCATCGAAATGGCAAGTGAACAGCTCCTCCGCCAATCGGGGGTCGCGTATGTCAATCCGTACGTTGAATTTCCGCTCCAGCTCGCGGCAAATGACCTCCAACGGCTGGTCCCTAAAGATAAGCTCTCCCTTCGTCCACGCCCGCGACACGTCAATATCCACGTCTTTATTCAACTGGATACCTGTCTCCGGGGAATAAACGACTTGCTCCTTCGGATTCAACGTCAACCGTTCCCCGTCGTCGGCGGTACCCACTTCCACCTTTCCTTCCACCAAGGTCACGCTGTTCGCCTCATTCTCATAATTCCGCAAATTGAATTTAGTACCCAACACCTTGATATCCAAAAGGCCACCTCTCACCACGAAAGGTTTATCGGCATCATGGGCCACCTCGAAGAAGCCCTCTCCCTCCAAACGCACGTTCCGCTCGTCCTTGGAGAAATGGCTCGGGTAAGAGAATTCCGAGCGCGCGTTCAGCCAGACTCGCGTACCGTCGGAAAGTGTCAGAAGAACCCTTTGCCCAGCCGGCACTTGAATATGATTCTCCACCGACGAAGGCTCCTCGTCCGCGACCATATGCCTATAAATCTCGATAGAAGCCACGGACGCGAGAATGACGATAGCGGCGTATCTCAAGCAAGCGCCGACAAAGGATAACAAACGCGGTCGCCTGCCTTTCCCGTTCACGCGTCCGCGGCCAAGCTCCAACTTGCCGCGTAATTCCTCGTACGCCTTGTCCAGCCGTTCTTTATCGGAATATTTCAGCTCGTTCCTCAAACTCCATAGATGTTCGAGCTCGAACAATTCATCCGCCCGCTTTTTATCGGAACATATCCATCGTTCGATCTCTTCCAACTCGCGTTCGTCCGCCGTTCGAGTCAAGAATTTAATCAATAGCTCTTCGTCCATCACATCCCTGTTTTATCTTAAGACAACCGAACAGGGAAAACTACGTGGTGGATTTGATGGAAAAAATAAGTTTATGATAAAAAAAATTTCGCTTACGATTCCATCAACTGGTCAGAAGCAACCATATAACCAAGATAGAAAGGTCTTTAAGCTCTTTCCGAAGCGACCTCATCGCCTGCTGGATATGTCCTTCCACCGTCCGTACGGAAATCCCCATGACTCGCGCGATCTCCTTTTGGCTAAGCCCTTGGAAATAGAACAGGCGGAACGCTCGCGCACATTTGGGCGGGAGCTTTTCTATGGCCTCCTCTATACGCCTCCTCAGTTCCTGCGCTTGTATTTGGCTGAAGATGGGGTTATGATCGGAACGCTCGTCCATGAACCGGACCCTCTCCTCCGCTATCCGGACCTCGCTCTTGTGCGTATTGACCACCTCCTGATGCTTCAGATGGTTCAGGCAACGGTTCCGCAACCACTTGTAAAGAAACGACTCCACATCGTGGGCTTGAAGAGAGGTCCGCCGCTCCCAAAACGAGCAAAAGATATCCTGTACCAAGTCTTTCGCCTCCTCCTCATCGACGAAACGAGACGCGACCGCCATCATCTTGGGATAAAAATGGCAAAAAAAGTCTTTGAAAGCCTTTCGGTCTCCCAGCTTCACTTTCTCTATGTCGTATCGTCGTTGCATACGGGCATCTTTTCGAGACTTATAACAAGTCATCCGTAGCGAAAAAGCCACTAAATTCTTGCAAATATATATATTTTGTCATTGAGCGCGCCCAAAAGCCGTTTTTTTCTTTTGGAGAAACGACTTCGAAAAAAACATGTACGTGTTTCTTAAAAAACACGCACGACTTCCTTCGGAAACATGTACGTGAATATCCGGAAACACGCACATATTCCCGATAAACCATCAAAACGACCACTCAATACATACGCCTGAACGTCATCGATGAAAGTTTTTAACACGCATTGATACGCTATTTTCCAAATTAAACCCTATCTTTGATTCGTTTACGATCAAAACTTATAATGACTATGGAATCAAACAACGAGAAAAAATTCATGAGAGAGATGCAAGACAGATACATCCGCTTTGATTGGGCCATCAAACGCCTGCTCCGACAAAAGGCGAATTTCGATGTGCTGGAGGGATTTCTTACCGTATTCTTGGGGGAGAAAATCACGATTATGGAGTTATTGGAAAGCGAAAGCAATCAGCTATCCGCCGATGACAAGTTCAACCGGGTCGATATCAAGGCCATGAACAGCAAAGGCGAGATTATCATCATCGAGGTCCAAAACACCCGCGAGCTCTATTATCTGGAACGTATCCTTTATGGCGTGGCGAAAGCCATTACCGAGCATGTCCACTTGGGAGATTCTTACGCGCAAGTGAAAAAGGTCTATTCGATTAGCATCCTCTATTTCGATATCGGTATCGGGCAGGATTATCTTTATCACGGACAAAATCAATTCATTGGCGTGCATTCAAAAGACCGGCTGCTAATCAACGTCAAGGAGCGGAACGCGATCGTCTCCCGCCTGCCGTCCGAGATTTTCCCGGAATATATCCTCATCCGGGTCAATGAGTTCAACAAAGTGGCCGTCACGCCTTTGGAAGAATGGATGAAATACCTGAAAGACGGCACGATCCAGCCCAATACCACGGCACCCGGACTCAGCGAGGCGCGCGAGAAACTGCGATATTATTCCATGTCCACCGCGGAACGTCACGCCTACGACGAGCATCTGAACGCGGTCATGATCCAAAATGACGTTTTAGGTTCCGCCAAGTTGGAAGGCTTGATCGAAGGTAGAGAAGAGGGAAGGAAACAAGGCAGAGAGGAAGGTCGAAAACAAGGACTGGAAGAAGGTAGAAAAGAAGGTAGAGAGGAGAGTAATAGAGCGAACGCCAAAAAGATGAAAGCGTTAGGCATCTCGGCGGATATCATCCGGCAGGTCACGGGGCTTGAACCGGAAGAATATGACTGAATCCTCTTCGTTTTTCGTAAATTCGCGATATTAAAAATCAGGTTATGGAAAAGATTGATGATAAGCCAACAGACTTGCGCGTACTCTCCCTCTTCTCCGGATGCGGGGGCATGGACTTGGG